>JBMOKZ010000039.1:0-3721 GCA_049324195.1 Candidatus Zixiibacteriota bacterium | reverse complement strand
ATTATATTCTGGGACTTAGGGTTGTCACCCCTGACGGAAGTCTTTTGGAAACAGGCTGGTACAATGATTACCGGGGTTTTAACCTGACCGATTTGATGGTAGCTTCAGAGGGTACCCTGGGCATTATTACTGAAATTGCCGTCCGCCTGATTCCTCGACCGGAAAACGGCATGACTTTCCTGGCGGTTTTCGACAATCCCGCCGCCGCCGCGCAAACGGTGGCGGATATCATCACCGCCGGTATTATCCCCAACGTGCTGGAGTATATCGACGGTTATGCCGCCGAACTGGCCAACCGGTATGAAAAGACCGAGGGTATCGACTATGCCGCCGCGGTTCTGCTGATGGAAACCAGTGACACGAAAAAAGAACAACAAACTGCCCAAATTGACGAAATCTGCCGCAAAAACGACTGCACTCATATCCGCCAGGCGAATAATACGGCCCGGGCTGAACTGCTCTGGCGGGTGCGGCGCAATATTTCCCATGCCGCCAAAACCTTTTCCAGAGCCAAGATTTCCGAGGACATAGCGGTGCCTATCTCACAATTTCCCCGCCTGGTCGCCTTTATAGCCGAATTAAACCGCTCCAGCCGCCTGAAAATCAATTCTTACGGCCATGCCGGCGACGGCAACCTGCATGTAAACCTGCTGTCTCTGGACGGGTCGGATGAGGATTTACGCGCCGTGGAGCCGACCGTCGCCCTCCTGCTCAAAAAAGCGCTGGAACTGGGCGGAACGGTCACCGGCGAGCACGGTGTCGGGCTGGCCAAGCGGGAATTCCTCCGGCTCGAGTTCACGCCGCCGACGCTGTCCGCCATGCGGAAAATTAAACAGGTCTTCGACCCCCTCTCGCTCATGAACCCTCAAAAACTTCTCCCCGACTAAAAAATAATCCCGCCTGCATCCTTAAGCGCTTGACAAGCAATGTGACTTGTTATAACTTAGCACGAAGTTCTTTGACAAAAATCGTTTCACGCATAAAGCATTTTAACATGCTCATTTTTTGAAGGAGCCCAATATGGCGAAAACATTACACGACAAATTAGCAGATTTGATTCCGAAACTGAGAGAAGAACGCGCTGAGTTGTTGAAAAATCACGGCGAACACGTGATTTCCCAGGTCAGCGTCGCTCAGGCTGTTGGCGGAATGCGCGGCATTAAAGGCATGGTGTGCGACACCTCGGTGGTGGAACCTGATGAGGGTTTGATCATCCGCGGCAATCCCATCATGAAAATTCGCGAGAAACTTCCCGAAGAAATTTTCTGGTTGTTGATTACCGGCGAAAATCCTTCAGCCGACGAACTGGCTCAATTCCAGAAAGAACTGAAAGCTCACGGCGAAGTTCCGAATTATGTCTGGAAGGTTTTGAAAGCCATGCCCAAGACATCGCATCCGATGGCGATGCTTGATACAGCGATTTTGTCCATGGAAAACGAATCGGTTTTCCGTAAACGCTATGCCGAAGGTATGTCGAAGACTGATTACTGGGAAGCGGCTCTGGAAGATGCCATGACGGTCATGGGCACCATACACACGATCGCGGCCGGCGTCTATCGCATCAGGTATAAAAAAGGCGATTTGATTGAGCCTTCGAAAAAACTCGACTGGGCGGCCGATTATGCCCGGATGCTTGGCCTGGCTCCGAAAAAAGGCATCACTTATGACATGATGCGCCTCTATCTCACCCTGCACTGTGACCATGAAGGCGGTAACGTTTCGGCCAACACCTGCCATACAGTCGGTTCGGCTCTCAGCGATCCGTTCTATGCTGTCTCCGCCGGTCTTAACGGTCTGGCTGGCCCTCTGCATGGTCTGGCTAACCAGGAATGTCTCAACTGGGTTCTGCAAACCATAGATAAATTCGGCGGCGCCCCCACCAAGGAACAGATTCGCGATTACGCCTGGGAAACCCTCAACAGCGGCAAGGTTATCCCCGGTTACGGTCACGCGGTGCTCCGCGTCACCGATCCGCGCTTCTCGGCCTTCTTGGAATTCGGAAAGAAGCACCTCAAGAAAGATCCGGTCTTCATGACGGTTTCCAACGTATACGATGTCGTACCGGAAGTGCTCAAAGAACACGGGAAAGCCAAAAACCCGTGGCCGAACGTCGACGCCGGTTCCGGCGCTATTCTGTACAACTTCGGACTCAAGGAATTCGAATACTACACGGTTCTTTTCTCCGTGTCGCGTTCCATGGGTATGCTGGCTCAGCTGGTCCTCAACCGGGCTCTGGGTACCCCCATTACCCGTCCGAAATCAGTCAGCACCGATTGGCTCAAGACTCAGGTCAAATAAGACGGAAGAGATTGACAAAAAAACGGCCCCTGCGGGCCGTGTTTTTTTGACTTATTTTTCGGCGGGTAAAACGAATTTAAAGACCACCCCGTCCCCGGCGGCATCTTCGATTCTGACATCGCCGCCAAGGTCGGAGATAATCTTGAACACGGTCGGCAACCCCAAACCGGTGCCGGCGTCCTTGGTCGTAAAATACGGGGTGAAAATCTTATCCCGAATCTTACTGTCGATTCCGGGACCGTTATCGGAAAAAGTCATGACCAGATTATCACCCTGGCGGTTACCGGTAATGGTGATTTTCCCGGCGCGGCCGTCGAATGCTTCCTTGGTGTTGTTGTAGAGGTTCTGAAGCACCTGCCGGAGGGCGTCGGCGTCAGCCCGGATTCTCAAATCCGGCTCGCACGAGATTTCAATCTCGATTCCCAGCGACGTGGCTTCGGCCTTAATAAACCCGGCAAACTCATCGATTATCCGGTCGAGACTGACCGCTGCCTTATCATGACCGTGCTCGCGCGCCAGCGCCAGAAATCGGGTAATGATGTCGTTCAAGCGCCGGGTTTCCGATTTTATTTTCTCGGTAAAGGAAATATATTCGGCGCGGTTTGTTTCCGGAGTAAATTCCGCGGCCAGTCGCTGAGCCGCAATGGAAATCGTGTTCAGCGGGTTCCTGATTTCGTGGGCGACTCCGGCCGCCAGATTACCCATCTCCGATAATCGCTCTTTGCGCGCCGATTTCCGCTCGTATTCCTTGAGACGGGTGATATCGTACGCGACCATCACTACCGACGGCTGCCGATCCGATTCCGATGATATTTTCGAACGGGCGATAAGCACTTCCCGGGTAATCCCGGCGACTTCCAGCGCCGCCTCGATTTCATCCGCCTCGGTCCGCCCGGCGAGGAAAGTTTCAAGCGATATACCGGGGGGGCATATCTCCGCCCACTTTTTTCCCTCGGAACCCTGGAGCGTGAAAATCCGTTCGAACGCCTCGTTCGCCAACCGCACGACCCCTTCGCTGTCGATCGCTCCCACCCCGATTTTCATCTGCTCGAAAATTTTGTCGGTCAGAGTCTTCATACGGGTATATTCCCGGCTTATCTCACGTCTTTTTTTCTTGCTGTTGAGATAAAGGATAGCCACCACCATCAAACTGAAAAGCACGCCGGACATCACGGCCATCTGCTTGTTAAAACCGTTTGAGACGGCATAATAACCCTCGAGCGACAACCCAACCCGGAACAGGCCGAACGGATAACGGTCAGTGGCAAACGGCCGCACCAACTCCAGGACATTCCGCTCCTGGAATTCAAAAATGCGATGCTGAATGGTATCGCTTTCGAGCGCGTTGAGCAGGAACGGATCGGACTCGATCGCCAGCAGATTGCCCGGCTTCCGCGAGGCAAACACGATACCTTCCCTGGTT
>JBMOKZ010000038.1:0-28466 GCA_049324195.1 Candidatus Zixiibacteriota bacterium | reverse complement strand
TGACATTGGAAAACCCGCTGCATTCGTCGCTGCAATATCCCCGCGATAAGATCGTGATCGCCCACGACCGTCGGGAACTGGTGCGGGTGATGTCGGATTTTGTGGGAATTGTGCGAAGTGAAATCCGTCTGAATCTGGCGCTGGAGAAAGTCCGCCAGATAAAGAACGCCGTGGAAGAATATTATTACGCCACGCCGGCGACCAATCATATCGTGGAACTTCGCAATATCGCCACGGTCGCCGAACTGATTATCCGATGCGCCATCTGGCGCAAGGAATCGCGCGGTCTGCATTATGTCGAGGATTATCCCGGCACCGACGATAAGTTTTTGAAGGATACTATAATTCCCGGAATGAAAAAGGATAAGTGAGAAAAACATGAACCATGAAATGATATTGATTTTGGATTTTGGTTCGCAATACACGCAGTTGATTGCCCGGCGGGTGCGGGAAGCCCGGGTGTACTGCGAGATCGTCCCGTTCAACGCCGACCTGAATTCTTTTGCCGGCCGCAAAGTAGCCGGATTTATTCTTTCGGGCGGACCGGCCTCGCTGGCCGACCCCGATTCACCGCGGCTCGACCAATCCTTTTTCAACATCGACAAGCCCGTGCTGGGTGTCTGTTACGGTATGCAGTTGATCGCCGAGCATTACGGGGGCAAGCTGGTCCGAAGCACCACCCGCGAATACGGGGCGTCGAGTTTCAGCGTCATCAACGACGGCGCCCTGTTGAAAGGTGTCGCGCCCAGCAGCCGGGTCTGGATGTCGCACGGGGATTCGATCGTAAAACTGCCCGAGGGTTTCAAGGTCATCGGCTCGACGGATACGCTCGAGGTCGCCGCGATCGCCAACGATTCGGGGAAGATCTACGGTCTCCAGTTCCATCCCGAGGTGCATCACACTCTCGAGGGCGAGAAAATTCTCGACAATTTTCTCTATGGAATATGCGGTTTGAAAGGCGACTGGACGACGGAGTCATTTATCGATGAGGAGATCAGCCGCATCCGTTCGCAGGTAGGTGACAAGAAAGTTCTGCTGGGCATCTCTGGCGGCGTCGATTCCTCGGTGGCGGCGATCCTGCTCCACCGCGCAATCGAAGATAACCTGCACGCCGTCTTCGTCAACAACGGGGTGCTGCGCAAGAACGAGTTCGAGGATGTCAGCGTCATGCTGGAATCGCTCGGGGTCAATCTGCACAAAGTGGATGCCTCGGAGAAATTCCTGTCCCGGCTGAAGGATGTCGAGGACCCGGAACAGAAAAGAAAAATTATCGGTAATACCTTTATCGATGTTTTTGAAGAGAAAGCCGAGCAAATCGGGGGAATCGAATTTCTCGGACAGGGTACTTTATACCCGGACGTTATCGAGTCGGTGTCGTTCAAGGGGCCGTCCGTGACCATAAAATCGCACCACAATGTCGGCGGTCTCAAGGCACACATGAAACTGAAACTGATCGAACCGTTGCGGGAGCTGTTCAAAGACGAGGTGCGGGCGCTGGGGCGGGCGCTGGGTCTTCCGGAGCCGTTTATTCGCCGCCACCCGTTCCCCGGACCGGGACTGGCGGTCAGGATTCTCGGAGCCGTGACCCGGGAGCGGCTCGACCTGCTGCGTGAGGTGGATGCCGTCTTTATCGAAGAACTTCACAAAAACAATATTTACGACGAAATCTGGCAGGCATTCGCGGTGCTCTTGCCGGTCAAGGCGGTGGGGGTGATGGGGGATGAACGAACTTATGAAAATGTGGTGGCTTTACGGGCAGTAACGTCGGTTGACGCCATGACCGCCGACTGGGCGCGTATCGATCCCGATATCCTGGCACATGTCTCCAACCGGATTATCCGCGACGTCAAAGGCGTTAACCGGGTGACCTATGATATTTCATCGAAACCACCGGCGACCATCGAGTGGGAATGACCCGGCGTATTGCCCTTGATAACGGCAGCTTTTTCGCGGGATTGAGGCAGAGTGAGATTTTATAAGATGTTAATCTGGTTAATCGTAATCGCAGTCGGACTTTTTTTGGCTTTAGGGCTGTATCTCTATTTTAACCAGGGCCGGATGGTTTTCATGCCGCTTAAAGAACTGGCCCTGATCCCGACAGACGTGCTTGATTTTCCCTATGAGGATATTTATGTCCCGGTGACCGCCAAGGAAAAAATCCATGCCTGGTATTTCCCGGATGAAGTCAGTACAAAAGCGGTGTTGTTCTGTCACGGCAACGCCGGCAATATCTCGCATCGGATGGAAACGGTGGCGTATCTGCGGGGGCTGGGAGTAAGTGTCATGCTTTTCGATTATCGGGGTTATGGTCTTTCCGACGGTTCGCCGAGCGAACCCGGCGTTTACCGGGATACCCGGGCGGCGTACGACTGGCTGATTGACAAGCGGGGATTTTTACCCGAGGATATAGTCGTTTTCGGGCGCTCTCTAGGCGGTGCGGCGGCGATTGACCTGGCGGGAGAAGTGAAATGCGGCGGGCTGGTGGTGGAATCCTCGTTTACCTCAGCTTATGATATCGGAAAAACCATGTTTCCTTTTTTCCCGGTCAGTTATCTGCTTCGTTACCGGTTCGATTCTCTCGAGAAGATAAAGCACGTGACCTGTCCGGTGCTGGTCACGCATTCCCCTGCCGATGATATGATTCCCTATGAGATGGGTCGGAAACTTTTCGAAGCGGCTCCGGAACCGAAAACCTTCGTGGCTCTTTCCGGCGATCATAACAGTCGGGATTATTTTGCGGACAACGCATATCGGAGGGCGTTACAAAACATTATCGGGATTTCTCCGACCGACCGTTCGGGCCGATAATTTATCGTTTAACCTGTTGGCCGGCAGGTATCTTGGTGGGTTCCGGGAGGCTTTAAGTAATCTTTTTAATTCCGTTGACAATTTCCCGAAAAATATTTATCTAACAAATCTATAATCTTCTATTTTGGTTGCGTATATACAATGATGTTGGATACGAGTCGCTTACAGGAATACATCAGCCCCGTCAAGGCTGACCTAGAGATATTTGACCGCAAGCTGGCGGATTATCTGCGGGGGGATACCCCCCTGATATCCTCGATTGCCCGACACCTGTTGAAGGCGAAGGGCAAACGGATCCGTCCGGCGTTTTTGTTCTTATCCTCGAGAGCCTCGGATAATTTCACCGACCGGGCTATCGACGCCTCGCTGGCGATCGAACTGATTCACACCGCCACGCTGCTTCACGATGACGTCGTCGATGAATCGGACCTTCGCCGCGGCCTGAAAACCGTCAATGCCCAGTGGACCAATCTTATCTCGGTGTTGATGGGGGATTATCTTTTCGCCAAGGCGTTTCGGATTATGGTCGAGGTCAACTCGATGGACCTGATTAATGCCGTATCCCGGGCGACCTCACGGGTATCAGTCGGGGAACTGCGGCAGATAGAGGAGACCGGAAATTACGCTCTGTCAGAGAGTGAGTACCTGGACATTATCGCCGACAAGACGGCTTCGCTGTTCAATGTTTCCTGTGAAGCGGGACCGATCCTGATGAAAAAGGACCCAGCCGAAAGAAAGCGGTTCGCGGAATTCGGCGAGAAAATCGGCATCGCTTTTCAGATTGTCGACGACCTGCTGGATTTTGTGGGCGATCCCGATGTAACCGGGAAAGAGTTGGGAAATGATGTTCTGACCGGGAAGGTAACCCTGCCCCTGATATATGCGCTTGAAAGAGTCAATCAGGCCAGCGCCGACGAGATTATCCGTCACCTCAGAGAAAACAACGGGGAAGAGTCGTTCAAGGTCGTTTATGACTTTATCAACGATAATGGCGGTATCGAGTATGCCTACGAAAAAGCCAACGAACTTTGTCAGCAGGGTCTCGATAAAATTTCACCGGTGGAAAATTCCGTTTTCTATGATTCGCTCCACAGCATGGTCAAGTTCACCATTGCCCGGGCTTCCTGATAGATTCCTCTTAATTTTCATCGTTGTTCGCAATTTTTTGTTATCAAGCCCCCTGAAATCTGGTATAATTACATAATGTTTGGTTTCACTGACATTTCGGTCGATTTCCTGACCGGGCAGTTGTTTTTCGTCTGGTTGACGCTGGTAGTGTTGCTGGTGTTGGCTTTCTGGCTGTATTACCGCACCAATCCTCCCGTTTCCCCGTTATGGCGGGTACTGTTTATTCTTTTACGGGTAGTGGCCGTGCTGGCTTTGACGGCGGCTCTGTTTGAGCCGGTGGTGAATTACAGCCGCGAATATGAACGCCGCCGGAAAGTGGCGGTCCTGCTCGATAAATCGTCGAGCATGAACCGCGTGGAACGGGATAAAACCCGGGCTGAGCGGCTGGATTCCCTTATTGGCAGCGAAACCTTTGCCCGGCTCGAAAACATGGTGGACAGAACAACTTTTTATTTCGGCGGCAACCTGACCGACGACCGGAAACTGGTTGACAGCGAGAAGACGGCTCTCGGCGACGCTCTTTACGAGATGAAAAAGCTCGACCTTGCACAACCCGCCGATTACTGGCTGATATTCTCCGACGGTAAATCCAACAGTGGCCGCGAGCCGGGCGATATTATCCGGGGAGTGGATGTCCCGGTCGGATGTGTGGGCATGGCGGTCGATGTCGG
Organism: Candidatus Zixiibacteriota bacterium; assembly: GCA_049324195.1. Lineage (GTDB taxonomy): Bacteria > Zixibacteria > MSB-5A5 > GN15 > FEB-12 > JAFGNW01. The sequence goes on along the minus strand of JBMOKZ010000038.1, from coordinate 23,859 downwards.
GAATTTCGATGTCGGTTTAACGGCGGTCGATTTTAATCCGGTGGTCTTTGTCGGCCAGGCGACCGAAATTAAGGTCAAGCTGACCTGGCACAACGCCGCAGGTAAAAAACTCAAAGTACGTCTGATGGATTCGACCCGGGTGGCTGCCGAAACCGGGTTCGATATCGAGCAGGAAAGCGGGTATGGCGATATCGTCCTGAAATATCTTCCTGATAAACCGGGACAGAAACTTCTGCAGGTAAGCATCCCCGCTTTCGAGGGCGAGGAATCGGCTGGCAACAACCAGCGCACGGTTGCGGTTAAGATATTAAAAAATCGTTTACTCGTTCTCCAGGTTGCCCGCCGGCCTGATTACGAGGTCGGATTCTTGAAACGGTTTTTGATGCAGTCGGACAAATACGATGTGGAGTTGATTGTCACCGGTGACAAAGCCGGCAATCTGGCCGGGCGGTTCCCGGATCGGCAGACGGATCTCAACCGATACGATCTGGTCATATTGCATGACCCCGACCCGGTGCAGCTCGAGAGACGCAAAGATATCATACGTTCCTATCTGAACGAAAAAGGCGGGGCGATTTGGGTGTTGATGGGCGAGGCTTTCGCTTCGCGGGGACCGGTGAGCTGGTTCAACGAATTGTTACCGTTTTACCAGAGCCGCCGCCAGCCGCTGGAGGCACTCAGTTTTCATGGGGAGCCGTCGGAAAGCGACCTGTTTCACCCGGCGATACGGCTGGCGGACGAACGCAACGCCATACGTGAAATATGGGCGAATCTGCCCCCGTTTACGGAACTGGTGCGCTGTGACCGGATAGACGAGCCGGGCGTAGTTTTGGCTTATGCGTCGGGAACGGGATTTCCGCAGGCAAAAGTCCCGCTGCTAGGTTATAAGCGGTTCGGACCCGGCAAGGTGCTGGCCGCCGCCGCCCGGCCGTTCTGGTCCTGGGGCTTTGTTAGCCTGGGATTCGGCGAGGATAACGGTTATTACGACAAGATGCTCGAGGGGACAATGAGCTGGCTGACGGTCCGCGATGATTTCGAGCCGGTGCGGGTATCCCCGGAACGCGAAGTTTACAACCGCGGTGAAGTGGTCGCGTTTAAGGGTCTGGTGTTTGACCAGGGTTACCGGCCGATACCGGATGTTACCGGGACGGTGGCGATTGATAACGGCCGCGATGTTTTCGAGCGGGATTTAATAGAGACCGCCCCGGGGCAGTTGCGGTCGGAATTCTCCGGTGTGCCTCCGGGACGCTACCGTTTCCGAGCGATGCTGGAAAAAGAAGGTCGACCGTTGAAGGAAGAAAAGGGTGAAATTCTCGTCGAGGAATTTTCGCTCGAGGAATTTGACCGCAGCGGCGACCAGACTCTGATGATGGCGGTAGCCTCCGTCACCGGCGGGGAGTTCGCGCCGTTTAACGAATTTGACCGGGTGATAACGGCGATTGACCCTAAACCGGTTATCGAGACCGAGCAGAAGGAAATAGTTATATGGAACAAGTTCTGGCTGCTGTTGATTTTCATCCTGGCCTTGGCGGCGGAATGGGTCCTGCGTAAAATTTATAATCTTATCTGATAACCGATTTATGACCGGTCGTCGGGGAAAATCCCGGAAATATCGATTTCTTCGGAAAGTTTGATTTTTATTTCACACAAATCGTTGATTTCTTTTTCGATGCGTTCGGTACACTGAGCTATCTGGTTCAGGTATTCTTTCTGCGATGAGGTCAGAGGTTCATCGCCGGAAAGTAAAAATTCGACATAGCCGACTATGCCCGTGAGAGGATTGTTGAGATCGTGATTGAGATGCAGGCAGCGTTTTATCAACGGCTTTAATTGTTCGAGGAGAACGCCGGCGTGGTCTTCGGCGGCCGCCTTCTTTTCCTGAGTCAGGTTGGGTCGGATACTGTTTTTCATGGTATGTTTCCTTGTACATGTCTTATCGGACGATTTGAAGGATTGCTTATCCTGAATTCCAGCGGGTAATTTATAAAATTGTCTTTCTTTGACGAAAAATTTACATATATTTTCGGGACTGAAAGAAGGAGACGGAAGTATGAAAATTGCTGTGTTGGGAGCCGGTTTGATGGGTCGGGCGGCGCTTTATGATTTGTCCCGGGCCGACGGGGTCGAAGCGGTTGGCATCTATGATATCGACGGCCGGCTGGCTTTCGAAATAGGCGAGAAATTCGGTAACGGAAAAGCCCGGGCCGGTCAATGTGACGCCGGGGACGAAGAATATGTCCGCCAAATTCTGGAGGATTACGATGCCGCGGTTTCCTGCGTGACCTATAAATATAATCCCGGTCTGACCCGAGCGGCGATTCGAGCCGGTTGTCATTTCATGGATTTGGGCGGCAACAACAGTATTGTACAGATGCAGATGGAGATGGACAAAGACGCCCGTGCGGCTGACATTATCGCCATTCCGGATTGCGGTTTGGCGCCGGGGATGGTGTCGATATTCACCGCCGACGGCATCAGCCGTTTTGACCGGGTAAGTTCCGTGAAAATCAGGGTTGGTGGTCTTCCGCAATCGCCCCGTCCGCCGCTGAATTATATGATGGTCTTTTCCGCCGAAGGTTTAATCAACGAATACTGGGAACCCTGTGTTGTTCTGGAAGGCGGGAAAAAGAAAACGGTTAATCCCATGACCGCCCTGGAAAACCTGGAATTTGACGGTCTCGGCGAGTTCGAGGCGTTTTATACCTCGGGTGGGACCTCGACCCTCCCGGACACTTTTGAGGGCAAGGTTGATTTTCTGGATTATAAGACGATCCGTTATCCCGGCCATTGCCGCCTGTTCAAACCAATGCTGGAAATCGGCTTGGCCTCGCACCAGCCGGTAGAAATCGACAGCGTTAAGGTCGCTCCGCGCGAGGTTTTGAAAGCCGTCCTGAACAGAAACCTCGGTTACGACGATTTGGATATGGTTTTGATGAGGATCACGCTCGAGGGTGAGAAAGACGGCATGCAAAAAAAAATAACTTATGAAATGGTTGACCGTCAGGATACCCGAACCGGACTGACCGCCATGATGAGAACCACGGCGTTCCCGATCGCCATCATAGCCTGGATGGCCGCCGCGGGACAGATTACCGAACGAGGCGTAAAACCCCAGGAACTGGCCGTTAAGCCGGCACTTTTTATCCCCCACCTGAAAAAACGGGGAATTAAGTTAATAATCAAGGAAGAATAGAGTCTTACGATTAACCGATAGACCACCGGGCAAGTAGCCGGTGGTTTTTTTATGGCTTTCTCGTTACCAGAGGTCGGCGGGGAAGGTGATGTTCATTTTGGCGGTTTTGCCGGGCATGATGCTGACGGGATAACTCAGGGTGTCACCGTCCGGAAGGTAAAGCACCTGCAGGACATGATTTCCTATCGGCAGGCTGGCGAACGAGAAATTGCCCTGGGCCGAGGGATTGGCGACGGCGGTGGTCATACTCCCCATACCGTCGGGATATATCAGCCGGATACTGACCGAATCGCGATAGGTAGTACCGGGTACGCTGTGGTTGGCGTCGAATACGACTCCCTCGAAATTATTGTTTAAAAGCTCGGCGCTGCTGATTGCGAAAACTTTGTCAATATTGGAGCCCGAACCGGTGGAGCGGATGGTGGTACCAAGCATTGCATAATAACTGTTCCAGGCGTCCTTTTTGAAATCGTCGCCGTTAAACCCCCGGGTCATATAGGGACCGTTCCAGGTGTCGTAACCGGGATTTTCCACGAGAGCGTCGAAATTGACCGGGAGCGCCCCGACATCGCCAACATAGCCGAAATCGACCCGCGAGTTGTCGGAATAGAGATGGGGGTCGCCGGTGATGGCTTGCGCCAGCTGGTCCATTTCTTTTTTGGTCTGCTCATATAGCGAAGATTCGATGGAATTGCTCATTTGCCGGGTGGTTACCGCAGCGATAATACCGATTATTAAAATCACGATTATCAGTTCAATCAGAGTAAAGCCCCGGTTATTATTCATGCTTGTCATGGACATGCTCCTGTAACTGAGTTAAACATCGTTCCATCGGACAACGCTACGGTGAAAGTACTGTTGTCGATATCCACTTCCGCCCCGCCGGTCAGGAAAGCGCGGAACGAATCGACCGTGATTTTAAGGCTCTCGCCGTCGTTGATGGTTTGCGGATTGGAAAAAGCGACGGTCTCCCCGGAAGCGATTTGGGGATTGGTATGGCTGACCACGGTGGTACCGTCCCAGATAACATAACGGTAAAAAGCGGCAGGACTGCTCCAGGTGATGGTAATCGAGCTTATAGTCACCGGCCCGCCGGAATTGTTTTCTATCCAGAACGAGAACCCCGAACAGTCAGCCGCCAGGGTATCGGACCCGGGCACTTTAAGTAAGCCGGAACTTGCCGACCAGCGGTTGACGGTCAGGCGGTAATCGTTGTAAATGCGGGATTTCTCCGGAACGGTCACGAAGCGGTTGAGGGTATCGTTGTCGGGAAGATAGATTATGGCCAGGTCGTGATTGCCGATAGGGACATTGTTGAACGAAAAATAGCCGCCCTTGTCGACGGTTGCGGAACGGGCGGTAATACTCCCGGAACCGTTGGGAACTCTCAACAAAACTCTGATAGAGTCGCGGTAATCGTTTCCGGGCGGGGTGCCGTCTAGGTCAAGAATGGTGCCACTGACGCTGTTGGCCAGAAGGTCGTTGGTGGAATTACAAATTCTGCGGACGATATCGCCGGAGGTGGCTGTGGGTCCGCCGCAACCGCCGCCGCCGCCCCCGCTGGAAAGACCGTGACTGGTAATGGTAACAGTGTTATAATCGTATTCTTTCCCGAAGGCGTCGATTTTATAATCATTGGTAATTTGTGTAAACCGGTTGTGGAAATACGGTCCGTTCCAGGTGGCGTAGCTGCTGGGATTGGACACGAGGGCATCGAGGGTGGGAGGGAGCGCTCCGATATCGCCCACGTAGCCGAAATCGGTGCGCACGCCGTTGTTGTTCAATTCCGGGTTACCGGTGATGGCCCGAACCAGGTCGTCGAGTTCTTCTTTGGTCTCTTCCGTCCTGGCGGTCGTGTAAACACTTTGTCCGGAGCGAAAGGCAACCGTGGCCAGGATACCGGCGATGATTATCACGACGACGACCTCGACCAGAGTGAAACCGGTTCTGTCTTTCAAGTTAATCACGGGCAGGCCCCCACGGCGACGTCGAAAGAGGAGCTGTCGGAAAACTCCACGGTGAAAGTCGTATTCTGCATATTGCGGCGCGAACCGCCGCTGGAACTGGAACGAAAGTCCTCGACCTGCACCTTGAGACTCTCACCGTCGGTAATGGTCCGGGGCGAGGAAAAGGCGGCAATATCGTCCGACCCCGGTTTCGAATTGGACTGGTTGAAAACCGTGACGCCGTCCCAGATAACGTACCGGTAAAAGGCGGTTACTCCGCTCCAGGTGAGTTTTATAGAGCTGACAACGATATCCGAGCCGGTGTTGTTCTGTATCCAGAAGGAAATATTATTGCACCAACCGGCGTAAATCGAGTCAGAATCGATGATTTTGGTCAGCATGCTGTCGCCGGGAGGTGTTGACCCACTTGAAAAATAAGCTGAGGCGAAACGATAAACCGGTTCCGGCTGACTTTTATGGCGGGGCAGGATTGTGACATATCTTAAAAGAGTATCAACGACGGGAGTGTAGATGATCCTCAGAGAGTGGCAGCCTACCGGCAGGGAGTCCATCTGGAAATGACCGGACGAATCGACCGGGTAGTTTTTATCGAGGGTTGAGCCGGAACCATCGGGAACGCTGATGACCACCGTCAGAGAATCGAGATAAAGCGTGCCCGGGACACTGTCGGCGGCGTCTTTGACCTGGCCGAGAAAAGAGTTCAAAAGGTAGTCATCGACATTATCGACCACTTGCTTATTGATGGTGGTTCCGCCGCCGCTCGAAGACAGCAGGGTCCCGCCGTTGTAGGAATAAGCCTGACCCCATTCGTCAATCAGGTAACCGTTGGTATCCTGGACGAAGCCGGGCGACAGATAAGGACCATTCCAGGTGCCCAGACCGGGATTGACCGCCAGCGCCTGCAGATTGGCGGGAAAAGCGCCAATGTCACCGACATAGCCGAAATCGGAGCGGATACCGTTGTGAGCCAGGTCGGGATCGCCGACGATGGCTTTGGCAAGGATTTCCATTTCCTGACGGGTTTTGGTTTCCCGAATATCTCCGGTAATGGAATTTATCGATTTCATCGCCACCGAAACTAGGATGCCGATGATGATAATAACCACCATCAATTCAATCAGGCTGAAGCCGTCTTTTTTCCTCGGTCGGGCAGTCATTACCAGGTATCCTCGAAAAGCGAGATTTCGGCATAATAGTCCGTACCAGCGTCGATATTGACAATTCGTCGCAGGGTATCATATAGAGGCGTATAAATCACGCGCAGTTCATGAAGGCCGGTCGGAATGGAGTCAAATTCTGTCAAGCCGTTGCTGTCCGGATTGCGGTAGTGAGTGGAATAAGAGCCGCTGCCGTCGGGAAATCTCAAACTGACCACCACCGAGTCCTTATAGGTGTCGCCGGGCGGAGTCTGGTCAAGGTCAGTGACCACGCAGATTACCCGGTTATATAGTAAATCATCGACGGAGTTAGCAAGATTGCGGGTAATAGTGTTTCCGCCACCGGTGGAACTGATGGTTACCGAGCCATTATAGGTATAATTTACTCCCCAGGCGTCTTTTTTAAATTCACTGCTGGAGCCGTCCTCGGAAAAATCATCGAAAATATAAGGGCCATCCCAGCTGGTGTAACCAGGAGGACGGGTGATCAGGTGGTCAAGGCTGGCCGGCAGGGCGCCGACGTCGCCGACGTAGCCGTAATCCGTTCTGATTCCGTTGGTTAGGAGGTCGCTTCGGCCGGTTATAGCCCGGGCTAATTTTTCCAGCTCCTTTTTCGTTTCCTCAGCGCGGGCGATTTCCGTCGATTTGCTCAGTGATTTTATGGCGATAGAGGTGATAATTCCAATAATAACAATCACCAGAACAACTTCAACCAGAGTAAATCCGTTTTTACGCTTAAATCTGGACATATTCACATATTTTTCCTAAAACCGCCTGTTTAACATATATATCGGTCAAGCGGAAAGGTATTTTATCGGTAAAAATAAATGTGGATTAACCGGGAACAATTACGGCTTTGGCCGGTTTAAAAAACAAGAGTAATTTATCCTTTTAAGGAAAAAAGAAATCTTTTTGCGGAAATGATAAAAAAAAGATAGACTTTTCAAATCATTTTAATATTTTCTCGTATAAAGTGGAAATATAGAAAGACGTTTCTTTATTCTTTAACCCAAAATATTTTGAGGGGTGCTATATGCAATTATCAAGAAAAGCCGACTATGCCCTGAGAGCGGTGCGATACCTGTCGTCGCTGCCGAAAGGGAAACTCGGTTCCATTAACACGATTGCCCAGGCGGAATCTATTCCCCGCGAATTCCTGGCGAAAATCCTGAAAGATTTGACCCGTAACGGTATCCTTATTTCCTATCAGGGCGTGACCGGCGGATACCGGTTGTCCAAGACGCCGCGTGAGGTTTCTTTCCTCAATGTCATTGAGGCGATTGAAGGCCCTTTACATATTAACCTGTGTACCGAAGGTCCCGGATGCGGATGTGAATCATATGAAGACTGCCAGTTCCGGGAATTCTGGACAGGCCAGGAAAAGAAGATTAAAGCCGCTCTATCGAAACACAATTTCGGTAAATACAAAACCGGGAAGAAATAACCCGGCAAAAGGGGCCAGACTCAAAAAAGATTCTCTTTCTCAGAGCAATTTTTCTGCTATTTTTTATACCAGCCGATTATCTGCCGGTATTTTTTTGCTGATAAATAACACATTCTGTACTTTGGGGGTTGTGCAGAGAGGTCAGAATGTGTTATATTTATTAGCTATGAGAGATTCCCGGGCTGTCAGCTTTATTTCTGGCGTCGGGCCAATAGTGACTAAGCCAACCCGGAAATCCCGCAATAAAGGTTTTTTTCGGAAAGAGACCGAGGTGTCAGATGAAAAGTTTTAACGATAAAGAGCATAAAGTTAAAGTCGGTTTGGCGGAAATGCTCAAGGGTGGAGTTATCATGGACGTTACCACCGCGGAGCAGGCAAAAATTGCCGAGCAATCCGGGGCGGCAGCGGTGATGGCTCTCGAGCGGGTGCCTTCGGATATCAGAGCCGAAGGCGGAGTGGCCCGCATGGCGGATCTGGATATTATCGAGGAAATCAAGCGGAGCGTGACAATACCGGTGATGGCCAAGTGCCGGATCGGGCATTTTATCGAGGCCCGTGTACTGGAGCAGATGGAGATTGATTTCATCGATGAATCCGAAGTTTTAACCCCGGCGGATAACGTTTATCACGTCGATAAATGGTCCTTCAAGGTGCCGTTCGTCTGTGGTTGCCGTAATCTCGGCGAGGCGTTGCGGCGCATATCGGAGGGCGCGGCGATGATTCGAACTAAGGGAGAAGCCGGGACCGGCGATGTTTCCCAGGCGGTCAAGCACCTTCGGGAAATCACCTCCGTCATGAAATCCTTAACGGTGATGACGCCCGAGCAGTTGTACGGCGTTGCCAAGGACAACCGGGTTTCCATCGAGCTGGTGCGGATGGTGGCTGAAACGGGCAAATTACCGGTGCCCAATTTCGCTGCCGGCGGAATCGCGACGCCGGCCGATGCCGCTCTGTGCATGCATCTGGGCGCTGAGGCGGTGTTTGTCGGGTCGGGTATTTTCAAATCCTCGAATCCTGAAAAACGCGCCAAAGCGATTGTCAGCGCCACCGCTCATTATCAGGATTTCGCTGTTATCGCCGAGCATTCACATGGTCTGGGCGAAGCCATGAAAGGCATACAGGCCCAATCTATTCCCGAAGAAGAACAACTGCAAATCAGATAAAGCCTAAACCCCCGGCGGAAATATCGACGGAGATATCGCCGGGGGTTTTCTATCTAGACGTATAATGTTGCCTAACGCGCTATGATGTCAGGGTAATGAAACCAACGAACAAACAGGAACCTAACGAACTTCTTTTTTTTATCCCCGCTCTGATTATTTTTATTCTGTTCGCCTGGGCTAATTTGGGGGGTGTCCCGGAATTGTGGGGGATGAATTTCCTGAAGTTTTTTCCCCTGTCCGTCCGTCTTATCGTAACCGGGTTGATCGCCGTCCTGTTCGTTCCCCCGGTGGCGCGTTTTTTGACGAATGTCAGTCTGGCTTTTTCCCGTAAAATCAGCAAGAGTCACAAAACCGCAATTGCCTTTCAGATAATCTTCACGCTTGTTTTTTTTGGCTTGTTTTATCTTTTCTCGTCGAAAATTACCCTGCTCGGCGATGGCACTTTGCGTAAAAACCAGATCACCAACGGGGAGATATGGCTGTCGGTCGAACTGTTTGATTTTTTTATTCACGCGGTCTTGTACAAATATGTTTTTTTACCGCTGGATATGACGGCGGTGGATTGCTATCGCGCGGTCAGTACCGTCAGCGGCTTGTTTTTTATCGACGGTCTGTGGCGGCTCGGCTTTTATCTCGATAAGGAAAAGGGACTGCTTTATTTCCTCTTGATGTTCGCGTCGGGGGTTACCGTATTTTTTTTCGGGTACGTAGAGAGTTATTCGATAGCCGCCGCCCTGCTGCCTTATGTCGTGCTGGCGGCGTTGAAAGCTCTTGACCGTAAAACCGGAATTGGCGTTTTTCTGCTATTGTATTTGCTGCTTGGCCTGGTGCACGTCGTCCCGGCGTTTATTCTCGGATTGAGTGCGTTGCTCGTTCTTTTCCTGTACAGGCGAAAAGACATTCCAGACCTGTGCCGGGTCTCGTGTTATTTGGGCGGGGCTTTAATAATGGCGGTCGTGTTCGGGTATGTTTTGCATGTCGCCGGTGTCGAGATTTTCAGAAAATCCCTTTTACCTCTGACCGGTACAGCTGAAAACAGTCAAGCACTTTTAAACACCAATCATTATCTGAACCTTTTAAACTGGCTGTATCTGTCCGCGCCGGCATTCCTGTTTTTAATCGGGTTTATATCGGGAAATAAAGCCGACCGGGCGGGAGCGAATTCCGCGAAGATATTCCTTTTCGGCTGGATGGCCGTATCGGGTGGTTTGTTCCTGTTTTTTTATACGCCGCAACTGGGGGGACCACGGGACTGGGATATTTTCTCTCTGCCGGCTTTCTTGATGCTTATCGCGGCTGTGGTAATCTATGCCGAGAAAAACAAAAAACAAATCAGCGGTTTTGTCTGGCCGGTAATAGCAACGGGTCTGGCACTGATATTGAGTTTTTCAATTGTCAACAGCAGACCGGAAAAAGCAGCCGAGCGGTTTGAAGAGGTCATTCAGGTATCGCGGTTCAAATCGCTGTTCAAAGACTATATTCACCTGTTGAATTATTATGACAACCAGCCGGATTTGAAGAGCCGACGCGGTTTCTACGAGGTCAAATTGATGAAGGAGGCTGAGTCCGCTGATGATTCCACCCTGGCGCTTCGGAAAATCAGCCGGTTTTATTATGCCGATGGTCAGTATGACCGGGCACTGAATTATCTCTTCCAGGCGTTGATGGTCGATAGTCTCGATTACCAGAGCCATCTTTTGCTGGTTCATTACAGTCAGAAATTCGGGCAGCCGGAACACAAAAAAATGGTGGCGGAGATGCTGGTTAGATACTTACCCGATAGCGCCCAGGCCCGCATGAACGCCGGGATCCTGTATTTTCTGATTACGGATTATTCCCAGGCTGAGGAAAATCTGCGACGGGCGTTCGAACTGGACAGTAACGATTTCAAAATTGTCTCCAATTACGCTACATTCAAATTACGGATTCGTGAATATGATAAAGGATTGGAATTATTTATGCGGGCGCTGCAAATCGAACCGGAAAGCTTTTTTGTCAATTACAATCTGTCAGTAGTGTACCGTAGTTTAAACGAGGAGGACAAGGCGAGAGAGTATTTTGTCCGGGCGGAAAAACTGGCCGCTACCGACCAGGAAAAGCTACTTATCAGCGAACAGAAAAACAAGTTGGGGCTTTAATACTTCTTGAACAGCTCGCCCCACTCGGTGTTATCCAGCCAATCCTTGAAAATCTTTTTCCCCTTTGAAGGATACCACAGGCGGTCGTGATAGGTGGCTGAGCCGAATACAAAGATATAGACCAGGGGAGTGTGGAACATCAGTTTCTGAAGGACTTTCAACGGCGAGAACCAGAGGATATCGCCGACGGCCGAGGCGAGATTATCACCGACCTTGAAATTGAAATTAATCTCGGAGATATCCTCACCCTTGATCTCGATTTCCTCGATACGTCCGTGACCCAGACCGTGCTCGTGTCCCAGTCTGATGTACTCGAGCTTCATCGGGTCGAATCCCATCATTTTGGCCGCCACGGCGTCAATCGAAACCTGGTCAGCCGAGGCGAGAATGTAATTTTTCACGTGAGGCGTCATGGTGCGCGGGCCCGGGCCGGAGCCGCAGGTAGTGCCGTCCATGAAGGCGAATATGCCGGGGTGTATTTCTTTTTGAATGTGCAGCAAATCCACCAGGGTTTTATGAATCACCGAATGGGTATAGTGCCGTCTGGTATTGAGCAAACCGCCGAAAGCGTTTTTCATTGCCCCGGTAGTGGTGGTATAGATATGGGTTTTGACGGTCGGGAGATGGACGATGTTTTTCCCGATAAAGAACTCGGGAATCCGGATCCCCTCGTGATAGATTTTCTTGAGCACCAGCATCTGTGCCGAGGGTGCGTATTCGATCCATTTCAAATCTTTCGGGTCGTTGTTGAACCGTTCGGGAATTTCGTATTTCTCGTAAACTTTTTTGAGCTTGAGCAGTTTGCCGCCGACATAGGGATTGGTCACGACGGTGTCGTTGTGAACCGCGACCAGGTCGTTGAAGCCGTTCCCTTTAAGCGCCTTAATTGCGCCTTCGAGTTGCCACGGGACAGTGTTGGCGCCGGGGAAAGGCAAATGCCAGGAGATATTGTCTTTTAAGATGGTGGCGGCTTTAGGGTCGAGGGCGTTTTGCAGGCCAGCCAGTTCAGCGGCCTTGAAATAATCAGCCAGGACGTTTTCCGGATTTGTTTTTATGACGGCGACGATTGATTTATTTGAACTCATGTTTCATCCTGATGGTTTTAATTATTTATATCTGTTATGATTAACAGATATAAATAATTTTGTTACTTATGCAAGTCTTAACAAAAAAAATATGTGTTTGTTTGATATTTTTCAACTTATTCGTCACAAAATTATTTAAAGTTGTCTTAGCCCTTATTATCATCGTATAATCTGGGAAATGATTCTCATAAATCAGGAGATATGATGCCAAAGATAGCTAAGGATATAACCGAACTGGTCGGCAAAACCCCTTTGGTCGAGCTTGGCCGGCTGGCCGCAGGCTTGCCGGGACGGGTGGTGGGGAAACTGGAATCTTTCAACCCGCTGTCGTCGGTCAAGGACCGTATCGGCCTGGCGATGATCAAGGACGCCGAGAAAGCTGGGAAACTCAACAAGGATTCCGTGATTGTCGAGCCGACCTCGGGCAATACCGGTATCGCCCTGGCATTCGTAGCGGCTTCGCGGGGATATAAAATTATCCTGACCATGCCCGAGACGATGTCCGAGGAACGGCGCAATCTGTTGAAAGCACTCGGGGCGAAACTTATTTTGACCTCGGGCGCCGAGGGTATGGCGGGAGCTATCAACAAAGCCGAGGAAATTCTCGCTAAAACTCCGAACGGCTTTATGCCGATGCAGTTTCAGAACCCGTCCAATCCGGCGATTCATTACTATACCACCGGACCGGAAATCTGGCACGACACCGAAGGTCAAATCGATATTTTTGTGGCCGGAGTGGGCACCGGCGGGACTGTCAGCGGCGTGGGTAAATTTCTCAAGGAAAAGAACGAGAATATCAGAATCGTCGCGGTGGAGCCCGAGGATTCGCCCTTTCTGACCAAGGGACAAAAAGGTCCGCACCCGATCCAGGGAATCGGTGCCGGGTTCAAGCCGGATATTCTCAATCTGGACGTGGTCGATGAAATCAAAACGGTGGCTTCTCAAAAAGCGATCGAGACCACTCGTCGGGCGGTCCGGGAGGAAGGGATATTACTCGGCATTTCCGCCGGGGCCAATATCGCCGTAGCGCTGGAGTTGGCCGCGAAAAAAGAGAACGCGGGAAAGCTTATTGTCACCATTATTTGTGATACCGGCGAGCGTTACCTGACAACTTCCTGTTACAAGGACCTGGAATAAAAATACCTAAAAAATCAACTCGGGACAAAAAACAGCCCTTTAAGGCTGTTTTTTTATGGCTTTTTATGTTTACAAACCTTAAAATAATTTAACCAAATTTTAATATAGAGAGTAAAATAAGAAGAAATTGTGATAATAAGTATTATCGTTTAACGACTTGGTAACGAACGAAGATGAAAGTTTACGCCGAAAGCGCCATGGTTGAATCTTTCGCGGTCGAAGATTCGCGGACGATAACATCCCCCAAGATATTGGTGTTAGGTACCGGTCAGGAAAACAATGGCAAGAATAACGACCTGTCCGAAATTATTTATCGGTTGTTGAAAGAGAAAAACTGGACGGTTGGTTTTCCCGGGCAGGAGCTGTTGACCCGGACTGGATATATTAATTTTACCCGCAAGCTGATTTCAACCTTGCCCAGGTACGATGTCATTCATTTTCATGTCGATTCCTTCAGGACTTTTATCAGGAAAATCTTACCGTCGTTGATCCTCTCCAAATTCTTCGGCAAGAAAATTGTCCTTAGTTTTACCTCGGCGGAGATTGAATTCTATCTCGACCGCTGGGGTCGGGTGCTTCGTCCGGTGATTCTTCTGGCTGATAAAATTTTGGTGCCCTCGAACTATACCGCGGAGATTTTCAACCGTTACGGTTTCACCGCTGACACGATACCGCGTTGTATTGACAGCCGGAAATTCAGTTTTCGAGCGCGGCGGGACCTTCAGCCGCGAATACTGGTAAACCGGTCGCTGGAGCTTAAGAACAATATCCCTTGTGCCCTGCAGGCGTTTCGGCTGGTTAAACAGAAATATCCCCGGGCGGAACTAGTTATCGCCGGCGAGGGTTCGCTTCGGTCTGATCTGGAAAATATCGTGAAAGCGGACAATTTGAGCGGCGTGTATTTTACCGGCTGGATCAGGCCGGAGAAAATGCTCGGGCTGCTGAACAATACCGATTTGTATCTTAATCCCTCAACCATCGATGATTTTCCGATCGGGATTTTCGAGGCTCAGGCTGCAGGTTTGCCGGTTGTCACTACCGACGCCGGGGGGATTTTGGAGATGGTCAACGACCAGGTCAACGCCCTGGTGGTACCGATCAACAATCCCGGGGCGGTTGCCGAACGGATAATCAATTTGATCGAAAATCCTGCCCTGGCTGAAAAACTTTCTTACCAGAGCCGTTCAAACGCCGAGAAATATGACTGGTCTAAGTGTGTCGACCGTCTCTGCTGTCTCTACCGGGATTTGAAACATTAGTAGTCTTTAAAAAAATCCGGGAAAATACATAAATTCGTTTAATGTGATTGCCTGAAATCGTTTAAGCTGTTTTATTAGTATTATGTTGAGCAATTACAGTTATAGTGCATTAGAGGCCTTTTTATCCTGTCCACGCAAATATAAATTCCAATACCTTGACAGGGTTGAGGTTCCGAAACGCATTACGGCCGACGCCTATATGGGCAATGCCGTGCACCGCGCCCTCGATAGACTGTACCAGGTACAGGGCGAGGGTTACGTGATGTCCCGGGAGGAATTGCTGGCGGTATATCTAGGAGAATGGGAAAAACCGGATAAACAGTATATCACGGTTATCAGCGAATACCAGACGGTGGGGGATTATATCGCCGCCGGGCAGAAAATGCTCGAGACCTATTACGATAAATTTCATCCGTTTACCCAGGGGGTGACGATCGGTTCGGAGATGAACCTTCGGTTTGAAATCGAGCACCATGAAACCCGCTTCGCGATTAAAGCCAAAATCGACCGTTTGTGGAAACGTAACGACGGGGTGATGGAAATTTGTGATTACAAGACGGGGCGGATGCCGCAGGAAGGGGTGCAGAGTAAATTCTTTTTGCATCAAATGGGTTTGTATCAACTGGCCGTGCAGTCGAAATATCCCCACTGGACTGATATCGAGCTGGCGCAGTATTTTCTGAAATACGACGAGGTCCTCCGGCGGCGGCTCCGTCCTGACGAGCTCGATGAATTGCAGGAACAAACCAGGGTCAACATTTTGGAGACGCTCCAGGCTGAGCGGCTGGATAATTTCCCACCGCAGGAAGGCGGGCTGTGTAATTATTGCGAGTACTACGACCTGTGTCCCGCTAAAAGGCATAAGCTGATTCTGGAAGCCGAGGAAGGTGCTGGCAGCGAGGAAAAAGATTCGGCCCGGGTCGCAGCCGAATTAACCGACCGGTATATCGAGCTGTATATTCAGTTGAAGGAATTGGAGGCGGAACAAGGCGCTCTCAGGGAGGATTTGGTCCGGGCGGCGAAAGATTTGAAAATGGGGAAGTTTTCCGGGATTGACGGAGAGGTGATAATAAAAATAGGTCAGACGGAGAAATTCATTACCAAATCCATCGACCCGAAAGCCAACAGCGAGCTGAACGCTATGGTGCGCAACCTTGGTATGGACGAATATTTCAAGCTCGATGAAAGCGCGTTTATGCGTGAGATTTATCAAAAAGAACGTCTGGCGCCGGAAATTCTGGAGAGCCTGAAGAAATACATTGTCACCAGGGAATCGCCGCGTGTCTCCGTACGGCTCCACCAGTCCGCTGAAGACGATATCTGATAAAAATTTTAAATAAAAAAAGCCCGCTTTAAGCGGGCTTTTTTTATTTGTAAAGGAAAACTATTTTTTCGGTTCTCTTACCAGGAAAGCCGGAATTATAGTGGTTTGGCTCATCGGGACCCGCACCGTGTCCGGAGGAACACCCTGAAGTTGGTCAGCAACGATCATCAGGGAGTTGTTCGGGCTGGTGGTGGTGGTATCGATTTTTAATTTTTCGATGGGTTTTTGTTCCAGGGAGGAAATATAAACGGTCGCGAACGGTCCGCTTCCGGGTGCCAGTTTGTTTTTAGTCGGCCCCAGGTTGGCGATCAGTCCCAGAGTGATACACTGGATAGCCGTGTCAACCCGGAATCCTTTATACGCAAAGCTGTCAACCTTGCCCGCGGCATAGACAATCGAGTCGGCCACAATCCGGTTTAATCCGGCGGTTATTTTGAAAGGAAGCGACAGAGCGATAACGGATTCGTCGTTGATATAAGAAAAAGTTACCGTCCAATTGGCGTCGTCGATTTTAGCGACGTCGGCGTAAAGAGTATCCAGTTTGCCCAAAGAGTCAACCTGGGCGAAAGCGGCAAGGGGAAACAGAAACATCAAAGCCGCGACGGAGATAATTTTACCTGTTAACTTCATGGTTCTCCTCCGATATGTTAATTTGATATCTATCTAATTGTCTTTTACAAACTTAATTTCAAAAAGATCCTTCTTCCCAGTTTACATCGGCTTCAGTCATGGATTCCCTTAATCGGTTCATGAGCGAATCGGCGGTCGGGGAGTTGTTTAGTTTTTTCTGGTAAATAGCCGCCGCTGTGACCAGGGACCTGCGTCCGATATCGGTCTGAGGGAATTTATCAAAAAGCCGGCATAGGGTCTCTGCTGAGGCGGTCCAATTATCGGTCTGACGGAAAAGTTCCGCCTTGTAGGACAAAGCCAAAGCTTCCTGCAAAGTGCCCTGATTCCGGGAGGCTATTTCCTCGAAATAATCTTCGGCTTTTTGCCGCCATCGTTCCGCTTCCATTTTGCGTCCCATCTTGTCCAGCTTTTCAGCGAGATAGAGATGGGTCGTCATGGCTTCCCGCGTGCCGGGGAAATTTTCGATGAGAAATTTGTATTCAGTCTCCGCCCGTTCCCAGTTGTTTTCCATTTCAAAACTTTTAGCTTTGGCAAATTGCGCCGACGGGTTGAACTCATAATAGGCCGGGAATTTGTTCTCCAGCTCGATAAGCAGATTGCGGGTTTGCTGGAAGCGACCCTTTTCGAGATATATCAGGCTCTTTTTATAGAGAATAACCGGTTTGAAGACGGTATCGCGGTCTTTGAGATAGCCGTCGATTTCATTGTATATCAACAGGGCGGTATCGAGCCGGTGCATGTTGACGGCGTAGATATCGGCAATTTTCATGTGCGCCGAGGCATTGACAAGACCGTCGGCATCGGTCAACTGGTTAAGCTGAATCACGGTTTTCTGCCATTGCCGGTCGTTGAAATAAAGTCGGGCCAGATTGGACCGGGCTGCCACGCCGAGGTCGGTATCCTTGAAATCGTGAACGACGGTGGTATAATACTGTTCCGCCTGAGGGAAGTACTTTTTAGCGGCGGCGGTATCGCCGGTGCTGATATACACATTATAAATATGCATCGGCAGGTTGAGCAGGTCAAACGCCGGTTCGCCGTTGGGATTGATCGGCGGATAGAAATTCTTGAGAGAGTAATTGTAAATGTAAACGGCGCTGTCCCATCGTCCGTTGGCCTGAAGCGCCTGGCCGATACTCACCCAGCCGTTCATTTTCAAGTAGTCATTCAGGTTGGAACGGTTGAGCAGATTTTCAATAACCGAGATGCAGGAATCGTATTTTTGACGATTGAATAAAATCTGGCTTAACTGGCGGCTGGCAATATAAGCGAAATTGCCGATTTCGTCGTATTCCTCCCGACTGCTGTCTAGATTGATATTTTCCATCGCCTTGAAGCAGTCCTCAATAAAATTCCGGTAGAGGTTCTGGATTTCTTCGATAGTACCGGGATCGTTCAACTGAGGTTGAATTCTGGTTTTCTGGATATAACGGCTGATATCGTTATATCTTTTTTCAATGTTATAGCGGCTGCGTACGGCTTCATCGGTTCCGCAGGCTAAAAGCAGTACAACCACCATCACGGGGATGATAAAAGTTGATTTAGTAATGTTCGTCATATCGATTTTATAGACCTTAAAATATTCCTGTATAACAGGTTCAAAATATAAGAATTGGTAGCGGGGGGTACAAGTTTTAAAATTAAATTGAAAGAGCAAAAAAAAACCCGCTGTCACAGCGGGTTTTTAAAATCTATAATAAAATTACTTCATTTTCCGTCGGATAATTCCGCCGCCCGCCAGACCGAGACCCAGTAAAATCAGAGTAGCCGGTTCCGGTACGGCATCGTACGAGCCTTTAAGGACGTCATTACCGCAGGCGAGAGTAGCGGTCAATTCCAGCGATTCAAAATCGCCCAGAAGCGCCCGGTCGAAAGAGAATTCCCAGACATAGGTACGGGGGGTGCCGCCAAGATTATGGTCGGCGGGGAATTCCTCAAAATCATCGTCGAAACCAAGAAACATGTCAACATTGGAACCACCGGTAAAGTTGGGGCTTACCTGGAAGGGCGTGATAGCTTCGACAGCAGCTTGCGTGGGAGTTCCATAATAGCCGCCAAGAATTGCCGGAAGACCGACTGTGCTGCCGGGAGCAGATACGTTGTACAATCCAGTCGAGGCTCCGGCCAGGGAATCGATTTTGAAAATATCGATTGCGAAAAGGCTTGAGCCGGTGTTGATAAATAAGTCGCCCATGTTGTAAGTCCGGCGCCAGTAAGTCGAATAATTGTTGTTATAACCGAAGGAGTTCGACATGGCGATATAAACCCGGCCGTCTTTTTCCTTGACCTGAATGCCTTCCAGGTCATAATTCTCACCGCCCTGAGTGCCCGGTGAGGGTACGTTACCGATGTCGTAGGGATAAGAAACGTAGGAAAAATCGTTATTCTTGTCAAAAGGATTATCGTCAAATCCGGCATCGTTAAAGTGATAAGACCAGGGAGCCGCAAAAGAAGACGCGCTGAACATAAGAACTGCAAAAGCAAGAGCTGCTATTTTTTTCATGTTTACCTCACAGGAGATGTATATTATTTTTTTTATTATAAGCAATTAATATGCCGCGAACGAAGTCACCCTTATCGCATTTTATTCCATTATCGGACAACAACTTGAAAACCATTAATTATTGTCTGTCCGAGGTATTTTAAAAAAGTGACAAATCTGTTCACATAATATACAATTTCCTTCACTTTAACAGCTTACAGGTGCTCAACCTACGACCGGACATATAGTTGAATTAAAAGAAAAAATACCGTACTGAAATACTTCTCTTTACAAAAAAGCCCGACTTTTACTGTTAAAAATCTGATTTGCAGTCTCAAAAAAAGGACCTATATGGAAAATCAGAAATTTTCAGCAGAACGCAATATCGAAGCAAAAGTCGATTTGACCCGACGCCGCGCCCTGTCGTTTAAATCCGATAAAATTCCCGCCTTGTTGCCGTCGGATAAGGTTGAACGGGTGCTTCGTTGGACGCCCGATGATTTTCGCACGGGGCGATATCGAATCAAACTTTACCGTTTTTTAGCCGACCATATTCCGCTTATCAATGCCTGTATCTGGACCTGGGCCAGACTGACCGGCGCGCCGGGCAAGTACCAGGTGACCGATTGCGGTGATGGGCGCATACAGGAGGCTGCGCAGAAGCGGTTGAACCGGTTGTTCGACAATGTTTATAGTAATGTCCTCGGTAATCGGACCGGCATGACCAGTCTGCTGCCGCAACTTTTCAGCGGGCTTTTTCGCGATGGTTTATTCGGGGGGGTTCTGACCGTAAAAAGAGACTTCTCCGGAGTTGACCGTTTTATTCCGATTAACGCGGCCGACATCTGTTATGAGAACGACGGTACCGGGCCGGCGATGTTTCTGGAATTCGACACCCGGAAAATGAATCTCGACCGCCCGGACTTTTATTACCTGTCATTAAGCAACAGTATCGATGAACCGCTGGGCCGCTCGATATTGAAAACCGTACCCTTTATCAGCTATATCGAGCAGCAGCTGGTTAACGATATGCAGAAATCGTCGCACAACTCGGGGTATCATCGCCTGCACGTGAAAATCACGCCGCCCGAGCGGATGTCCGGGGAATCCGACAACGCCTATACCGAACGCATCAACGGTTATTTTGACGCCACCGTCAGGATGATAAAAGACTGCGAGGTGGACGACAACCCGGTGACCTGGGATAATGTCGCGATCGAATATATCGGGCCGGGCAAGACCCGCGAGGTTACCAACGGCTGGTTCATGAATCATCGAGCGGTCATCGAGGATATCTGCGCCGGCACCAATCTGGCGCCGTACCTGCTGGGTTATTCCTACGGCGCCACCACTACCTGGTCGAATTTCAAGTTCGATGTCGTCATGCGGCAGGTGCGGTCGGTTCAGGCCGAGGTTGCCCGTTTCCTGGAATGGGTCGGCAACGTGGATTTGGCGCTGGGGAATTTCGATGTTTCGTGCCGGTTCGTGTTCGACAACAGTTTCGCCTACCAGGCAGTCGATAAGGTCACGGTGGAGTCGAGTCGGGTGGACAATATCCTCAAGCTGTATCAGGCCGGTCTGCTTGACAGGGACACCGCTGCCGAACATGCCCGGGAGCTGTTATAAAATTAAAACCGGCCACAGAAGACGACTGGCGGCGGGGACTGTTGGACCCGGTCTATTTTGCCGCGGCTTTCCTTGGAGTCGAACTCCATCCGGGACAGCAAAAATGGCTTTTAAATTCCCGCCGGCGGGAGAATATCCTGGTAACGGGCAATCGCTGGGGGAAATCGTTCGCCGCCGCCGTCAAACTCATTCATCACGCTGTTTATCGTCCCCGCCTATTAAAATACGACCGGGTCGGCCGGTACCGCGCCGTTACGGCGTCCATTACTCAGGATCAGGCTAATATTATCTTCAATCAGATGATCCGCCTGATCAGGCAAGCGCCGGCGGTGGAACAACTGGTGGCGAGCGTGACCCGTTCGCCTTACCCGAGGTTGACATTAATCAACAGCGCGATGGTCGAGGCTCGCTCGACCCAGAACCGGGGAGAGTACCTGCTGGGGAACGATTACGATTTGTTCGTATTCGACGAAGTGGCTTTCGAAAGTGACCCGGAATATGTTGTTGAGGAGGTAATCCTGATGCGCCTGGCTGACCGCGAAGGACGGCTCGACCTGATCTCGACCCCTAACGGCAAGAATTGGTTTTATCTGCGTTCGAAAGATATTATCGAAAATAAACGCCCCGGATATTATCAGGTCGGGGACAGCCGCGAGAATAATTTTATTTCGGCGGAATATCTTCAGGAACGGGTCGAGCATTTTTCTGAAGCTCGTCTGAAACAAAATATCATGGGGCAATTCGTGGACAGCGGCGGAGAAATTTTAACGGGCGCTTACGTTGACCGGGCGCTGGCCGCTTTCGAACGACAACCGTTTACGGGGCGGGCATCGGATAAAGTTTATTTTACCGGATGGGATTTGGCTCGAAAAAGAACCGCTACGGTCGGTGTGACGGTCGAAGTCGCCGATGGTTTCGCCCGGGTAACTACGCTGGAGCGGTTCAGGAATTTCGACTGGAAAGTGGTGGTCGAGAAAATCAAGCGACGCCAGGAGATTTTCCCCGGTCAGTTGCTGATTGACGCTACTGGGCTGGGGGATGTTATCGTGGAAGAATTGGCCGAGTTCAAACCCGAGCCGGTCATATTTACGGCGGCGGTGAAAGCCGAACTGCTAACCAATGTCGAACTGTTTCATGCCCGGGAAAAAATCGCTTATGCCCGCTGGGAACTGCCCGATGGTCCGGGGCGGGTCTGGTCGCTCGAAGACGAACTGCGCCGGGCGCGCTGGGACGACAACAACGAATGCGATGCCCTGATGGCGCTGGCTCTGGCGCTCTGGCCGTTGAGAAAACGCAGCCGTCCCCGAATCGAACCCCGGGTGGCTCGAATATAAAAAAAGCCTTTTGAGGGAAGGTGCTCAAAAGGCTAAGAAGGGAGGTGGGTTGGGGGAGCTTTTACTTCAAACTTTTTCTCTTCTTCAAATAGAGACCGCTCAATCCGGCCGCAAGAAGGATGATCGTTGAGGGCTCCGGGATATCTTCGGGCGGTTTTTCCGGGTCATATTCATGGCAGGTTTCATCGTCATAATCCATTACGCAGTTCGAATTATTGTAATCATCTATAGCGGGGTTGTTGTTCTGACGATTGGGAAAGTTAAATCCATATACATCGGAGAAAGTCACGGTCATTGCCAGTATGAATATGATGGCTCCTATAATCCATTTGAAGGAGATGTGCTCTTTTTCTCTGTATACTGTCATCGCTCTATCCTCAACTTTTTAAAGTTCATTTACCTATTCAGCAAAGGCTATGCCCGAATTGGCAAAAAGGTATTTACTGTAACCAGTAACTTATTGAAAGAATGTAAGATAACGTGCCAGCGCGGGAGTTCGGACAATCCTGTCTTATCAAGAAATATAGCAACAATTTGCACAAAAAAGCAGCAGTTCTCACATAAATACCTAAACCGTAGATGCTTTAAAAGAATGGAGGTAAAATGGGGACAAGTCTTGGCAGGATTACCGCTCGACTGCTGCAACCGATTGATTCCGTATCTGCAGAGTTTATTGACCTAATCAACAGGAACATCAATCCACCGACGCCGGTGGGTAAAGATGATATCTATATCCGGGCGATGTATATTGTTTCGGATCAAGTCAACAGCTTTGGCGGCTGTTTTCCGGTCGAAGAACATGCTCGGCTGGCGGAACTTCTGGTCGATTCCCCGGTTATGGTCGGGCATCGCAAAGACAGCCTGCCGATTGCTCGAAATTTTTACGCTCGTTCTGAGGAAAAGAACTCCCGCAACTGGGTTAAAAGTTATTTCTACTGGCTCAAATCCGCCCGGGGCGCCGAGGATTTAAAAGAAAATATCGATGGCGGAATTTACAAGGAATGTTCAATCGGGTTCACCTATCTATTCCCGGAATGCTCGGTTTGCGGCAAAGATATTCGCAGTTGCGAACACGAACCGTTCGGGAAATACCATATCGGGGGAAAAGAAACCGAGTGCCATTTCAATTATCGCCGAATCGAACGGGTGCTGGAAACATCGCTGGTCTATCGCGGCGCTCTTCCGGACACCGGGATTTCACGGGAGCTGAAAATCGAGAAAATTAATAATCCTGAGTTTAAGCAAGCGACACTCGAAGAAATTTCCACTTTAGAGGAGTTCGCTGATACCGCCGATAACCGCCGCTATCTGCTGGTGCCCCGATATGAGGCGATACCCGTGTCGGCATCGTTCGAGAACGACAGGTTGATTCTTTCGCGAGACGACGGTAAGATGTTTCCCGAGGAGTTGGCCGGCCGGTTTTCGTTCGACCCGGCCGTTAATATCAAAGGTCAATTCACGACACCCGCACGACTGGTCGGCTATCGGGGTAAAGAGCGTTGTCGGGTGAAGTATCTGGAAAAATTTCTCAACGACCGCTCCGGTCCGGTGACCCGGGTCGAGTTGAAAATGTTCCCCCACGAACAACTTAGTCTGAACAATGACGCGGATTCAAAATCGACCTTTAATCTTCGGATAATTCCCCATCGGCTGGTATTGGCCGGGGCAATAAATAACGAGGCGTCACAAATCATGACCCAGGCGGGAGTGGAAATCTGGCCGCTGGTTGATTCCCGCCCGGTTCGCAAGGGGTATCTCTACCGGCCCGTGAAAAATGAGCTGTCTGTTTCAAATGTCTATACGTTTACACTCGGCGTCAACGAGACTGATAGCCGTCTGACTCTGCGCGGCGCGGACATAGAGGACACATATACGATCCATCAGTTCAATTTCGAGCGGCTTAACCGGGGCGGATGTTTT
>JBMOKZ010000037.1:0-3828 GCA_049324195.1 Candidatus Zixiibacteriota bacterium | reverse complement strand
AACGGCCACCGAAACCGTCGCGGAAAAAGCGGGCACGATCCAGTGCCGAACAACTTCGGAGGAAGAATGAGCGTTGAGGTAAAATTCCACGCCATCGGCGCCGCGGACGTTGACAGATTTCAAATTACGGCTGACGGCCTTGATTCGCTGGGAGCGGCTGAGAACCTCTTCCCCGTTGATTTTATTGACATTTTTACGAATTTCCCGATTATCCATGAACACCACGACATTAATAAGACTATCGTTGTCGATACCCCGAGCCATCAACTCCGCCAGTTGCGGTGACAATTCCGCTTTGGCCAGAACAGCTGAAAAGCTCATCAGAACGGTTATCAAAACAGCCGATAAAATTATTATGTTATGAATTCTGGTGCTCATTGAATCTCCTTCGATTTAATCTAAAAGGGTATTGAGCAAAGGTTATGCCGTCATCGGGGCTTTATATTTTTGTGCACCAGGATGCAATATCACTTTAAAAAATTACTCTATTTAATTGAATATCAATATGTTATGGTTTATCAGAACAAATCGAAAATAAACTTGTCGGGAGTCCGCGAATTTCACAGTATGCAAACGAGGTAAATAACGGCATTTCAGACTGCTTCGGTTTGCAGGTTTTTTATATGATAAAATCGGAGTGAATGACTATATTAATTCCCAATGAAGACAACCGCTGACCGGAATAAAAAGTCTCTTATTACCCTGACCGTCATAATAATAGCGGCTCTGGTACTGAGAGTCTATTATATTTTTCAATACGCGGCTCTCCCCGACTGGGACCAGCTGACGATCGATAATTATTATCACCATCATTGGGCTCAGACCATTGCCAATGGCCATATTTTCGGAGATACGACCTATTTCCGCGCCCCGTTTTATATTTACTGTCTCGGCTTTCTCTACGCTCTTTTCGGTTTTTCCTACTGGGTTGGACGCCTGTTCGGCATAGCAATCGGTCTGGCTTCCATCCTGATGACCTACATGACAGGCCGGCGGCTGTTCAACCCCCGGTTGGGGCTTATTGCGGCCGCGATACAGACGGTTTATCCGGTAATTATCTTTTTCGAATCGGAACTGCTTTTGGACCCCCTCTTTATGCTGTTGCTGCAGTTTGCCGTTTACCGTTTCCTGGTCTGGCGCGACCGCCCCGAGTATCGCCAGATCTTTATCTGTGGACTGCTTTTCGGGCTGGCCGCAATTACCCGCCCGACTGCCCTGGCGTTAGCGGGCGTGATTATCTTACTGGTCCTGTTCAAAGATAAGAAGATTGTCCGGGAGAATTTAAAAACCGCCGTGCTGTTCGTTGTCGGTTTATTTTTAATCATCAGTCCGATATTCGTCCGCAATCTGGCGGTCGCCCGCGACCCGGTACTTATCGCCTCGCAGGGCGGTATCAACCTCTATATCGGGAACAATGATACCGCCGACGGCAGTTCGGCCGCCCTGCCCGAACCGCTCGGTCTCAACTGGCACATTCAGGATATAACCTGGCTGGCCGAGCAGGACTTGCAACGGGAGTTAAAACCGGGCGAGGTATCCTCATACTGGACGGGAAAAGCCATTAACTGGATTCGGGCACATCCGGGCTCATTTATCAAATTGTATTTGAAAAAAATATATTTCAGTTTTATAAGCCTGGAGCTGTCCAACAACCGGGATATTTATGAGTTCTTCAGCAAGTTTGGCATCCTTAAATACAACCCGCTTTCATTCGGCTTGATATTTCCCCTGGCGTTCTGGGGGCTAGCCTTGACGTTCAAGTCCAACCGGAACTTGAGACTGCTGATATTGTTGATGGCTGTTTATATCGTCGTCTCCGCGCTTTTTTTCGTCAACAGCCGTTTTCGTCTGCCGCTTATGCCTTATTTCATAATTTTCGCCGCCTGCCTCCCGGTGTTCATTCGCGAGGTTTTCAGAGTTCGTTTTAAACGGCTGCTGGTTTTTACCGCCGCCGGAGTACTGCTGGCGGTATTGTCTTTCTACATCTTCGTACCCCTGAACCGCAAGGGTTTCACTCAGACCATGGTATCGAAGGGTCTGTACTACATTCACGTTAAAGATTACAACCGGGCCGCCGCCTACCTGCACGAGGCTTTGAGACTCGAACGTGATTTCATCGAAACCAACTTAAACCTCGGGATATGCTTTTTCCGAATGGGCATAACAGATTCCGCCCGGTATTATTTCGAGCAGGAGAAACTATATTTCCCGGACCGGCCCAAAGCCTACAACAATCTGGCCTCGCTTTACCTGGTCAGCGGCGAACCTGACAAAGCCCTGGCGGAGATAGAACATTCACTCGCTTTGAAACCGTTCGACCCGATCGCCAATATGATATACCTGCGGGCGGTCGCTCTCAAGGAAGACGTATCCGACGACAGGTTGAACGACTTGATAAACCAGGCCGCCTTGAGAACGCACCAGGACCTGTATCTGCTGAATGAGGCGGCGGCGTTGATGCTTCACCGTCAGGATTTCGACCGGGCTATAACCCTGCTGCAGCGGGCCGGACAGGCGGTTCCCCCGCCGATCGAGACCGACGATTACGCGTTCAGTAAAGACTTCCGCAACAGCCCGGCCGATTTCGCCAGGGAAAAAGCGGGAACCTTCCATCAGCTCGGCTACCTGTACGGTATAAAGGGTGACTTCGCTGAATCCATCGCGAGTTCCCGACGGGCGGTCGAACTTAATCCGGAGTTGAGCGACGCCTATGTCAATCTGGTGAGCGGCTACCTTTCGCTCGGCGATCGGCAAACCGCCGATTCGGTTTATCAAAAGGCTCGGCGTAAATTCCCCGACGACGAACAGGTACTACGGCTCAAATTACTTTTGGAACCAAAAAAAACGGGTCCGTGATTTCTCACGAACCCGCGGGTATTTAATTCCAATCAGTCGTTAATATTGCAGGCTGGTAACCTTCTTGCCGACCGGTTTCAAGTTCGCTTTTTCGGGGTCGATTTCCGATTCGAATTTACGCCAGTATTTGGCCCGTGACTGCGCCATATCCACCTGGACCTTCGAATCCGGATAACGGATCGAAGTTGGCGGTTCTGTCAAATCTTCCGGATAGAGCCAGTTGAGAACCGTATCGATAACAATTTGCATATTATCGTCCTCGAGACTCAGCGGCGTGAAGCAGAAGTGAACCGTTTTGTACAAGCCGGTGTTGTAGCGGTGTGCCACCGGGGCACCCTCGAACGAGTAATCGAAACCAAGCGGGTGATTAAGGCCGTAATAGGACTTATACAGGTACATCCCCTCGGTACCGTAAATTCTCGACGCCCAGTTGACTTCAGGAAGAGCGTGAAGTTCCGCGGGTTTGAAAACCCGCGGATCAAGTGTTGACATGGGTAAAGTATCGTCATAGACAAAATACTTGCCCAGGAATGGAATGATGTTGTTCAACATATCCCAATTATATCGATAGTGCAGATTTAAGGTATCGATATTAAGACTGGGCCATTTAGATTCGTCAAGACTTATAGCGCCGACGAAATCCTCGATACGGCGATGCGGTCGTCTACCTTCAGATAAATCTACGTTATGATACCCCCAGCCGGAGAATACCATACCGTAAATGGCGTCAACACCGAAATATTCCGAATACTCATCAGGCGGGGCGACATACTCCGATCCGACTGCAGGTTCCGTATTATAACCACCTTTTATCGGAGCACGCATCGTCAACCAGACGTTGACACCGGCTTCGATGGCGGTAAACACATTTCTCGAGATTCCGATGATAGAACCACCGAGACCGAGGAAACCGGAAGTTTCGATATCGTCGTTGTATAAAATAATAACTTTATACTGCAACATCTTCCTCAG
>JBMOKZ010000036.1:0-3839 GCA_049324195.1 Candidatus Zixiibacteriota bacterium | reverse complement strand
TGAGGCATATCATAAACAAACCGATCGCCAGTGTGTTTTTTACATTCCAGATTCTTTTCATTATTACCCATTCTTATTGATATGATAGTTCAGGCTGATTCCGAGCTGCCATTGCCGTCGAGGCATGGGGTACTGGGATATCAGCACATAGTTTTCGTCGAGGATATTATAAAGGTTGTAATCGACACTAACCGTCCAGTGTGCGGAAATATCGCGTGAAAAATTTATTTTCAAATCATCCAGCCGGTATGCGCCGTAGTATTTAGTATTTGCTTTGAGGATGTAAACCTTGTCCACCAGACGGACGGAATAGCTGATTTCCACTCCCCCGTAATCTACTGTGGCGGAGAAACCGGTCAGGTAGCGGGGGGTGAACACCAGTTGCTTGTCGTACTCATTGAGTCCTTCGGTCTTATTGAGGGCGTCGGTAATCGTGTTCTGATATTTAAACGAAAAGATTTTATCGAACAGGGACAGTTCGATGAATTCCTCGTGGCCCGAGGTTTCCGCGCTGGCCAGATTTTCCGGCCGCCAGGATGAGCCATAACCCTGCACCCAGACAATCAGGTCGGTGATGTCGGAGCTGTAAAAAGTCAACCCGCCGGAGAGGTTTAGAACGCCATAATCGCCGGCGACTTCTATTCCAGCCTCCAAATGTTTCGCACGTTCCGGTTTGAGACCGGGATTACCCCGCGCCAGCAGGTCGTTTTTCCAGAGGGAGTTTATCGCCGGCAACCGGTAGGACTTCCCCCATCCGGCACGGAAGACATAATCAATATGCGGCGTTTGTTTTGACAGCGCCAGGCCGGTTTTGGGTGACCATTCGACCGCACGATGCGCTGTTGTTGCATCCTGCCAGGAGGTCGAATCCTTGTCGGTAAAGGTATTATCATAACGTAACGCAAAATCGAGCGCTATTTCGTCGAATATTCTCATCGGCGAAATATTAAAGCGCTGTTCGTCAATCAGGTAAATTCCCCAGCTGTCGCGGACGGTTCGTCCCATCGACCATCTCGGGATATAAAAGTCATCGTGATAGAGAATATCCCGGCGGAGTTCGGTTCCCGTCTTGATGCGGTTGTCTTTCCATAAAGACCGGTCGTGCCGGGCATGGACCGTAAAGATGTCGTTGACATAACGACTGTCGAAATTATTTGTTCTCGATTCCAGGTCGGTGAAACGCTGGACATAGCGGGAATAACCCGTTTCCAGCCGGTAAAGGTTCCGGGGTGAACGTTCATAGTCAACCGCCGCGGTCAGCGACAACCGTTCGTCTTTGAAACGGGCGAATTCATTTTGATTTGTGGGCGGGCCGGGCAGACCGTTTTCGTTGACGTAAGCCTGACCCGAGAAAGACAGTTTGAGCCGGTTCGAGGGCTGATACAAACCCGACACGAAGTAATTATCCGACGCCATATCGTTGTTGACGCGGGTCCCGTTTATGGTCGAATCAGACGAACCGCCGCCTCCCGAGACGGTGTAGGCGTAATCGAAATCAGCTTCGGCGGAGCGCTGCTCATAAGTGAAACGGGTCGAGAATTTATCCAGAGGCGCGGGATTTTCCAAATAAAGGCCGTAACTGTCCTCCTGCCATTTTCCCCGAATCATATGCGAGGTCGCCGTGAAATCTTTCAACAGCGTCCGCGGCCGGGTAATAATGTTTATTACCCCCGCGAAAGCATCGGGACCAAACTCGGCCGAGGCTCCGCCCTTGTGAATTTCCACTCGCTCGATCATGTTTACCGGAATAGAACCGAAATCAACCTCGCCCGACCCGGATAGATTCATCTTCTGACCGTCGAGCAGCACCAGTACCTGTTTGGCTGACCCGCCCCTTATTTTAACCTGTGCCCGGCCGGATGACGGCGATGTTCGCTGCACGAATACGCCTTCTACCTTATCAAGCAGTTCGGCCAGGTCGCGGGCATCAGAAGTGACAATCTGTTCTTTTTCGATAACCGTCACCCGGTCCGTAGATATCGGCAGCCGCCGGCCCTTGACGGTAATATCGTTGACACGATAAGTTTTTTTCGACAGCCGGATTACGAGGCGGCGGGAAATATCGGGCACGATCTCAATCTCTTTGATTATTTCATCATCGTAGCCCGCGGCCGTTATTTTCAGGTTATATATTCCGGGCGGAATGTTTTCGAAACGGTAACAGCCGAAATTATCCGTAAGAGCGGAGATGCCGGTGTTGTTCAGCACCAGCGAAACCCCGGCTATAGGAGAACCGTCGTCCTTATCATACACCCAACCCTCGAGCTTGACGGTCGATTGCGCGTACGAACCGGACAGAAAAAGAGCGAGAAACAATAATGCTGTCAAAAAGAAACGCCTCATGGCTGTTCTCACTTTGCCACAGGCGCAGGTATATGCCTACCGGCCAGCCCGCGCTGACGGCAACATCATTGATTTGACTCTGGCAGGTTTCCTGACTTCGGTATCCGACCCCACGAGGCGCCTTCCCCATGAAA
The DNA here is from genome assembly GCA_049324195.1 of Candidatus Zixiibacteriota bacterium. Lineage (GTDB taxonomy): Bacteria > Zixibacteria > MSB-5A5 > GN15 > FEB-12 > JAFGNW01. The sequence continues at coordinate 1,362 of JBMOKZ010000036.1, read as the reverse complement.
ATTCACAAGTGGCTCAGTGCCTCGAAAGTAACCGTTACAGTAGCGGGGCTGCGACGGACTTGCACCGTCTTCCCTATTATCCGTCCCAATGGACGGCACCAGAGCGTTGGTTAATTATATAAATATGTATTGTTGAGCTTTTGTCAAGCGAATAAAAATTAATTGTGTATCAAAACGCGATGACGTTTGTAATCAATAGTAATTTTGTATCGATACAATAACGACGCCCCGATAATCCCCTCGTATGCACCGTGGTCATTGCCCGGACCCTGCGCGACATCCATAGCAATAACCCGGACATCGCGTCCGGTAACACCGCTGCCTAGCGATATTTCGGACAGGGTCTGGATATCGCGGGTATGCTGCCTCAGACCCAGACGCCCGGCGAGATGGTTTGAAACCGTTGAATACGAGGCACAGAAATCGAGCAGCATGACGGCTGAAATATCGTCATCGAATGTGACCTTGACCAGAATCAAATGACCGGACTCGCGAAAAGGAATTGAAATATAATCATGGTCGCGGATTAAAGCTGGTTCCCCCTGGTTCAGTTCCAAACGATTGTTGGGATAATCGACCGTGACATAAAAGCGGCGGATAACGTCGAATCCGATCAGGCCGTCGGGCGGCGCGCCCGCCGAGGGGCCGGCCAGGGTGGCCAGATCGGTAACAATAGCCCGAAGGTTATACAACCGCTCGTCGCCGATAGCCAGCGAACGCAGGCTGGCGTAATTGCCGGTGGCGCGCCCGGCTACGCCTACAATCTGACGATTATCCATTTCATCGTAATATACCAGCCGGTTTTTATCGGCGAATGTCTTGTCTACATAAAGGTGGTCCGCCCCGGTATCGATTCCGAAGCGGCCGTTGATACGGCCATCAATAGTGACCTCGACCTCGACCAGTCCCCGCGAGGGGTCGAAAGGTACTGAAACCCGCCCGTACAAAAGAGCGGTCGAGAGAACGATAACCAACAAACTTGTAAGGACATATTTTTTAAAGATATTCCGGCTCATTTTCCTGATATCGGCAGGAAACGGGCAGGAATTGAAGATTAAATTTTCGAGTAATATTGTCATCCCTCGTCTTGCTCGGGATGACTTAAATCCTGTCATTCCCGGCTTGACCGGGAATCCAAGCTTCTTGTTCCGGTATGGGTGCCCCACCTCTTTAAGGCGTGTTGAAAAACCCCGGATTTTATTGTTAGTTTATTATTATGGGCGTTGTTTGATAGAATCGGCAGGTTACTTCGCGGAGTTGGTGTATCTGGCCGATCATAAAGCGTAAACCGGTCTGAAAGACAAAGAATAGTCGATTAATAGGGCCAAAAGCGGCCGCCGACCGCTTGAAGTTGATGACGGC
>JBMOKZ010000035.1:0-3860 GCA_049324195.1 Candidatus Zixiibacteriota bacterium | reverse complement strand
AGCTGGGAGTTGTTCACTTACCGCAATATCAAGATTTTTCACCAGCCCGGACATCTGCAGCAGGAGCGATTCCCCGATCTTGCGGAGAAATATTTGTATTCGATCAAGACCATCCAGAACATCCTCAAACTGCCACCTTTCACGGATACCCTTTATGTCGTCTATTATACCGGTTTCGGGCAGGGGCGGGAAATGACGGGCCGGGAATATCCCTTTGCCGACAGCGGCGTGATTTATTTCTGGCAGCCCAGTTTTCTTGGGCCGACCCTGATGCAGTATCTCCTGCCGCGCTGGGTGCCGGACGAACCGAAGCACGTCTTTCTCAAGCATGGTTTAATATCTCTGTTTGATTTTTCGGGACAGAATTATCACGAGTATACCATGCGTTTTATCGAAAACAACAAGTTCGAACCGTTAAAAGAACTGGCGGTCGATACCGTCATCAACAGCGATATCGAGCGTAACCAGTCGAGCGAGGCGGCGTCGTTTGTCGCTTTTATCCTGGCCAATTACGGCGAGGAACACCTGAAAATGATGTACAAATCGGCGCTGCCGTTTGACCGGATGGTGCAGGAGATGTTCATGATGCCGGTAGATTCTCTTGAGAGCCGTTGGCTGGAATTCGTCAAACAAAATTTCCCGCCCGATACCACCGGACAGAAATAGTGATTAACCAGGGTTTGTAACCCTTCGGAAAATATTTTATTGAGGTGCACAATGTCAGAAACCTGGAAAACTTCCATAACCGATATCGGACCCGGGAAAATTCGGGTCAAGGGCTATGCTATCACCGATATCATGGAAAACCTTTCATACGCCGAGGCGGTATATTTGATTCTAAAAGGGGAGCTGCCATCGAAAGCCGAGGCCGCCATGATGAACGCCATCCTGGTTTCCTCGATTGACCACGGGGCGTCGCCGCCCTCGGTTCTGGGAACCCGGACGGTCATGTCGGGAGGAAACTCCCTCAACGCCGCTCTGGCGGGCGGGGTGCTGGTAATCGGCGATACCCACGGTGGGGCAATCGAGCAGGCCGCCCGCATTATGCAGGAATGGGTCGTCAAAAACGCGGGTAAGAGCGCCGAGAAAATAGCCGAGGAGCTGGTCGCCTGGCTGAGCGAAAGCAAGCGCCGGATGTCCGGGTTCGGTCATCGGCTGCATACGGTTGACCCCCGCACCGGCAAGTTGTTCGATATCGCTGCCCGGCACGGTTACAGCGGCCGGCATATCGACCTTTGTCGTGCCCTCGAAAAAGCCATGGCGGAGAAGCTGGGGAAACAACTGCCGATAAATGTCGACGGCGCTATCGCGGCCGTTATCTCCGATATGGGCTTCGACTGGCGGCTGGGCAAGGGCTTTTTCATTATCTCGCGTATGCCCGGTCTGCTGGCGCACGCTTACGAGGAAATGACCCGCGAAAAACCGATGCGGAAGCTGGGTCCGATGCCGTACGAGTACGATGGTCCGGGGGAGAGAGAGATAAAAAAATAAAGGTGTACGCTCGAATTAAAAAAAGGCGAATCGGTGATTCGCCTTTTTTATCAGGTTAAATCGTTTTTTTTATTTATATATAAAATTACCCAACTTTTTCAGTCTGACGCGGGGCGGTATGCTGATATTCCGGGAACGGGCTTTCGCGGTGATAGCTGCCCTGGGCAAAGGCCATGATCCCGATGGAAATAAAATTAATAAACGGTACAATGGTCAGGAGCCCCCAGACAGGGGAATGGCCGCAGTTCTTGGCCGTGTGCCACCAGACAATGGCCAGGGGTATGATATTGACGAATGGTATGAAAAAGAACAGGAACCAGTACCATTCCTTGCGAGCCAGCTGTACCAGCTGGAAGGCGTTGAGAAACGGGATAAACGACCACCACGGGCTCTCATGTCCTATTTTTTGCGCAATTTTGTATTGAGCGAATCCATAATAGAAGTAAAAGGCAAAGATGAATAAATAGAACAAAGCCCCAAAATTTTGTCCGTAATTAGCTTCGTACATTTTTTTTCCCTCCGGTATAGTTGAAATTTAATGGATTATTCCTGTGTTGCTATTTAAGTACTTTATCGACAAATCCTGACTGAAACCTGAGTATTTTTTTGTCGCCCCAAAAAGCCTGTATTGATGACCTTTTTTAAACCTTGCCAGAAAGCTATTTTTCGTAAGTTTATAGTTGGCTTGAGCTTGATTATTACTTAACATTAAGACTGAAAATAAGCGGAAATATGACGGATATGGATATCATAAAGGAAAAAATAATCCAGGTGGGGACCCTGCTTGAGGAAATGGATATTGACCTCTGGCTGATTTTTGTCCGGGAAACGATGATGCAAGCCGACCCGGCGCTGGCCATGGTTGTAGGTCACGAGGTGGTCTGGCAGTCGTTCTTTTTTTACACCCGCCGGGGCGACGCGATCGCTCTGGTCGGTAATTTCGACGAAGAAGATTTCAAGAAAAGCGGGCACTTTACGGAAGTCTATTCTTATACCGAGGGAGTCAGGCAGGATTTCAACAGGCTGTTAAAACGGCTTGACCCCGCTTCCATTGCGGTTAATTATTCACTAAATAATCCAGCGGCCGACGGTCTGACTCATGGAATGTATCTGCAGTTGCAGGAATATTTGAAAGACACCTCTTATGCTTCGCGGCTGAGATCCGCCGAGGATTTGTGCACCCGGCTGCGGAGCCGCAAGACGACGACCGAACAGGAACTGATTTCCGCCGCCGCGTTTATGGCTGCCGACGCCTGGAAAAAAAGTGTCGAGGAAATCAACCCCGGCTTCACCGAAAAAGAAATCGCCGCCATCGTTGACCGCAATATCGGCAAGCTGGGGGGGACGAATTCTTTCAATACCATCGTTAACGCCGGCGACAAGACCCGGCCCGGTCACGGTTTACCGACCGACGAGATTCTGCGGCCGGGGGATTTGCTTCATGTTGATTTTGGGGCGCGGTGGTGTGGATATTGTTCCGATATCCAGCGGTTGCTCTATATAAAAAGGCCGGGAGAAAAAGATGTCCCCGACCTGTTGCGTGAGGCTTTCGAAACCGTTCGCGAGATTATCGACCGGACAGGAGAAAAATGCCGGCCGGGGGTAACGGGATACGAAATCGACGCGCTCGCACGGCAGATGTTGACCGACCGGGGTTATCCCGAATATGAGCACGCCCTGGGGCATCAGCTGGGGCGTGATGTCCACGACGGCGGCGCCATTATCGGTCCCCGCTGGGAACGCTACGGGGTCACACCGACCATTCCACTCGAGGTTGGCAATGTTTTTACTCTGGAACTGGAAATTATTCTGCCCGGGATCGGCTGTGCCGGTCTGGAGGAAGATATTTGTGTAACCGAGCGGGGAGCCCGTTTTCTGTGTCCCCGCCAAACGGAGTTGTTGATCAAATGAGAAAATTACTGGCGTTGTTGCTCGTTTCGGGTCTGCTGTTTTCCTGCGGCGGACCGCCCAAAGAAAAAATCGTGGCTTCGACCAATACTTTTGCTTATGATTTGAATGTCGAGGTTGACCACCAGCAAATGACCCTTTCCTGGCTGCTCAACAAACGAGGTTTGATAAGCGGCTATAATATCTATATCAGCGAGACTCCGCTGGCGGCGAAATACCCCGGACCTTCTCTCCCGGAGAGCATCAAACCCTATAACTCGACTTATTTCCCCGGCGATGAAAACCCCGCGGACGGGATCGAATATTTTACCGCCGAAGGTTTGGAAGACGGCGTGAAATACTATGTTACGGTTCGGGTGGTGATGGCTGACCGCTCCCTCTCGGAGCCCTCGAACGAAGTAGTTGCAGTTTGCGGCGCCCGCAGCGAATTTGACCTGGCTTTTCGATATCGGGACAAAAAC
>JBMOKZ010000034.1:0-3887 GCA_049324195.1 Candidatus Zixiibacteriota bacterium | reverse complement strand
GCGGGTTTGCGAATCCCAGCCCGGGCACCCGCGCTTAAGACAAACAATATCAGGAAAGTAATCAATAGGTGTTTCATCGCTTGCTCCTGTCGATAATTTACGATACAACCCAAAAGTTATCGAGGCAAGTATAAAAGTATTAGCGCAACGATTATAGAAAATTGTATAATATTTATATGAGCAAAGTGGTCGTCGTCAGAAATACCGGCAGTAACACTGATGGAAAACTGGAACGGGAAGAATATCGTCTGATGTTGCAGCCGGCGTTCCGAGTTTTGAGCGGTGAAGACAACGTCTATTTCGCCGTCCGCAAATATATCCCCCGGGGACCGGTGGGCATGAAAGTCAACTGCCTGACCGGACGGTTTTTCCCCACCCCGAAAAACCTGGTCGAGGCACTCTCGAAACTTATTCTTGCCAATACGGATATTGACGAAAACAGTATTATTGTCTGGGAACGAACCGCACGGGAGCTGTCCGACGCCGGCTATGAACTTAATGCTTCATCGTTCGGGCGCCGCTGTCTCGGAACCGACGCCAACGGCATCGGTTACGCCGACAATTTCGAGACCGCTGGTGAAGTCAGCACCCGTATCAGCCGTATCCTGACCGACATGGTGGCGCTCAATATCAACCTGCCGGTGCTCAAGGACCATTCCATCGCCGGACTTTCAGCCTCGTTGAAAAACATGTATGGCGCCATTTTTAACCCGAACAAACTGCATGATAATCATTGTTCCCCTTACGCCGCTCACCTGGCCGCGCTTCCTACGATAAAAGCCAAATGCAGGTTGAGCATTATCGATGCTACCCGGATACAGTACCAGGGCGGACCGGGTTACATGAGCGAATATATGGCTCCCTACAAAGGATTGATAATCTCCGACGACGCTATCAGCGCCGACCGAGTGGCGCTGGAGATTCTGGAAAAGGTCCGCCAGGCGCACCAGCAGCCACCGCTGGATAAAGTCGGACGGCCGGTAAATTATCTCCGGGTGGCCGAGGAACTCGGGCTCGGAACAGCCGATATGAATAAAATCGAACTCAAAGTTATCGCAGTCGATAACGACGGTAACATTTTATCGGGAGAGATATGGCCATGAAACGAAGGACCTTTATCCGTTGTCTCGGCTGCGGCGCGGCTCTGGCGGTTGCTCCCCGCAGCGATTTAATCCCGGAATTTTTGGGCGGCCTGCAAAATGTGTACGCTTTCGACCTTACTACCGAGCTGTCCTCGGTCGAAGCCCGCTATTATAAAAAGGTCAAGGGCGGCGGAATCGAGTGCGGGCTCTGCCCTCGTCACTGCTTTATCACCGATCTGGAACGAGGGTACTGCGGAGTCCGTGAAAACCGCAAAGATACTTACTACACGCTTGTCTATGGTTTGCCCTGTTCGGTCAATATCGACCCCATCGAAAAAAAGCCGCTGTTTCATTATTATCCCGGCGAGCAGGCTTTTTCGCTGGCAACAGCCGGATGCAACGTCAATTGCAAATTCTGTCAGAACTGGGAAATATCCCAGACCCGCCCGGAACACACCCGCAATATCAAACTTCCCCCGCAGGAAATTGTCGACATCTGCCTAAGCCGCGCTATTCCGATTATCGCCTACACCTACTCCGAACCGATTGTCTTCTACGAGTACATGTACGATATCGCCGAATTGGGAAACAAAGCCGAGCTTAAATCGGTCATGATAACCGGCGGCTTTATCGAACCGGAACCCTTGAAAAATCTGCTGCCCCAGCTGGGAGCGGTTAAAGTTGACCTGAAAGCCATACGCGAAAATTATTACCGGGATATCGTCCACGGCGAATTGAAGCCGGTGCTGGACGCTCTGGTGCAGATTAAAAATGCTGGCACCTGGCTGGAGATTGTCTATCTGGTGGTGCCGACCTTGAACGATTCCGATAACGAGTTCCACGAGCTGGCCCGCTGGATAAAGACCAATCTCGGGGCTGATGTTCCGCTTCATTTTTCCAGATTTTATCCCCAGTATCTGCTCAAGAATCTGCCGCCGACCTCGCTCATAACGCTCGAACGAGCTTACGAAATCGCTCGCAACGAAGGTCTGGAATACGTTTATATCGGCAACGTCCCGGGCCACAAGGCGGAATCAACTTATTGTCCCGATTGCGGACAAATTCTGATCGAGCGTCGGGGGTACCGCATCCTGAACTACAATCTCAATGGAAACCTCTGCAACAAATGCTACCGGGAAATACCCGGCCGGTTCAAATGATTCGCAAAGCGTTATTACTCGGTTTCTTTTCCACCGGCGGGCAGGTCCTGCTGCTGAGAGAACTGGTCTCATCGCTTAACGGCGACGAACTGTTTATCGGCACAGCTCTATTCGGGTGGCTGGTCGCGGTCGCGGTCGGCGCCTGGTGGGGCGGTCGCACTAAAATTAAAATTTCAGCTTATCCCCTCTTTTTAATCGGCACTCTGGTTTTCTGGACGGCGCTGCTTGCAGTGCGTCTCTGCCCCCGACTGGTAAGCGATATCCCCGGCGAGATTATCCCGTTTTCAGTTTCGGTCTTAATTTCCATTATACTAATGACGCCGGTCGGGGTTATATCGGGGATGCTTTTCAGTTTTATAACCCGTGAGAGCCGCGATGATGCCGGTCGGGCGGTAGTTTCGGTGTATCTGTTTGAGGGTATCGGGGCGTTTCTGGGCGGGGTACTTATCGCTTTCACGGCCGGGAACATCTTTTCCTCGACCACCACGGCCCTGGCGCTGGGATTCATCATTATCGCCAACAGCATCTATTTCCTGTTCAATCTGAAGGACAAGAAAAACAGCCTGGTCACGGTGGCGGTGACGATTTTCCTGATTATCACAATAAAAAACGCCACCCCGGTAATCGAAAAATATCTCGACGAAATAAAATATCCGTCTTATACAGTGGAAAAAGCGTTCAACACTCCTTACGGTCATCATGCCCTGATTACCGAAAACGAAATTTACACCCTGATTACCGACAACCGGGTCGAAGCCGTTTATCCCGATCACCAGACCGTTGAGAACCTGCTTTTACCGCCGCTGATTTACAATCCTGAGGCCGCTGATATTCTTCTGATCGGACAAGCGGAATTCGGGCCGGCGCAGCTGGCGGAAAAGCTGATGAACATACAGCTGACCGCTCTTGACCCGCGTCATATGTTGTCGGAAATGATAAGTCAATATCTGCCCGAATCAAATCGGCTGAGACGGCTCTACCGGGACCCGATCGCCTATATTTCGGATTCATCCACCGACGATAGATATGATATCATCGTCCTCAATGTCGGGGAGCCGGACAACCATAAGAACAATATTTATTTCACCTCGGATTTTTTCAAGAGAGTCAAAAGACTTCTGCGTCCGAACGGTCTTTTGTTTATCCCGACCGGTTACGACACCGAACGTTATATATCCGACGAAACCGCCCGTATTCTGGCGATTCTCTACAACAGCTTAAAAGCCAGTTTCAATCAGGCGCTCCTGTGGCCCGGAAACATGACTCTCGGCCTGGCCAGTGACAGGCTCGATTTGAATCTGCCGCTTGATACAATCGAAACCCGTTTGGAAAAGCTGCCTTTCGAAGGTGATTACATCAATACGACATACCTGTCCGACCGGCTCGAACCAATGAAACTCGAGCGGTTAAACGAGGTTTTAAATATGACTTCAGAATCCAACCGCCTTGTACAGCCCTTGCTGCCTCATTATCAGGCTCTTTACGACGCCCGTAAATCCGGATCGGACGAATTAATCGTAGCCGGTCTGCTGAACCATCCGGCTTGGTTGTACGCTCTACCCGTCGCGATATTGCTCTTCTTCGGCTTTTCACTCACCGGAGGGTACGGCCGTTTCGGGCTGATGCTTTATTTCACGGCCGGAGT
>JBMOKZ010000033.1:0-3895 GCA_049324195.1 Candidatus Zixiibacteriota bacterium | reverse complement strand
TCGATGGTCTTTTTCAGACCCGTTTCCAGGGAAATCTCGGGCGACCAGCTCAGTAGCCGACGAGCTTTGCTGTTGTCGCATACCAGCCGCTGTACCTCGCTGTTTGCGGGGCGAAGCCGCTGCTTGTCTTCGACGATGTCGATATCCCGGTTCATCAGCTCGGCGATTTTCCGGGCCAGCTCGCCGATCGGGATGTCTTTCCCGGAACCGATGTTGATTGTCTCCCCCGTTATCCTCTTCGCTTTCGCGGCAGCCAGAAAAGCTTTCACGGTGTCCCCGACAAAAGTGAAATCGCGACCGGGGGTCAGCGCGCCCAGCAAGACCTTTTTCCGACCCGCCGCCAGCTGGGTAATTACAGTCGGAATCACCGCCCGGGCCGATTGGCGGGGGCCATAAGTATTGAACGGCCGGATAACAGTCACGGGCAGGTCAAACGACCGGTAAAACGATTCCGCCAGACAATCGGCGGCGATTTTAGTGGCGGCGTAAGGTGACTGGGCATTAACCGGATGGTGTTCGTCGATCGGAATTTTTTGAGCGGTGCCGTAGATTTCCGAGGTCGAGGTATGCAGGAATTTTTTTACCCCGTGTTCGCGGGCGGCGGTCAGAAGATTCATTGTCCCTTTAATATTGGTGTCGATAAAACTCTCCGCGGCCCGGTACGAATAAGGAATCGAAATCAGCGACGCCAGGTGAAAGACGATATCGATTCCGGCGGCCGCCCGGCTGACCCGCTCCCGGTCGCGAATATCTCCGGCGACGACTTCCAGTTCCTTTTTTATTTTTTCCGGAGACCGGTCGAGCCAGCCCCAATAACCGAAGGAATTGTACAGCACCATCGCGCGGACGTGGTAGCCTTCACGCACCAGGGCTTCGACGAGATGGGAACCGATAAAACCATCGGCGCCGGTCACCAGGACTTTTTTGGCGGCAACGGGCATAGTTATATTTCGCTCAACAATTTTTTGGCCTCGGCCAGGTCATCACCTTTCAACCCCAGGTCAATCGCCTTCTGGAGACTCTTCCGGGCCTCGTCGAGATTTTCTTTTTCATAGAAGAGCGCCCGACCCTGAACGAAATAAGCCCTGGGGTCGTTGTCAAAAACAGCCACGGCGTTGTCGGCGTGCTGCCGGGCAAAATTATATTTCTTCAAACGCAGATAATAATCCGAAAGGTTGAGATAGGATTTGAGCCCGTACCGATCCTTGCTGAGCGCCGACCGGCTCCAGTTGCCCACCTTCCCCATTTCCTTGTTATCGTTGATGTACATCCGGGAGGCGTAGAGGTTGACCGTCTTGTCGCCGAGGTAATCTTTCAGCAACTGCCCCATCAGCTTGTAACCCTCTTCCTTGTTTCCTAGCTGGTAGGTGACGAAGGCTTTTTGTACCAACGCCTCCAGATTGTCCGGTTCGACCGCCAGGGCTTTTTCGGCCTGCCGGTAAGCCTGTTCGTATTTCATCAAATCGGAATACGTAACGGCGGCCAGCACGAGCATCTCGGGATTGTTCGGTTCCTGCTCGAGCATGAACCTGACGATATCCCCGGCCCGGTCGAATTCATTTTTGCGCATGAAAATATTAATCAGCTCTTCGTATAACGAAACATTGCCCTTGACCGGGGCGATGTTGTCCTTGAAAAGTTTCGTGCCTTCGTCGAACCGGTCCAGTTCCGCCAGGGCAAACGATTTCATGATCCGGTTGGCCGGGAGATCGTTTCCAAAATGAGAATAGTCGTCCATCAGCTTGAGGACCTTGCCGTATTCCCGCAATTCGCGGAACATGGCCAGCATATTATCAAAAGCCGGCCGGTACCATTTATCCTTTTCCAGCGCCCGGCGATACAGTTCCTCCGCCCGGTCATAGAGATGAATCAACTTGTAGGCGTAGATATCGGCGATACCCGTCAACCAGACGGGTTCGTCGCCGTACTGTTCGAGCAGAGGTGTGACCTGCTTTTCGAACTCCTCGAACTGCCCGGTGTTGTACAGCATGAACAGGTCGGTCAATTTATAATCACGGCTCTGCATGCGCCAGCCCGACATCTGGTTAAAGTGTTTCCGCGCCTTATTGTAATCGTTCACGATGAGGTATTTCCGGGCGATGCGGTACTGCACCATATTCTTAAAATCAGGAATATCCTTTTCTTTATCGACCGCCATGAAACTTTGGTCCAAATCATCCGTTCCGATCAAGTAATCGAAAATGGGTCCCCGGGCTTCGACATCGATAAGATTGGCCGACAGGCAATAGTTGCTCAGGTTTTTAATTTGAGCCGTCGCCATACTGGCGGCCATGAGCTGGTTGAGGGTCTTTCTATATCTGTATTCGAGCCCGCTCGACAGAATTTCGGCGCCGCTCTTGCTCTTAAAATCTTTCATCATCAATCGGGCATCGATCAAGTAATAATTCCTCAATGCCCGCAAAAAATGGTCATACCGCAGGTCGAAACCCGCGCCTTCGGCGGCATAAGCCATCCGGCTGAGCGCCATCGCCGAATCGACCCAACCGATGCTTTCCAAATACTCGGCAGCTTCGTAATAAAAGATTGCCGACCCCGAAATTTGCGTCAGAAGCGACGTTGCTGTCTGGCGGGCGGAGTCGATATCCCCCCGGAGAGCCTCTATCCGGGCTTTCACCAGATTGGCGGCTTGGGATTCCATCCCCGCCTGAATCGCTTTCTCGATATGCTGCTCGGCGCGGGGGTAATCTCTCAGGTAGATGTACAGCCGGGCTAGGTCGTAATGAGCCGGATAATAATTCCCGGCGATGGCGGCGTACTGACCGGCAGCCCGTTCGGTTTCTTCAGGGAAATCCAAACGCATCAATGTCCGGGCGATACCCGACGCGGCGGGAATGAGATTCTTGTTTTTGTTATAAGCTAAAAGATATTGATAAAGAGCATCGTAATAAAGAAGCTGCTTTTCCAGATTCTGTCCCTGCTCGACAAAGGCGTTGGTGGAATCGTCGCCGGCAAGCACCGGTTCCCCGACAGCGACCGGCGGCGCCGAAGCTGGTTCTTTTTGGTCGTTAGCGGGACCGGCATCCTTGGATCCGGAGGAACAGGAAGAACTGACAAGCGCTGCCAGAGCCAACAGAAGCATTACCAAATTTCTCATAGTTTACCTGTAATTTTTATAGTTGCCGTGAATATTTCAAAGTCACATCGCGTAGAATATAATAGATAAAATAAAAATTTCAAAATACAGCAAAAAATATGCTGGAGTCCAAAAAATATTGTTGGATTAAGCATTATACAATTTTATATTTAATTATGACCAAATTAGAGTCGAAGAATCTGTTTAAATTCTACAAAAAAAGGGCGGTTGTAAACGATGTCTCCATCGAAGTCAAACCAGGCGAAGTCGTTGGGCTGCTTGGACCTAACGGGGCCGGAAAAACAACCACCTTCTATATGATTATCGGCTTTATCCGACCGGACAAAGGACAGGTGTATCTTGAAGGCAAGAATATCAGTCACGAACCGATGTACCGACGGGCGCGCGAGGGTATCGGCTACCTGGCTCAGGAAGCTTCGGTTTTTCGCAAAATGTCGGTTGAGGACAACATCATTTCGGTTCTGCAGTTCCGACCCCTGAAACGCCGGGAGAGAAAAGAACAACTTGAACAGCTTTTAAACGAACTGGATATCGCCCACCTGCGCAAAAACAAAGCCTTCACCCTGTCCGGCGGGGAACGGCGACGGGTAGAAATAACCCGGGCTCTGGTCAACGACCCGAAATTCATTCTGCTCGACGAACCCTTCGCCGGAATCGACCCGATTGCCGTGGAGGATATTCAGAAAATAATCAACCGTCTGGTGGAACGGGGGCTGGGAGTACTGATTACCGACCATAATGTCCGGGAAACACTTTCCATCTGCAACCGGGCCTATATCA
>JBMOKZ010000032.1:0-3947 GCA_049324195.1 Candidatus Zixiibacteriota bacterium | reverse complement strand
CTTAGCGGACCCGGGTCGTATTCAAACAGTTCTAATTTACCGCCCGGCTCCAGAGCTGCATAGGCTTTTATCATTTAATCTCCTCTTTAGATATCGTTAGAATAAATAAACAATAATGACGAGCTTTTAGTTCCAACAGGACTTATTCGCATTCGAAGGCGCTGGGGTAGTGCTCCAGGCGGCCACCCGTAAACGTCACGACATCGAACCTCATATCGTAACCCTCGATATTGTTGTCTATTAAATACTGTTCCGCGGCGGCAGTCAGGTTTTTGATTTTGTTCTGGTCCACCCGTTCGGCGGGGTGGCCGAATTTTTCCGTCGAGGACGATTTGACCTCGATAAACACGATCAGTTTATCTTTGGCGGCGATGAGGTCGATTTCCTTATGGGCGGCGTGCCAGTTTCGTTCGAGGATTTCAAAACCGCTCTGCTCATAAAAAAGGGCGGCCATTTTTTCGTAATGGCGCCCTTTGGTAATTTGGTTCTCTGAGTTCTGGTTCCGTCGGTTAGAAGAGGGCATACTCGTTTAAGATTTTGGCCACCGGTTTGAAGGTCTTGCGGTGAATTTCGCAGGGGCCGTGTTCTTTCAGTTCGGCGATATGGGCCGCGGTCGGGTAGCCCTTATGGGTGGCGAACGAGAACGACGGATACAGCGCCTCGTACCGGTCCATTATCCGGTCGCGGGTGACTTTGGCGACAATCGAGGCCGCGGCGATGGAAACACAGCGACCGTCGCCGCCGACAATGGCAAACTGCGGCTGCGGGATATTGGGAATGGGATGGTTGCCGTCGACCAGGACGAAATCGGCCGGCGGTTTCAGTTCGCAGACGGCTTTCCGCATCGCCAGAAGCGAGGCTCGCAAGATATTCAGTTTGTCGATGTCCTCATGGTCGATTATCCCGATCGAGCAAGTCAGTCCCAGGCTGATGATTTCCTCGAAAATACTTTCCCGACGCAGGGGGGTCAGTTTCTTGGAGTCGTCCAGACCCTCGATTCTAAGTCCCGCGGGGACAATGACCGCGGCGGCTACCACCGGCCCGGCCAGCGGACCCCGTCCGACCTCGTCAACCCCGCAAATGTTTTTATACCCCTTTTGGAAAAGGGTCAGTTCTATGTCTGAAAAGTCCAGCATTATATCATCGTTTTCGTTAAACAAATCTGCTCTCTCCTTTAATAATAAGAAAAGCATGGTTTATCAACAAATAAATTCCCCCTTAAATATTTTATCGACCGTTTAAAATGCTTTTTTTAGGATGGTTTCAGGCTTATTTTACAAGTGCTGTGCAAAAGATGAACAGAAATAAGAAAGTCCCCAACCGCAGGGTGTTCGAATTTACGGTCTTTGCCGGGATGTTGAAGGGTCGGAAAATAACCGCTCCCGACCGGGGAATGACCAGGCCGCCGCTGAGCCGATTGCGCAAGGCCATTTTTGATTTCCTGACACCGTATTTAACCGAGGCACGTTATCTCGACCTTTTCAGCGGCACCGGTTCGTACCTGTTTGAGGCTGTCTCCCGGGGAGCCGCCGATGCAATCGGTGTGGAGCTCGATGAGACGATGGCGCGGGCGATAAATTCACAGGCGGAGAAATACGGCGTCGGTTCCCGTTTACGGTGTCTGCAGAAAGATGTTTTTCTGGCGGTGCCGCAGCTGGCTTCGTCCGGGAAGAAATTCGATATCGTCATGGTCGCCCCGCCCCAGTACAAGGGACTTATTGACAAAACCCTGAAAGCCCTGAACGAGCACCGTCTGCTGGCGGCCGACGGTCTGATTCTCTGTCAGCATGACAGTTCGGAAATTGACAAGATAGATTTTTCAGGCTTCATAATTCGACAGCGGCGCAAATACGGCCATACCACCTATACCATCCTGAGCGAATAGTCGTCTAACCTCTAATCTATTAAGGATTTAACTGGTCTCGACTTCCTTTTTTTGACTCTGGTTCCCTTATTTCGCATTACACAAACCATACCTGTGGTTCGTTTTATGCGTAAATAGCTTTAGAAATGAACGGGTATTTGAATGATCTCAAACCTTGCATCTTTATCGTTAATTGCCGGACAGAATGAATCATTATCAATAAAAAACATGGGAGAGAACCAATGCGCCTTTTTAAAAGTTTGTGTCTTTTAATATCGCTGTTGGCGATAATGAACGTGAATGTCGGAGCCGCTCCGATACACGATGCCGTCGCAAACGGCGATATCGACCAGGTTAAAAACCTGCTGGCGGAGAACCCGGAACTTTTGAATCTCCGGAACGACCTGGGTCTGACGCCTTTTAACCTGGCGGCCTTCAACGGCAAGCTGGATATCATGAAAATGCTGGCCGGGATGGGCGTCGATGTCACTATCGGCGACAACGAGCACAGTCTGCCGACCCATAACGCCGCGGTCGGGGGACATATCCCCGTTCTGGAATATCTGCTCGAGCAGGGAGCGGCGATCGACGCCCGCGACGATTTCGAGATGACCCCGCTGTTGTTCGCGTGCAACTATCGTCAACTCGAAACCGTCCGCTTTCTGCTTGACCACGGTGCTGATATCAAGGCGGTTAACATCAACGGCTTGTCGGCGCTTTTATACGCCGTAGTCGGCGGCAATACCGATTTGGTCCGTCTGCTCATCGAGCGTGGCGCCGACCTTAACCAGAAAACCAACGATGGTTATACTCCGCTGTTTTCCGCAGCCTCGTACGGCCGGGATGAAATTTTTATGCTCCTTCTGGATCACGGCGCGAAATACGATATCAAAACCGAAGGCGGCGAAACGCCGCTGTTCTGGTGCCGCAACGCCAACTGTGTCGAGGAAGCCCGGACGCTAATCGACAAGGGTGCTGACGTCAACGCCCGGAATAATTTCAACAACGTCGCCCTTCACGATGTCGCCTGGCGCGGGACAGTGCCTATGGCCGAGCTATTGATTCGCAACGGCGCCGATGTCAACGCTTACGATAAACTGGGCCGGGCGCCTTTGACCATGGCGGCCTGGGGGGCGGGAACCACCAATATCAATATGGTCCGCTATTTGATTCTTCACGGTGCTGAAGTCAATCCGCCCAAATTCAAGAGCGAGGAAAGCGGCTGTTTTGAAAATCCCATGACCCCGTTGCACGCGGCCAGTTTGCACGGCAATGTCGATATCGCCCGGATTCTGGTCGATAACGCCGCGCGAATCAACGTCCAGGACCAGAACGGGATGACGCCGCTGCATACCGCGGTGTCACGCGGCTTTACTCCTTTAGTTCAGTATTTGCTCGACAAAGGCGCTTTCGTCAACTGCAGGGAAAGCCAGCTGGGTCGTACCGAACTTCACACGGCCGTCGCCAACGGTTATTGTGACATTGTCGATATGCTGCTCGCTGCCGGCGCTGATGTCGCCCTGACCGACGACTTCAGTAAAACCGCGCTCGATTACGCCTTCGAGCACCATTTCGATAAGATCGGCTATAAACTGCTGGTCGCTGGAGCCGACGATGCCAACCTGAGCCGGTTGCTCAGCCGACCCGACCTGCTGACGCAGGAACTCGGGGAAAAAGAGGCCGTTATCTGGCATCTGGGTCACAGCGGCTGGGCTATTAAAACCAAAAACCATATGATGATTTTCGATTACTGGTTGCATCCCGAGCAACCCGCACCGGAAGGAGCTTCGCTGGCCAGCGGTTATATCGTGCCGGAACAGCTCCGGGAAATGAAAATCGATGTCTTCGTGTCTCACGGTCATGTCGACCATTACCATAACAACATCTTCCGCTGGAAAGACACGATTCCGAACCTCACCTACGTTATGGGATTTCGTCCCGGGGGTATCGAGGACGAGTACGTGTTGATTAATCCGCGCGAGGAAAAAACCGTGGATGATATCAAAATCACCACGCTGCGCTCGACCGACGCCGGGGTGGCGTTTCTGCTCGAGGTCGACGGTCTGACAATCTATCATGCCGG
>JBMOKZ010000031.1:0-3986 GCA_049324195.1 Candidatus Zixiibacteriota bacterium | reverse complement strand
CATATTAATCAATAATGTTTCATATATTATTAAAAAAATCAATATATTTAATAATAATATTTAATATTATTAATAATTAAGACAGTTTTGGATAAAATAGTAAGTTTATGCTAAACAATAACTAAGCAAAAAGGCGAGCGTTCGGCTGATGACTCGGTATCATCTTATGATAACAGGTCACATAATGTTTTGTTGAATAAAAAGAGGGGCAGAGTCGCCTGCCACCACAACGATACTCTATAATTAAGACATCCCGAGCAGAGTATAGAGATGACAAGGAAACTCATTCCGCCGGCAGTAAATCCGGGTCGCTCTGGCGCAGCATTTCGATAAACCCGATTCCCCGCGTACCGTAATAAGCCTCGGTCTTGGAATAAACCTCGTCCTTCAGCGCTTCATTGAGCGATATAAAGTTGTACCCCTCGGCCTCGATAGCTGTCAGCATTTCCTCGAGATAAATCGCGTTCAGACGGTTGGCTCGCAACAGCAAGATCTGTTTCACGGGCCGCCCGATGAACTCGGCCGTGAGCTGCTCCACGCGCTCGATCTCATCAAGCACGTGATTGATATACTCGTTCATCAAAGCCTCGTACGAGGCCGAATCGGGGAATTTTCCCAGCTTCTCCAGCGACAGGTTGTAAAGGTAATCCTCGGGCACCACCGAGGCATGGACGACAACCTGACCGCGGTCCTCGAGAAAAAGCGTCACCTGTTTCTTGGCCTCGACGACATTACCGTAATGCAGGAACGGGTAGCGAAAATAACGCTTTTTCTGCCCGAATCCGGACAGCATCGGTTCCACCGCATCGATGCCCATCTGAACTTCCTTGATGAACTGCTCGATACTCAACTCGTGCAGATCTTGGTTGGAAAAGGTCATACTGCCCAGAACATGACCGTCGTTTAGCCATTGGCCGAGAATATCGAAACTGTTTTCGACGTTTTCCCCGACCACGAATCCGGCCGCCTTGACGTGGTGGTTTTTCAGGGCTTCCAGAATCAGATAGGTGACGGCATCGCGGTCGGCCCCGCCGAATGTCCGGGCCACTGGCAGCTCGTCGAACGTGAGGCAAATTTCTTTGATGGGCTTTTTCTTCCTGCCGCTTTCTTGTTCCTGAGCCCAAATCGAGTTCATCCCCAAAAATAGAACCAGACAAACCGCCCAGAAACCGGTGATACGAAGGTTCTTGCTCACCTTAGTTTTTCTTCCTGACATGCTGTGTGGATACCTCATGAATCATCATGAAATTGGTCGGCTGGCGCGTCCCGAGCGGCACGCCGCCGGTTATCGTTACTCTCTGCCCCTTACGGGCCAGTTTATATTCCTTGATTATTTTCTCGACCTCGTCCAGCATCTCCTGGAAAGTTTTCGAGGGGTTCACCAGCACCGGGTAAACCGACCGGTACAGGGACATCAGTCCCATCACTTTCTTGTCCGGGGTCAGGGCTATTACGGGCTGGGGCGGGAACAAATTGGAAATCAGCTCGGCCGTAAACCCCGACGAGGTAAAAGCGAAAATCACCGGCGTCTGACAAGCCGGATAGGCTTCCCTGACCGCGCGGGCGATAGCCTCGGGGATATCAGATTTATCAATTTTTCCCAATCGCACCGGGTCAAATTCCGGCAGAGCCGATTCGGTGGCGCGGATAACCGCGTCCATCGTCTTCACCGCCTCGACCGGGTACTGGCCGGTGGCTGTCTCCGCCGACAACATCACGACATCGGCAAAATCAAACACCGCCGAGGCGACGTCATTAATCTCGGCCCGGGTCGCCCGCGGCGCGAACCGCATCGACTCCAGCATCTGGGTAGCGATTATCACCGGTTTGCGACTCTGGTTAGCCAGCTTGATGATTTTTTTCTGGATGGGCGGAAGTTCCTGCGGCTCGAGTTCCACGCCCAGGTCACCCCGGGCGAGCATGACCCCGTCGGCCTGGGAGATAATCTCCTCGATTTGGTCGATTGCCTCCTTGCGCTCCAGTTTGGCGATAACTCGCTGCCGCCCGCCGAAATTTTTGATAAGATTTTTAGCCTCGACAATATCAGCGGCGTTGCGTACGAACGATAAAGCGATATAATCGGCATCAACCCGGATCGCGGTCTTGATATCCTCACGGTCCTTGTCGCTGATAGTGGGGATTTTTATATCGGAATCGGGGAGGTTGACGCCCTTGGACGGCATTATCACGCCGCCGTTGACGGACTTGATGACGACGCCGTGGTTCGAGGTCGAAACCACCGTAAAAACCAGATTGCCGTCGTCGATATACAACCGGTGTCCCTTTTTCACGGACTTGAGAATTTCCGGGCGGTTCACCCCTATTTTGCCGGACTTCAAATCGGTCTTGCGGTCGAGGATGACTACGGTCTGACCTTTTTTGACACGGTACTCGCCTTTAAAATGGTCGAGGCGAAGTTTCGGGCCGGAGATATCAAATACCAGACCGACAGTGTACGGATAATTTTTGGTGCTCTGGCGGATTAACCGGGCGGCCGATAAAAAATCCTGAGTGGAGCCGTGGGAGCAGTTGATGCGAATGGCGTTGGCTCCGGCCTCAACCAAATTTTTAATTTTAGCGGTTGAACTGACGGCGGGACCATAGGTTACTAAAATTTTAGTTTTTTTCATGCGGTTATCTAGACATTTTCACGGTGCAAATCAACAAAAATAAAATCGCCCGAATTACAATATTACTTTAAGTGATTACAGTTATCCCTATCAATTATAAATAGTTATTGGTTAATAACCATAAATTCAATTTTTTTCAGCTTTGTCTTTCAATTCAGAGCAAAATGTATTATATTAACTTCAGCGTAATCAATAGGGTGCTGGAGGCGCCCGGATATGAGGGGAAAAAATATATGAACAAAAAAGTAATTATCGCTGTCAACAATATGATTTTCACCTCCAAGATAATGTCAATTCTCGATCGCATGGATGTCGAAGGAATCAAGGCTATTCGTTCCGATGACATTTTCAACAAGGCCCAGGAGTTAAGACCCGACCTGATTATAATCGACCTCAACTTAAACGGTATCGAGGCTCCCTCGTTGATTAATAAACTTCGCTCCTATGGCGCCACCCGGAAGATTCCGATTGTGTGCTATTCTCCACAGGCCATGGCCGACCAGATGAAATCCGCGACCGTAGCCGGTGCGACCGAGGTGTTGTCCAACTCCACCATGACCACCCAGATGAACAAGATTCTGGGAAAATACATCGAAAACTGAAGAACTAAATTTATAACGATAATATGCGACCGGGTACCCATGCCCGGATTTTTCGTCGTGCCGGTTCTTTTTTTATAGGTCATATCCTTGACACAAACCGAAACAAATCGTTAAATTAATTTACTCACACCAATTCACCTAATCTTATAACATCGTTGTAAGACGGAGACTTGGCTCATCACCATATAACCCCCCGTTGCTGTTGCCTTTTATTCCTTTCGACTGTTTACGAGCCGGCTGATTATATAGAACGATTTCTGGTTAACGACGATACGCTCGGGTTGTTCACAATATATCACCGCTACAGCATTTCTTGACAAAATCCTTAAAAAAAATATATTTCCGGAAACGTATTGTATAGAACAAACTTCTTATTTAGCCGTCTTAATAAGTAGAAAATCAACACATTGAGGGAGTCTAAAAAAATATATGGTTAAAATGAATTTTGACAGATTGTTCCGCCTCACAGTAAACGTTTTACTGATTGTCTTGTGCGCCGTCCCCGCTCTCTACGCGGAGCGAGCCACCGTGGATGAGATGGATCGGGCCTGCCAAAATCTTCTCAACCAGGTTACCGCCGGCAGCGGGAAATGGGCCGGGAAAACCGACCCCCGTATCCTCCGGGTTGACGAACTCACCGCCAACGACACAGTCCTGGCCCGGATTTATAATATCGACCCCGATGGTTTCGTGGTCGTCCCGGTGCTTAGAGATCTCCCCCCAATCAAAGCTTATTACGAGACCGGCTTCCTTG
>JBMOKZ010000030.1:0-3992 GCA_049324195.1 Candidatus Zixiibacteriota bacterium | reverse complement strand
ACGTCATCGAGCACCAGAATCGCCGGGTGATTATAAAGGGCGCGGGCGATGGCTGTGCGCTGTTTCTGGCCGCCGGAAAGGGTGATGCCCCGTTCGCCGACCACGGTGCCGTACCCGCCGGGGAATTCGGAGACATCTTTGTCGAGTGCGGCGTCGCGGGCCGCGGCCAGCAGTTTCTCCTCGTCTTCGGCGGCGCCGTAACTGATATTGCGGGCAATAGTTTCCGAGAACAGAAATGGCTCCTGGGGAGTGAAACCGATATATTTCCGCAGCGAGGGCAGGTCCCAGTCGTTGATATCCGTTCCGTCGATGAAAAGCTGTCCGCGCGGCACCGGATACAGCCGGGCCATCAAAACCGCCAGGGTGGTTTTTCCCGAGCCGGTCATGCCCACGATTCCGAGGGTTTGTGAGGGTTCCACCGTCAGCGTAATCCCGTCAAGAACCGGTTTGCCGTTATAGTTGAAGCGGAGGTTTTTGAACTCTATGCGACCCCTCATCGGCCCGGTAAAAGGTTCGGGGGTGTCGTTTTTGATATCCGGTTCGGCATAGAGGATACGGTTGATACGGTCGAGCGAAGCGGTGCCGCGCTGATAGAGCGACACCACCCAGCCGATCGCGAACATCGGCCAGAACAAACTCTGCAGGTAGGCAAAGAAGGCGACCATCGTTCCCAGCTCGATTTTATTGTTCCAGACCTCCCGGCCGCCGAAATAGAGAATCACCAGCGTCAGGATTGAAGACAGGAAATACACGAACGGAAACAGGGTTCCCTGAATACGTGCCATGCTCATGTTCAAATCGACATACCTGGTCGATTCCCGGGCGAAATTATCAATTTCGTTTTCCTCCTGACCATATGCTTTCACTACCCGAATGCCCGCGAGATTTTCCTGCGCCGTGGCGGTTATTACCGAAAACTGTTCCTGAATCCCGATGAATTTCCGGTGGATCATGTTCCCTAATTTGTTGACGGCATAGGGAAAAAAGATCATGGGGATAGAAGAGTACAGCGTCAGCCGGGGCGAAAGGTACAGCATGAAACAAAGCGAGGTAATGAGGCTGACAAGCGTGTTGGCGAAATACATTAACCCCGGTCCGGTCATCATCCGTACGGCTTCAAGGTCGTTAGTCGCCCGCGCCATGATGTCGCCGGTGCGGGTTTTGTCGTAGAACGAAGGTGACAGTTTCAAAAGATGTCCGAATAGTTCCCCGCGCAGGTTGTATTCCAGATGCCGCGACATCCAAACAATCGTCCGCCGGGTCAAAAACCGGAAGAGCCCGGACAATACGGCTAGCGCCAGCATGAGCAGAACATATTTCAATATCTCCGAGCTCGTCGTCTTTTTCTCAAGCAGGTCAAATACAATTTTCAGCAAATAGGGAATAATCAAACTCAGGACGTTGGCCATGATGATAGCCAGCCCGCCAACGATAAGATACCCTTTATAGTTGCGGAAATACTTGACAATTACGCTGAACCGCTCGTAGCGGTCATTATTCAGATTATTAATATTCGTCATAATGGCACGAGATAAACAATATCGTTAAGATATTAAAACATTCGGGCGGGTCAATAGTTCAAAATATTGGCCAGTAAATGGATGGCTTCGATATCGAGTTTCGAGATCATCTCAACCAGCGGCAGCCCGCAATAGATAATCTGCCCCTCACCCAGCCGGGAAACCGATAACAGTGTCCCCCCCGAAGGCGTGACATAAACCCGTTCCGAGGGCATTACCACCGCCGAGGCGACCGGTTTTTTGTATCGGAAATGAGCCAAAAGACCGTTCTCAGAGATATTATGCGGCTGGCTGAGCAGCCGAGCCTGCGGAATCCGGTTGGTGATATCCTCGGTCTGCACCGCCTCGGTTATCGGATTCAAAGTCACCGGGAGAATACCCTCGGGCCAGTCGTAAGGCTGCCCCATGATAACCAGCGAGCCGCCGTAACGCAGGTAGTCGATGATGCGTTCCTTGACAACCGCCAGCGACGGATAATTGCGAAAAGCGCCGGAACCGACAATGATGACGTTGAAGGCGTCCAGATCGCCGGTTAAAAGAGACCGGTCGGTCAGAGGTTGAAACGCGGCGTCGGTCATCCTCAGAATTTCCTCGAGCAAGCCGGTGCTGTCGGGGAGAAATCCTATTTTCAGAGTATCGGCAATCTGGCAGGAGGCGATGCGAATCAAACCGGTGTCGGCCGAAACCAGCCGGTCATCGACTATTAATGATATAATTTGAGGATGTATCCCCAATTCGAACAGGTTGGACACCGAGAAAGGAATCCGGATCGTTTGACTGGGAGTACCCTTTTCCAAAGCCCATTCGGTTTTATAGGCTCCCGCGAAAACCCCGGTCGGAGTCTCGAGATACACTTTCACCTTCCCTTCGTAGCTGAGCGGTTTGGAGATGATCGCTTTCCAGTTGAGCGACGATACCACCCGGTCAATATCGAGGCGCGCGGTCGGCGGCACGAACCGGAACTCCGGCTCGAATGCGATTTTCAAATTGACGCTCTGCCGCATCGGTACCGTGGTCACGACGGGCATTTGAATTTTCCCGTAAATAATCTCGGCCGTGAAAGCCAGCGACTCGGGTTGCTGCGATTCGAGGTACGCGGGGTCGATATCCACATTATATTCCCGGATGAACGACTGGTGCGGTTTGATTTTACGCGAGGTGGCATCCAGCGTTACTTCCGCCGTATCCCAGTACGGTTTGTATTTGATGTAAGCCAGTTCAACCGCCTCTGAACCATTGACTGCCAGGTCGGCCAGAAATTTGAGTTTTGGTCCGTGGGGCGAGTCCCGCAAAAATACCCGACCTTCCCAATCCATCCCGATTTCATAGAGAGTCGCCCGCTGCGCTTTGTAAAGCAAACGCTTCAGATAGGGGACGTAATCCGGTATTCCGGCCAGAACCCCCTCGGCTTCCGACTGGTTGGCGAGATAGATCAGCTCTTTGTAGCCGGTGATAATGTTCTGCGAACGCTGGCTGCCGACCGAGTTTCGCGAAGCGTTCAAAAACGAAAGCGCGTTCTTGGCCTTGCGGATAAAAGCTTCTTTGATCGCGCCGTCGGACAGCAGCGAATCGAGCGCGTCCACCAGCCGGATAGAGTGTAAACCCGAAGTAAAATCCGGGGTCGGCACCTTTTCATCAACCAGGTTGCGAAGCAAATCGTAACGCCCGAGCCGGCTGCCGACCGCATAATTATCCAGCGAGAAATGCGGGAACAGCTCCGGGACCTCCAGTGCTATGCGTCGGTTATATTTTTCCAAAAGTTCATGACGGTTGACGAAAACCGCGCCAGGCGGCGCCGGCTCGATTTCCGTCTGCTCGGAAAACCGGTATATTTTCGAGATATTGAACAGTGAGGTACTGTCGAACGGCAAGCCGGTCAAACAATTCATGCATTCTTTGGCGATTTTATCCCTGCCGCTAACGGCGAAAATGACGATATCCGGTCGCCGCACCGCAAACAGAGATGCGAACAGCGAATCGGTAAAATCACTCCGGGAATCGTCCACATAATACTTATTCAGATATATCTCACGATTCCTGACGCTTTTCTGGTCATAATGCAGCGTCCCGGCTGGTCTTACCGACAACAGGTCGATGCGACAGAAGTAGGTTTCGTTAAGATAATACAATGTGGGCCAGTCAATCTCTTCCGGTGTTTCGTAAAGGTACAGCACCCGCAGGTCACTGAGGACATAGCCTACCAGGTCAGACGCGCCGGCCTGGCCGCGGCCGGCGAAACCCGTCAGTATCAAAAAAAACGCCAGGAGATATTTTTTCATATTGTGAAGATATCCTCGATACAATTTTAACCTTGGGAGAATATATCGATTTTTTAAAAAGATTGTAAAAGTTGAAATTTTTATTTTTTCGGCGATAGCTCCGGGCCGCCATTCGATGCCGGCCGAAATATAGGACAGGCTCAATAAAAAAAACCGCCGAGTGGCGGTTTTTTTACAGTTTAGAGAATTTTGT
>JBMOKZ010000029.1:0-4001 GCA_049324195.1 Candidatus Zixiibacteriota bacterium | reverse complement strand
CAGGTTATAATCATCAGCGGCCGCACCAGCGCCAGCCAGGCCAGAAAACCGAAATATTCGTAAAAAGCCAGGGATAAAAGAAACGACCAGACCAAAAGCTCCAGTCGTCTCTTGCGTATTTCTATTTCAGCGGGTACAAAAAACCGGCCTATTTTGGTTAACACGGAATACAGAGATTCATCCTCGAATCAATAACGATTTACCGGTCATCTCGGACGGAACAGCCAGCCCCATTATTTCCAGAACGGTCGGGGCAATATCCGCCAGAACGCCGCTCTTGCGAAGTTTCACGTTTGCGCCCAGCTTCCCGGCCGGGTCGTAGAGAATGAACGGCACCAGGTTGGTGGTGTGCGCAGTCCAGGGACCGCCGGTTTCAGGGTCAATCATCATCTCGGCGTTGCCGTGGTCGGCGGTAACCAGCGCCACGGCGCCCTTGTCCTTAACCGCTTTTAAAAGCCGCCCCAGGCCGGTATCGACCGCCTCGACCGCTCTTCTGGCGGCATCGAAAACTCCGGTATGGCCGACCATATCACAGTTGGCGTAGTTCAGCACGATAAAGTCGAACTCATTCGACTCGATTCGCTTCACGGCGTTGTCGGTCACCGCCACCGATGACATCTCCGGCTGTAAATCGTAGGTGGCCACCTTCGGCGAGGCAATCATGTCGCGTTCTTCCAAGTCGAACGGCTTTTCCGTACCGCCGTTGAAGAAGAACGTCACATGGGCATATTTTTCGGTTTCGGCGGTGCGTAGTTGCTTCAGGCCCTTTTTCGAAAGCACCTCACCGAGAATATTTTTCAGGTGCAGCGGGTGAAACGCCACTTTGGCCTCGAACATGTTCAAATCGAACTGGGTCATCGTCACCAGCTCGACTTTCGGCTTGTCCTGATGGATATACCCCTTGATATCGTGCCCGCAGAACAGGTACGATAACTGCCGGGCGCGGTCGGCCCGGAAATTGAACATAATCGCGACATCACGGTCCTTCAGCCGGCCCTTCGCCGGGCCGCCCAGATCGATCACTACCGGCACGATAAACTCGTCGGTGACCTTGTTGGCGTACGATGCCTCGATCGCCTTGACCGGGTCGTCCCATTTCTCGCCTTCGCCATAGACAATCGCCCGGTACGCCTTGTCGGTTCTTTCCCAGCGACGGTCGCGGTCCATGCCGTAATAACGGCCGCCCACCGTGGACACCTGTCCCAGGCCGATTTCCTTGAACTTTTCCACCGCCTGTTTCATGTAAACGCGGCCGGAGGTTGGCGAGGTATCGCGGCCGTCCATGAAAGCGTGAAGGTACAGCTTTCTGACGTTGTTTCTTTTCGCCATCTCGACTACGGCGAAGAGATGGTTCATCGAGGAATGCACGCCGCCGTCGGAAACCAAGCCGAACAAATGAACGGCGCTGTTTTCACCGGCCGCCCGCACCATGGCGGTTTTCAGGACATCGTTGTCGAAAAATGAACCGTCGGCGATAGCCTTGTCGATGCGAGAGATTTCCTGATAGACCACCCGGCCGGCGCCGATATTCAGATGCCCCACCTCGCTGTTGCCCATCTGCCCGGCGGGCAGACCCACCGCCTCGCCGGAACCGTCGAGACGGGTCATCGGGCAGGTTTTAAACAAAGTGTCGATATTCGGTTTCGTGGCCGCGGCGATGGCGTTATCGGGACCGTCGTCGCGCAAACCGAAACCGTCGAGAATACATAACAGAACTTTATTCATAACTTAAACTAACCTGACTTTCTTTTGACCGGTTTTAATTGTGCCGATCCGGAATGTTTTTTCTCCGCTTTGTTCCAGACTTTCAACTATGTTATCGGCTTCGTCGTGGGAAACGACCAGAATGTAACCGATACCCATGTTAAAAGTATTAAACATATCATTCGGATCAATGTTTCCGGCATTTTCCAGCCAGGTGAAAACCGGCGTAATAGGCCAGGTGTCTTTGCGGACTTCCGCCGATAAACCGTCGGGAATAATCCGGCAGAGATTGCCCGCAATCCCGCCGCCAGTAATATGCGCCATGCCGTGAATATCGTATTTTTCAAGAAGCGGATGAATCACCGGGGCGTAGCAGCGGTGCACTCTCATCAGCGCCTCGGAAACGGTCATTTTCAGTTCCTTAACATAATCGTCGGGCTTCAGTCCGGCGATATCCAGCGCCGCCATGCGCGCCAGCGTGTAGCCATTGGTATGCAAACCGTTGGAGGCCAGCCCCAGACAGATATCGCCTTCCCTGATAGTCACGCCGTTTATCACCCGGTTCTGGTCCACCAGACCGACGATGAACCCGGCCAAATCATATTCGCCGGGCTGATAAAAATCGGGCATCTCGGCGGTTTCCCCGCCTAAAAGCGCTACGCCAGCGTTGGCGCATCCTCGGGAAAGACCGGCCACAATCTCGGCGATTATTTCAGGCTTGAGCTTCCCGGTCGCGATATAATCCATGAAAAAGAGGGCTTTGGCTCCGTGCACCAGAATATCGTTGATACAGTGATTGACCAGGTCCTCGCCCACCGTGTCGTGTTTGCCTGTCAGAAAAGCCAGTTTCAGCTTGGTGCCGACGCCATCGGCCGAGGAAATAATAACAGGGGTTTTATAGTCTTCGAGCGGGGGCTTGAAAAAGCCGCCGAAGGAGCCGATTTCGGACAGGACGTTTTCGTTGAAGGTTTTGCGTGCCAACAGCTTAATACGCTGTACCGCTTCCTCGCCGGCGGCAATATCCACTCCGGCTTCAGCGTAACTCAGTTTTTTCCCGGGCTTATTTTT
Source organism: Candidatus Zixiibacteriota bacterium (assembly GCA_049324195.1). GTDB lineage: Bacteria > Zixibacteria > MSB-5A5 > GN15 > FEB-12 > JAFGNW01. The sequence goes on along the minus strand of JBMOKZ010000029.1, from coordinate 1,229 downwards.
TGTCATGCGGCAATTTAGCCGCGACCGGCGCAAAAGTCAACAAATGTGTATGAGGATTTTAAAGCCGGAATTATTCCCGGGCACCCCTGAGAGGTGGGGTCAACTAACCCCATCACTTTTCAATCCCACGGCTAACGCTGTGGGGCACCCCACCGTAATCTACAATCCCATCGTCAAACCCTTGCGATGCGACACGCCCAGTACCGAACGGCACACGGGACAGAAATACAGACAGCGTTTGCCCAGGTCGCCCTTGAGTTCCCGGAAAAGGACTTCCTTGATTTCTTTTTTGCAGTGCGGACAGACAGGCGTTAAATCTTCGCGTTGGTTAAACGGTATCATATAAGAAACCTCCTTCAAAGGTTCTCTAATAGTCTTTATGAAGATACTTGACATGTAAGAAAATATTCAAAAATTCTGTAGGTCGAACCCTTGCGGTTTCGACATCTGATGAGCAGTAGATCAGGTTCTTGGTAGCAGGTCGGGTTCTGAGTCCGCGTCAGCGGACGAAAAACCCGACAGCTTCTAACAATAATAAATAGGTCGGGTTTCTCATTCCGTTTTATTCCATTCGGAATCCCGACTTACCACGGCCGATGGATTCCAGCCCCTGCAGGAATTTTTTTACCCGGCACGTTGCCAAAAATAATCACCAGCTGAATAAATGACGAATTTTCGCGGCAAATACCCGTTGTTGAGGATGATATCGATGGTCGTCAGCATCGCGCCATTGGTAGTCGTTGTATGCGATAAGAAGCCAGCTTTTCGGCAGAAAATTATATGAGAAAGATATACCGGTACGAAGCGAGAATATTCCTGTATTTTTGGTGATGGGTATTTCCTCATACACGGAAAGATTCATACCGTCTATCAGGCTGAACTGTACGCCGGGACGTATCCGATAGGTTATATCGGCGATGTGACCTCCGGGATCTCGTTCAATCCAGGCGCTGCCATTAGCATAGATCGACCATCGCGAAGCCGGCCGCCAGGATGCATACCAGCTTATATATTCACTACGTCCGATAAAATCGCGGTTATAATTATAGCTTTGACTGGAGCTTACCGATACACTGGCCCAGATACGGCGCGAAACATCAGTTTGAAAATATCCCGCGACCATCGCCGGATTATATTCGCTGTCGAGTTCATAATAGCGGCCGGTCACATAATCGAGCCCCATTCCCCAACCGTTCCGTAAGGCTATTTCTACATGCATGGTAAGATCG
>JBMOKZ010000028.1:0-4012 GCA_049324195.1 Candidatus Zixiibacteriota bacterium | reverse complement strand
AGTTGTCCAAAATACCGTTAATAAACGAGGGGGATTCCCCGGTCGAGTATTTTTTGGCCAGTTCAATAGCCTCGTTCAAAGCCACTTTGACCGGGGTATCGGGTATATATTTCAGCTCGACCACAGCCATACGGAGAATTATCAGGTCCAGACAGGTGATTCGCTTAATCTCCCAGTTTTCGGACAGCGACTGGATAATATCGTCCGCCCAGCTTTGCTCCCGGCGAACCAGTTGAAAATAATTCCGGGCAAATTCGACCTGCCGCCCGGGCAGCTCGGCTGTCTCGATAATCTGCCGAATGACATCGTCCGGATGATTTTCCTCGATTTCACAGGCATAGAGGCTTTTTAACACCAGTTCCCGGGCCTGGCGACGCGGTGATTCTTCCATCGTCACCCGATCGCCCGATACAGGGTCACCATCTCGATCGCGGCCTCGGCCGCGTGCCAGCCCTTGTTGCCAGCCTTGGTGCCCGAACGTTCAATCGCCTGCTCCAGGGTGTCGGCCGTCACCAGACCGTAGATAACCGGCAGGCCGGTATCGAGCGCCAAACGGGCGACGCCTTTCGAGGCCTCGTTGGCGATATAATCGAAATGCGGCGTTTCCCCGCGGATAATCACACCCAGACAAATCACGGCATCGTACTTGTCGCTCCTGGCCATTTTCGAGGCGGCATAAGTAAGCTCAAACGCCCCGGGCACATAAGCGACTTCCAAATCCTTTATATTGCCGCCGTGACGGACGAGACAGTCCACCGCGCCGTCGAGCAGTTTATCCGTAAGAAAATTATTGAAGCGGCTGACCACCAGTCCGAATTTCAAACCGGTAGCGTCCAGTTTACCTTCGTATTTTTTCAATTCCATCTCTGCCTCAACTCGTTTTTTTAAGTTTCAACATATGTCCCATCTTATCCCGTTTGGTTTCGAGATAATGTAAATTGTATTCCGATGGTTCCATCTGAATCGGGACCCGTTCAATGATTTCCAGCCCGTAACCTTTCAAACCGATAACTTTTTTGGGATTGTTGGTCAGCAGCCGGATCGAAGTCAATCCGAGATCGACAAGGATTTGAGCCCCGATACCATAATCGCGCAGATCGGGTTTAAACCCGAGTTCCTCATTGGCCTCAACCGTATCGCGGCCGTTTTCCTGCAGGTGATAAGCCAGAATCTTGTTGGCCAGGCCGATACCGCGACCTTCCTGACGCATGTACAGGATTACCCCCGTACCTTCCTTCTCCACCATCTGCATAGCCGTCTGGAGTTGGTCGCCGCAGTCACAGCGGCAGGACCCGAAAACGTCGCCGGTCAAACACTGTGAATGGACCCTCACCAGCACATTTTTCTTGCCGGATACATCGCCTTTGACCAGAGCCAGGTGATGCTGCTTGTCGATATCGGACTTGTACATGATCATATTAAAATTGCCGTACTTGGTCGGCATCTTGACCTCGGTAACCCGATGCACCAGCTTTTCGTGCTGGCGGCGATAAGCGATCAAATCATGCACGGTTATTAATTTCAGACCGTACTTACGGGCCATGGCGTAAAGTTTCGGCACGCGCGCCATTGAGCCATCCTCATCCATAATCTCGCACAGGACGCCAATCGGTTTCAACCCGGCCATGCGGGCGAGGTCCACCGAAGCCTCGGTGTGCCCGGCGCGGGTGAGCACCCCGCCATCGAGCGCGTGCAGCGGAAAAATGTGGCCCGGCCGTCCCAGGTCCTCGGGTACCGACCGGTCGTCAACCAGGGTCCGGATCGTCACCGCCCGGTCAAACGCCGAAATACCGGTCGTGGTGCCTTCGAGGGCATCCACGGAAACCGTGAAACGCGTTCCCAGACGGGCGGTGTTGTTCTCCACCATCGGGTGGAGTTTCAACTTCTCGATACGCTCGCCGGTCATAGGCACACAGATAAGGCCGCGGCCGTGGGTGGCGAAAAAGTTAATCGCCTCGGGGGTCGCCTTCTCGGCGGCCATAATCAAATCGCCCTCATTCTCCCGATCCTCGTCGTCAACCACAATGATAAATTTACCCTGCCTGATATCCTCGACCGCTTCGGGTATCGTATTGAATATTATATTATCATTCATCCTTACCAACCGCTTTCTCTAAGGAAATCCTTAGTCAAGCCCTTTTTATTGTTATGGTCGTTTATTTTAACGACATATTTTCCGATTAAATCGAATTCCAGGTTGACCCGGTCGCCGCTTTTTAAAGTCCCGATAGTCGTCGCCTTGACGGTATGCGGGATGAGATTGACACCGAACCAGCCCGGTCGGCACGTGTTCACGGTCAGCGACAGGCCGTTGATGGCGACCGAGCCTTTTTCCACGACATAAATATCGTGTGCAGTATCGTATTTTACCGCCAGTTCCCGTGATTCCCCGACCGGTTTGAGATAATCGACCGTGCCCGTATCGTCGATATGGCCGCTGACGAAATGTCCGCCCAAGCGGTCGCCGACCCGCAGGGCGCGTTCCAGATTAATTCGCGCGCCGGGGCGGTACGAAGCGAGCACCGACCGCGCAACTGTCTCCTGCGAAGCCTCAACCACGAATGCGTCCTTCTGAATCTCCACTACCGTCAGGCAGACGCCGTCGCAGGCGATGGATTCGCCGAGTTTGATTTCGTCGGCGGGGATATTCGAAAGCACCGTCAAAATTTTATAGTTGTCCCGGTTCTTGAGTTCTTTGAGCGTCCCCACTGTTTCTATCAATCCGGTAAACATTTTTATTTCTTCCTTTCCGGATAACCGATAAAAACCATATCACATCCGCTGGCGTAACAGCTTCCTTTTTTCAACTTAAGCGCGTCCGAGAGTTTTCGGCTGTGCAAGTCCCGCACGGCGTCGGCTCCCCGCCCGATTACTACCGGTGCGGTGATGACGATATACTTATCGAACAGCCCGGCTTTAAGAAAAGATGTCACCAGTTCCCCTCCACCCTCGATTAACAGCGAGCAAAGTCCGAAATCGGCGGCCTTGCGGACGAAATCCTTGATGTCTAGCATACCGTCGCGGCCGGTTTTGACATTCCAGAAAATCAATCCGGAGCGGTGAGTGTTCCGGCGGAAACGCTCGATGGCTTTTTCCGACGAGGCTACAATCGTTTTGAAGTCGGAATTATTGTCGAGTAAATTACATTTCGAGGGGAATTTCAACGACCCGGACACGATAATCCGGTACGGATTTTTACCCTTGACCCGGCGGACGGTCAGCGAGGGATTGTCAGCCCGCACAGTGCCCATCCCGACCACAACAGCGTCAACTTCAGCGCGAAGTTCATGGGCCAGCTTCAACGATTCCGGGGAAGAAATCCATTGCGAATCCCCGGTGGCGGTAGCGATACGGCCGTCGAGTGACTGAACCGTTTTCAAAATGATATAGGGTCTTTTATGAAGTTTATTACCAAAGTAAATTTCATTGAGCCGCACGGCGTCTTCTTTGAGGACGTTACCGACCACTTCGATTCCGGCTTTTCTCAGAATCCGGACGCCCCTGCCGTTGACCCTGGAATCGGGATCCTTGACGGCATAAACAACTTTCCTGACACCGCCATCGATAATTTTTTCGGTGCAGGGACCGGTAAGACCGGTATGACAGCAGGGTTCCAGCGAGACGTAAACGGTGGCCCCACGCGCGGCCGAGCCGGCTTTTTCCAGCGCCGCGGCTTCGGCATGAGCGCCGCCTGCCCGCTTGTGATAACCCTCGGCGATTATTCGGCCATTTTTAACTACCACCGCGCCGACCATTGGATTGGGCGAAGTATGCCCCTTTGCTCTGGAAGCCAGGCTTAAAGCCCGTTGCATATATTTGATATCAACCCCTGTCGGGTCAGCCTTCACGCCCATAAAAAAACCCCAAACACTTTTCGGGGCAATAGGTAGAACAGACCGGTACGTCTTTACCAGACCTTATCTTCTCCCATCCGGACTTTGACCGTCGGCGCCGGAGTTCCACCGGCTCAACCGTTTATTTTTTTTCCGGTTCGCGGGCTTTACCGCCGATC
>JBMOKZ010000027.1:0-4017 GCA_049324195.1 Candidatus Zixiibacteriota bacterium | reverse complement strand
CTGATGCTTGACATATATTTGTTTTGTTGTATATTATAAACGAAGGGTGTTAAAAAGTCTGACGAAGACTTACCCGCAAATCCAGCTTGAATCTGCTTTGAGGATTTGACCTTCCCGAACCGGAAGGTATCCGCCCAACATTAAGTAAGCAACACCGCTTGCCATATCGGTTGGATTAAGAGCGACTGAAAGGAGACTCTTATGAGTAAAAATGCCCGGAGGGATTATGGGTTTAACCAGCAGCCTGAATTCATTCATGATGTGTATCAGCTGCCCTTCCTGACCGAAACCGAAAAACAAGAGCTGAACGAAGTTACCCGGAAATACTCTTTTCGTACCAATAGTTATTATTTGAGTTTGATTGACTGGGACAATCCCGACGATCCCATACGTAAAATTATCATCCCCAATTATCGGGAACTGGACGAATGGGGCAGCCTCGATGCCTGCAACGAAAACGCCATAACCGTCCACAAAGGTGTCCAGCATAAATACCGTTTCACCGCACTGCTGCTGGTCACGGAAAGCTGCGGGGGATTCTGCCGCTATTGCTTCCGCAAACGGCTTTTTCTCGAAGATATCGATGAGGTTTCCAACGACATCTCCGAAGGAATCAAATATATCAAAAAGCACCCGGAAATTAACAATGTCCTGCTCACCGGCGGCGATCCGATGGTCCTGAGTACGACTAAAATCAAGAAGATCATCTCGGCTCTCAGAAAAATTGACCATGTTAAAATTATTCGAATCGGCACCAAACTGCCGGCGTTCAATCCCTTCCGCTTTCTTCTCGACCCGGAGTTAATGAAAACCTTCAGAAAATATTCCCGACCCGACAGGAAAATTTACCTGATGTGTCATTTTGACCACCCGGCGGAACTGACTGAACCGGCCCGGCAATGTCTGCATGAGGTCCAAAAAGCCGGTGTGATTTGTGTCAACCAGAATCCCATTCTGCGCGGTATCTCCGACTGCCCGAGAATCATGGCCGAACTCTGGAACGAACTGTCCTATATCGGGGTGCCCCAGTACTATGTTTTTCAGGGACGGCCCACAGCGGGCAACGGTTCTTTCGAAATACCGATAGTCGAAGCTTATTTTAAGATCGAGGAAGCCAAAAAACGATGTTCCGGTCTGGCCAAACGGATCAAATATGTCATGTCGCATGACTCGGGTAAAATCGAAATTATAGGTATTGACTATAATTACATCTACTTGAAATACCATCGCGCCAAAGATGTCGAAAACGAACAGCGGATTCTCGTCTGTTATCGGGACGACGAGGCTTCCTGGCTCGACCAGCTCAAACCCGTCGACGGCTACATCAACGACTATTTCGACCGGGAAGAGGAACACGGCGCTGCCTGATTCCGGCTGCCGCCGGTTCTCGTCCCCGACCCGGACATTAAGGAGTCGCTAAAAAAAGGTGACTTCTTTTTTTTATTTTATTAATTCAGATAAAAACAAAAAAGCATCTAAAACGAGGATTACTATGAGAAAGATGAGAGGGCTCTTACTGCTGTCGGGGGTTTTTCTCTTTACCGCGGTTCTCCTCCGCGCTCAGTCGGACAGGGTTTTATATGTTCCTGACTACACAGATTCCCTTTTGAAAGCCATGGCGGAACATACCGACCGGCAAAAAGCTAAAAACGACAGCACCACCGCATCGATTCTGGACCGGATCGAAGCGGAAGAAAAAGCCGAAGAAGAAAACAAAAAAGTTATCCGGTTCGATTTCGGTAATATCGTAAAGCCGGTTTCGCCCGACATTTTCCCGAGCGCTTTTCATTTTCCCCCCGAGCCTCAGTATCGCACCGGAACCTGCTGGGCGTTTTCCGGGATTTCGCTGGTCGAGTCGGAAGTCGCCCGTCTGACCGGACGCAAAATAAAACTGTCTGAAATGTTTATCGTTTACCATGAATATCTTGAGAAATGCCGAAATTTCATTCGGCGCCGAGGCCGTTTCCATATTTCTCAGGGCTCCGAAGCCAACGCGGTGCTGCGCATGATAAAAAAATACGGGGCCGTCCCCAAAGATATCTATCCGGGACATACCGGCGATGAAATCTACGACCACGAGCAACTGGCCGCCGAGATTAGGTCTTTCATGAACGATATCGAAGAAAGAGACTGCTGGGACGAGGCTTATGCGCTCGCTTTCGTAAGGGTTATTCTCGACAAGCACTTGGGACCCCTACCCGGGACTTTTGAATTCGAAGGCCGGGCTGTTACTCCCCGGGAATTTTCCGAACAGTTGCTTCGGTTTAAACCTGACGATTATGTCGGCGTTATCTCCACTCTCGCCCTGCCCTTTTTCACACAGGGCAGGCTCGACGCCTGGGACAACTGGTGGAACGACAGCAGTTATTATAACCTGCCGCTCGACGACTGGTATCGTCTTTTGAAAAGTGCCGTTGAGGCTGGCTATACGGCGTCGCTGGGTGGTGATATCTCCGAACCGGGTTATAACGGTTTCGAAGACGCCGCCGTGGTGCCGGATTTCGATATCCCCGCCGCCTACATCAATCAGGACTCGCGCGAATTCCGGCAGTATAACCGTACCACCGGCGACGAACACGGAATTCACGCGGTCGCCGTCAACAAGGTCGACGGTCATGAGTGGTTTTTGATCAAGGATTCGTCGCGCAGCGGTCGCTGGGGTAAATTTGAGGGATATTTCTTCTATCGCGACGACTATATTCGGCTCAAGATGCTTTTTTATCTGGTCCACAAGGACGCGCTGAGGGACATCATGGAGAAATTCGAACACACCGCATCAGGTGCTATAACTCCTGTCGACAACCACTGATTCAAATTTACATTCCCGGCAATAAAAAAGGCCGTCCCCGAATATGGGAACGGCCTTTTATGTTCAATCATTCACTGCAATTACGGACAGGCCGGAAGAGCGCCGTGGGACAGGTAGAGATTGTCGATCAGTTTGGTAATGTCGGAAATATCCGGTTCGCCGCCCGAGCCGTTGGCGTCGGCTTCCTCGAGACAGCAAAGCGGAGCATGGGACAGATACAGGTAGTCGATCAGACGGGTAATATCGGAAATATCCGGGTCACCGCCGGAGCAGTTGGCGTCGCCGCGGAGACCTTCACAGCAACCTGAGAAGTTGACCTTGAGGTCATCACGGTTAGTATTGAACCAGGTCTTGGCAGCGTTAATAGTCGTCGCCAGGTCACCCGGAGCGTCAGCCGAACCCTCGGGAACCGACGCCATCACGGTCCAGATGATGAGGGTATCGACAGCGCCGAGACTGTAGCTGTCGAAATAGGTCAGCACAATGTGTTGGTCATCGGAAACCGATGAAGCCTGGGCGTTCAAGCCTTCGTTAGCCATGATGTTAGCCCAGAGTTCCTCGGCCACGAAACCGTTGGCCGGGTAAACATAGTCCTCGTTCAGCTCGGTATAGCCGCCCCAGATGGGATCGGTGTGCAGAACGCTCGGGTTAGAGTTCAACTCAGCTTGGGTATAAAAACCGATACGAACCGCACCGCCGGCGCGGGTATCGTTATCGGTGCACTCAAGCGAGTCACCGTGAGATTCGTTGAACTCGCCGCCAACCAGATAAATCAGGTCGTTAACCGGGTCGGTACCGGCCGTGTTGTAAGAACCGGTGTCGGAAGGAATATCCCAGTCGAACGCTTCAGCAATAACCAGACCGCTGTGAGCCGCGCCGTCGAAGGAGTACAGACGCATCATCTGAATGACATAATTGACATTGGCCGTCGGAGCATAATAGGTCTTTTCCACGACCACGTTGGAGTCAACCGTGATGAACGAACCGGTATGGAAACAGTCGTAAGCGGCATCGGTGTAGTGGGTCGGAACGGTCAGCTTAACGCCGCCGGTCGCTTCACCGGTCACCGGCTTGAAACCGCTCGGTTCATCGAGGGCTTCCTTGAAGATCGCCCAGCTGGCGGTTACGGTGGTGCCGCCGTCGGTCGAGGTCAGGATAACCGGCGAGGCGTTGCCCAGGTAAACCGTGGCGTCGCCCGGAATGGTATC
>JBMOKZ010000026.1:0-4024 GCA_049324195.1 Candidatus Zixiibacteriota bacterium | reverse complement strand
ACCGGCGGTGTCCGGGCCGGCGAAGGCAAAACCGGGAATGACTAACAACAGAATTAATAAAACAATTCCTTTCATAAACATAGAACTGTCCACCTTAATTTAAAGGTTACAAATTCCGGGGCGTACTTCACCCCGGAAACAGACTATGAAAGGATCTTCAAATTAATAAGGATGAATGGACGAGATACAAAGGCGGACCGCTGTCATCAAGAACAACGACAGCGGTTGAGCGTTTTGAAACCGGTTCAATAAAGGCCGTTATTTTTCTTCCGGACTCGAAAGAAACCATCGTCTGGCTGGTTTCGGAATTATAATTTACGGTAGCGGGCGGTAAATCCGGTACCGGGGCGGACGCGGTTATATCACAACTGCATTTGCGGCCGAATCCAATTGATTCTTGAGGGTTTGCACCCTGGCAACAACGGCAGCAGCAATGACATGATGATTCCCGGCTGAGATTTACCGGGATTCGGGCGGTATAGACATAAGGCGCTGCTATCAGGATTAACACCATCGAAACCGCCAGAACCGAACGCATAACCTTGAAGGTGTTTTTTAAATATCGCTTATAACCGGGTTTCATACTTTATTAAACACAATATAGACAATTATGGTTCACGAATCCAATTAAAAAAGCAGTAAGCATAACGGCTTTAATTACTTAATCGACGTTCTTTCCGTTGGAAGTCGCTCCTCAGGGGCAATCAGGCAGGGGATTGTCATCCAGATAAAGGAAATTAATCAGGGCGGTAATATCGGAAACATCGGGTTCGGCATCGCCGCTGCCGTTACAGTCGGCCTCGTTGGGACAGCAAATAATCTTATGGCTGATATAAAGGTAATCGATCAGGCGGGTAATATCGGTGATATCCGGGAAATCGTCGCCGGAACAATTGACATCGCCCCGAATCCCGACACAACAGCAGGCATCGCCGATGTTGTCGCCGTTGGAATCCTCCTGCAGGGGATTATCCCGTTCGGGACAATTGTCACAGCCGTCGGGCAGGCCGTCGTTGTCGGAATTCTGATGGTCGTCGTGACCGGGACAGATATCGCAGTTATCGCCGACTCCGTCGTGGTCGTTGTCGTCCTGTTCCGGATTGATAATTTCAGGGCAGTTATCGCAGGCATTGCCAACCCGGTCGCTGTCGCTGTCGAGCTGGTCGATATTCATGACTTCGATACAATTGTCGCAGGAATCCCCTAACCCGTCGCTGTCATAATCCTCCTGGCTGTAATTAGCCAGCGTCAGACAGTTGTCGCAACTGTCGCCAACCAGATCGCCGTCGAAGTCTTCCTGTAAAGGGTTGACCGTCAGCGGGCAGTTGTCGCAGGCATCGCCGAACACATCGCTGTCACTGTTGTCCTGATCCGGGTTGACCGTTTCCAGGCAGTTATCGCAGGCATTCCCGACCCCATCGTCATCGTTATCGTTCTGGTCGGTATTGAACACCGTAAGACAGTTGTCGCAACTGTCGCCGATCTCATCGCTGTCTTCATCTTCCTGTACAGGATTGATTGTCATGGGGCAGTTATCGCAGGCGTCGCCAACACTGTCGCCATCGCCGTCGAGCTGGTCGGGGTTGGCTGTCAGGATACAGTTGTCGCAACTGTCGCCAAACCCGTCGCTGTCGCTGTCTTCCTGCAGGGGGTTAACCGTCAACGGGCAGTTATCGCAGGCGTCGCCAACACTGTCGCCATCGCCGTCGAGCTGATCGGGGTTGGCTGTCAGGATACAGTTGTCGCAACTGTCGCCGATCTCATCGCTGTCTTCATCTTCCTGTACAGGATTGATTGTCATGGGGCAGTTATCGCAGGCGTCGCCAACACTGTCGCCATCGCCATCGAGCTGATCGGGGTTGGCTGTCAGCGGGCAATTATCGCAGGCGTCGCCGTAGGTATCGAGATCGTTATTGACCTGGTCAGGATTGACCGTCCGCGGGCAGTTGTCGTCCCAGTCGGGATAACCATCTTCGTCAGGGTCATTGAGATTGACCCGCACGTTGAACGTACAGGTATCGGCGTTACCGGAGGTATCGACAGCGATGACCTCCACCGGTGTATCCCCGATATTGAAAAAAGAGCCCGAGGGCGGGTTGACCGAGAACGATTCGATCCCGCAGTTGTCGGTTGCGGAGGCAGCATAGGTAATAAAGGCTCCGTAATAGCCGGAATCGTTGAGAACCTCGATATTCGCCGGGCAAGTAATGATTGGTTTCGTCCGGTCCTCGATCGTGACATTGAAATAGCAGGTATCAGCCAGACCGGAGGCATCGGTCGCGATAACCTCGACCTCGGTGGTCCCGATCGGGAAAAAATCCCCCGTCGGGTGCCTGGTGACGGTCACGCCGGGACAATTATCCGTTGCCTGGATTTGAATCATTGCAAAACCGACACACTGGTAATCGTCGGCCGGTTCGACCATATCGCCCGGACAGGTCACGACCGGCGGCTGATTATCATAAACCGTCACGGTAAAATTGCAGTCGTCCATATGCCCGTGGTAATCCTGGGCATAGCAGACCACCTCGGTCTCCCCGATTTCAAAGAAAGCCCCCGAAGGCGGGTAACAGGCAATGCTGGTGCCGGGACAGTTGTCGACGGCACTGGCGGAATAATTAACGATGGCGAAATATTGATTCCATATCGTCGGAACCGTGATATCGCCGGGACAAACCGCTTTAACATCGTCGTAAAAACCCTGGTAAAAATTAACCTTCCGCAATGGCAAGGTATCGCCAAGACATTCATCGGGAGAGCCCTGATAAGTCGGGAAACTTTGGTTAGCCGTGACATTTATCGGAACATTGTCCTGGTACAGGTAAACACTGTCGGAAATAAACAGGGTATCGCCGTATTTCGACGAGAGCGCGTTATTGCCGCAATCGTACCAGACCCATTTGAAAGGAATGGAGTCACAGGTATAGACCAGAGTGTTGACGACGGTGAACTTAACTTTGGCCAGCACTCCCGAGGTGTCGGCGAAACAGGAAGGATGTTGCGCGCCGTTGTTGGTTTCGGCCATAGCCACCACTTTCACCCGATAGGTGTCCGAGGTAACATAAGCGAAATCCTCCCAGGCGCAGGCGGTTAAAAGCTGCCCCATCTCGACCGAGTTGAGACTCAGAGCTGAGTCGAACTCGAAATTCAGCTCAAAACCGCCCAATTCAAGCGCCGGTGAAGGATTTTCAAAAATGATATCGACCTCGACCTCGCCGCCCGACATACCGTTTTTAATAATATCCATTTTTATCGCCGTTTCGGCGAAAACGGGGCCGATAAAGAAAAAGCACGATAATAACAAAAATACGAAAATAATCTTCTTCATGTCCGCCCGTTACCTGCGATATCGAATTGACAGACCATCAAGTCCGGCTCGTTACCGCTGATTTAATTTTATCCCGGAAGATATCATTACTGTCACTAATTAAATCGGTATAATCATGTTGTGCTTTATGACGGAGGCAGTAATTCCGGCAGGAACTGAAAAATAATCGATTTACCGTTTCGGTCCGAGCCGCGGCAAAAGGCATAAGCGGTTGATGCATCGGAAAGTTACCTTTAATTACCCAACATTCAATGTAAATATAATACTTCTCCAAATTTTTTACAAGTTTTTATATTACCGAACGGTTTAGTCTGTAAATATTCTTTGACATTCAGGCTATGAGGCTGTTACCATCAGGGGATATATGATGTCGTCAAAAACCAAAAAGGTTTGGTCCGACCTGGGGCTGTTATACGCCGCCGCCATCTGGGGCGCGACCTTTATAATGGTCAAGGCAGCCCTGACGGATATTGACCCGGTAATAATGGTCGCTTATCGTTTTCTCATCGCCGGCGGAATACTGGCTGTCTATCTGCTTTACAAAAAACGGAACCTGTGGGTTTATCTCGGCCGGTCGTTCGTGCTGGCGGTGCTTTTGTGGTTTTTGTACGTTCCCCAGACCATGGGTCTGAAATATACCACTGCCTCCAACTCCGGTTTCATTACCGGTTTGTTCGTGGCTTTCGTGCCGCTTTT
>JBMOKZ010000025.1:0-4119 GCA_049324195.1 Candidatus Zixiibacteriota bacterium | reverse complement strand
TTCGGGCTTGTTTGGTATAGATGATGTTGATTGTTTTCTGGTTGGCGGTTTTTATCGTCAGCTTGCCGCCGAGATTAATAGCCGATTTTATAATAAGTTGTCTCTGGGAGTCGAGTTCGTAATCCATTTCGAGTTCGCGGGTCGAAAACAATCCCTTCTCGACCTCGAAGATATCCTGCGCCGCGACGGATGCGGCTGTCACCAACAACACTAAAATCGGGATCAGACTTTTCAAAGGATTCATTACCAACTCATTTTAAAAGGTCATACACCTGTTTCATAATTATCGACCCGGCCACACCAGCGTTTAACGATTCCACCAGGCTTTCATGGTCGATGCGAATTAAAAACTCACAATGCCGTCGGACCTGTTCGGACAAACCCTCGGCCTCGGACCCGACCGCCAGGATGAATCTTTCTTTTTTAAGACGCACGGTCAGTTCTTTCCAGTCGCTATGCCCGTTGATATCCGTACCTATCATTAGCAATTTTTCGTCCCGGACGAAAGATAAAAGTTCCGTAAGCGTAATTTTCAGGATCTGTAATCCGAAAATCGCCCCCGCCGAGGAACGCACTACCTTGGGGGAATAGGCGTCGGCTGAGGTACCGCACAGCAAAACCTGGTCAAAACCGAAAGCCAGGGCCGAGCGAAGCAGGGTGCCCAGGTTGCCGGGTTCGGAAATATCCTCACACAGTAATAGTTTACGGAAATCAAGGTTTAAAAGTTCACCCGGTTTTGACTCGGGGAGTCTAAAAAGCCCCAAAAGCCCCTGCGGCGACCGGGTCTGACTGGCGAAATCAAGCTGTTTTTGACTAACCGAAAAGACCGGAACCCGGCGCTCTTCGAGAGCGGCTAAAAGCTGCTTTTCCCGCCCCGAAAGCCCTTCTGTCAAATAATACACTGCTTCCGGCATCAGGTTGTGGCGCAGCGATTCTTCCAGAAGCCGCGTTCCCTCGGCCAAATACCGCCCGTGTTCCCGACGCCCCTTTTTGGTTTGCAAAGATTTTATTTTTTTTAATTCTGTTTTGGTGACAGCCATTTTTTTATTAACTTATGTCCGGTAGTTGACGTTTAAGTTTCGTTTATTGGTTTATATTAGCAAGTGAAATTTACACTTTATATACTGACATGCATAGTCTTTTTTAGCGGTCTCACCGCCGGGGAACCGGCCCTTGACCGCATTGTCGTGGGCGGTTTCGACGGCACCCGGGTCGATTCAGCGGAAAACACCTATCCCGTTTTGCTGGCTCTGTCCGGGGGCGGCGCCCGCGGCCTGAGCGCGATCGGCATCCTGAAAGCGTTCGAAGAAAAAAACATTTCCGTAGCCGCCATCGCCGGTACCTCGATCGGCGGGATTGTCGGCGGCTTGTACGCCTGCGGCTATACGACCGATGACCTGGTTGCGACCATAGGCCAGATCAATTTCACCGAGCTGTTCACTAACCAGCCCAATCGTCTGACGATGTTCCTCACTCAGCGGCAGGAACGCGACCGGCATTTGCTTTCGGTACGGTTTGACGGCCTGAAACCGTACATCCCCCAAGCCCTGACGGCCGGTCAGAAACTGACCTCGCTTCTGACCCGGCTTACGACCAAACCGAATTATCTCGCCGGCGGCGATTTCTCCCGATACCCCGTCCCTTTTAAAACCATCTGCACCGATCTCGTTACCGGAAAGGAGGTGGTCATCTCCAGCGGTTCGCTGGCCGAGGCCATGCGCGCCACCATGGCGTTCCCTCTCGCTTTTACGGCGGTTGAACGCGACAGCCAGATTCTTATGGATGGCGGCATGATGATTCCCGTTCCGGTCGATATTGTCAGGTCCATGTGCGACACGGTCGATTTCGTCGTCGCCGTCAACACCACTTCTCCCCTGCTGACCAAAGACAACCTGGTGACCCCGATCGATATCGCCAATCAGGCTACCACGATCATGACCGCCGACAAACTTACGGAACAGCTCGAAAAGGCTGACTATGTCATCGACCCTCCGATTGGTGAATACACCTCGACTGATTTCGACAAAACCGACAGCCTGATAGAAATCGGTTATCGCTGCGGACTCGAGGCCGCCGACCAGATTATCGAGGTTTTTAAAAAACATCGTTCTGTCAAAAAATACACTTTCCGTTCGATTACTGTCCGTCCCGCGGATTCCCGGCTCAAAGAAAAACTGGCGGCTGACTTACTCCACCGCAATGTCACCCGCCTCGATTTAATAAAATATCTGAAGAAATTCACCACAGAAGAAGAACTGTTTCGCTGTAATGCGGTCATCGAAAAAATCGCGCCGGCCGCAGACGACAGCTCTTACACCCTGACTGTCGATATCATTTCGTCTTTTCACCCGGCGGACTTTACTTACCGGTTTGTCGGCAACAGCGTTTTCAGCGACGACACCCTCTTAGCGCTTTTCATTTTCAGCGACGCCTTGTCACAACGGCAGGAATTCGAAGCCGGGCTGGACGGCATTGTCAGGCTCTATCAATCCCGGGGCTATGACCTGGCCAATATCCGCAAAGTTGACCTGGACTACGCCGGCGGCGTCGTGACGATTATCATCGACGAAGCCATCATAAGGAAAATCGATGTCGCCAACAATATCCGCACCAAGGGCTGGCTGGTTAAATCCAACTTCCCTCTTAAGCCGGGAGAACCTTTTTCCACCCGCAAAGCGACCGCCGGAATTTCCAATATTTACGGGACGGATTTGTTTGACCGGGTGACCCTGGATCTGGTCCCGTATGACAGCGGCGCCCGGATAAATATCGGGGTGAAAGAAAAGAAATACACGCAGCTGCGCCTGGGCTGGCATTGGGACGATGAGTATCAGTCGGAAGAGTTCATCGAACTGCGCGATGAAAATGTTTCAGGTATCGGCCTGGAATCACTCACCCATGCCCGGTACGGGCAGGACCGCCAGTTATATTTCAGCAAGTTGAAAATCAACCGCATCTTTTTCACCTACCTGACCGCCCAGTTCAATCTCTATCACGACCGCCTGGACCGGACCATATGGCTCGACGGCCAGCCGCTGGGCCTGCGCGAGGAAAACAAAACCGGCCTTAATTTCCGTATCGGCCAGCAGATATCCCGGCTGGGGACGTTGTCGGGAGGAATTGTTTTCGAACATATCGAGTACGAGGACGAACGCGATGATACCTACGAAACGCTCGAACTCCGAAGTATCTACCTCGAATCACTGGTGGAAAATTTCGACCGGGTACCCTTCCCCGAACGGGGGAAAAAACATTTGTTCCTGCTCCAGCTGGTCGGGAAATATCTCGGCGGCGAGGTTGAGTTTACCAGGTACTTCTCGTCCATCGAATCATATTTCCCGCTCGGCCGGTTTATCAACTATCACCCCAAATTGTCGATCGGCCTCTCCCGGAAAGACCTGCCGCCCTCGGAAAAATTCTATCTCGGCGGCATGTATTCGTTTTCCGGTTTCAGAACGAATGAGCTATCGGGCGACAAGTTTTTACTGCTCAACCAGGAATTGCGCTTTAAATTGCCGTTCCGGTTCTATTTTACGATGCGGTACGACATCGGCGATGTTTACCGAAGTACCGATGATATCAAGCTCAAAAACCTTTATCACGGATTCGGCGTCTCCCTGGCGTTCGATTCCCCCATCGGACCTTTCGATTTCGGCTACGGCGTTACCGATACCGACGACGACCGGTTCTATTTTAACGCCGGGTTCGACTTTTAATATTTTAAAAGTTGCTTTCGGCATTCAACCGGTCTAATTTATAAGTGAATTCCAAATATCGCATCACGTACGAAAATAAAGTATGAACATCGGTTTTCACAAAAACGACAAATTCATTTTGATAATCCTGATAACCCTCCTGGGCCTGATAATCGTCCGCCATGCCTGGGTGTGCGACGACGCTTACATTACGTTTCGCACGGTCGATAATTTCATTAACGGCTACGGCCTCACCTGGAACACGGACGAACGGGTCCAGGGTTTCACCAATCCCCTGTGGATGCTGGTCGTTTCGTTTTTTTATCTCTTCACGGGGGAAATCTATTTCACCGTTCTTTTGCTTTCGATAATCCTGAGCCTGCTGGCCATCGGCTGGATCGTTTTCAAAATATCGGAGCGCCCC
>JBMOKZ010000024.1:0-31440 GCA_049324195.1 Candidatus Zixiibacteriota bacterium | reverse complement strand
CGGTTTTATTAATTAAGTTGTAGATTTCCAGCGTGTCCCGCATGGTGTGTAATAGGCAGTTTTGGCTGAAACCGTGAATGCCACATAAGTCCAAAAGGAGTGATATCAGAGCCGCTTTTGTATGTCCGGCTTTGAGGTTCAAGAGCTTGGACCAATCATTAAAATCGCGAATTACGTTGTCAATTTGATTGGTTTCCTGTTATTTATTTATTTTGAAACCCCGGACTTCGGAAGAACCCATGCGAAGAGTACAACCGATGACCCGGTCTGATTCGTCGATTTCAAACTTCAACCGGAAATCAGCTTCGCGGTAGATAAATTCGGTCATCGAAACCGGGTATATATCGAGCTTTTCATAGCCTTCGACCACCGCGAATAAATGGTCACCCTCACGGGTGATGGTTAGAATGAAATCCGTATCAAAACCCGATTCAAGTTTGTAGTTGCCGACATAGCGTTCGAAAACAGCCGGGTCGGTTTCCATGATTTGCAGGTTCTGCAGCAATTCGGCCGAGACAAAATCGGGCAGCCGGTTCGCCCGGTAGAGCATCATATTATCGACCAGTTCGAGCGAGACTACTTTCCGGTTTTCATCGCGTTTGAAAATCAAAGTGACGGTATTGTCGGCATCGACAAAGAACCGATCCTCGCTTTCCGGCAACAACCGCCGTCGGGGCTCCCCGAGAATATGGGTATAAAGCTTTTCGTGGTCTTGTTGCACCAAGCGGTAGTATCCCGGGGCCATTTCATAGACTCCCGCGTAATCGGTCAAGAGGTCCGGCGAGATCTCGACCGGGTTCTTTTTAACCGGTGTGACATAGGGTTCGTTGTAGATAATAGCCGCCAGGCCACCGGCGATTTTCTTAACCGGGGCGATATCTTCGTTGCTGAACACGATGATGCAGAGCCGGTCCTCTGGCCAGCGGCTGATGACGGTGTTAAAACCGTCGAGAAATCCGCCGTGGAAAGCATGTTTTTTCCCGTAGCGCTCCTCGACTACCCAGCCGTAGCCGTAATTCTGAAGGTTCGGGGTGAACATTTTCGTAATCGCCGCCTGGTCGAGGATTTTTTCGCCGTAAAGCGCCTGGTCCCAACAAAACATATCTTTGACGGTGGAGTAAAGCGCCCCGGCCGTATGCAGCACGGAAAAATGCACCGGCAGGGCGTCCACCAGATTCTGTTCGTCCAGTGTGTAGCCGTCGGCCCGGTTCGGGAGACCGGCTTCGCGCCGGGCGTAGCCGGAATTGTCCATGCGCAGGGGTTTTAATATCTCATGGTGTAAAAACGCTTCGTATGACTGACCCGAAACCTTCTCGATAATCATGCCCAGCAGGATATACCCGGAATTACTGTATTTGAAATCCGTACCCGGTTCGAACTCGAGCGGGCGGTACATGAAGGTCTTCATTATTTCCTCCGGGGTAATCTGGTTCAGGCGTCTCAGAACAACCTCGGGATAATCGGTGTAGTTGGGCAGACCGGAAGTGTGCGAGAGCAGGTGATGAATCGTGATGCGGTCGCCCGTTTCTTTCGGGTATTTGGGGAGATATTTGCTGACGGGGTCCTGTAGGTCGAGCAGGCCTTTTTCCTGGAGTTTGAGCACGGCGGCGGCGGTGAACTGTTTGGTTATTGAACCAATAAAAAACTTGGTTTCGGGAGAGTTGGGGATACCGGCTTTACGATTTGCCAGGCCATACCCGCGACTGAACAGCACCTGGCCGTCGACCGCCACCAGCACCGAGCCCTCGAATCCCCACAGTTCATGCGCCGCTTCCAGATAGGCATCGATTTTTTGTTGAATGTCCTTGCAGCCGAACAGGCCGCTGATAACGGGCAGCAGGAATAAAACAATCAAAAAATGTAGGCGTCTGGTTTTCATGGTCTCTAACGGGAACAAGGCCCCTGTAAAAATATACAGGCTCCGGCAAAAAGAAACAAAAAATAAAAACGGCCGCTTTGCCTTAAGGCAAAACGGCCGGGTCGGGTAGAAGAACTTGCCAAAACTTACGGGATAACGAAACCACCGACTTTGAGGAAGGTCCAGTCGCAGATGAAGTTACCGTTTTCATCCAGGTTGAGGAAAGGATCGAAAGCGCCGTGATAATCGACATCTTTGAACCAGGGGTCGTCAATAACATTAGCGAGCGGGGCGTGGGAGAGGTAAAGGTAGTCAATCAGTTTGGTGATATCGGAGATGTCGGGGTCGCCGCCGGAGTTGTTGGCGTCAGCTTCGGCCAGACAGCACAGGGGGGCGTGGCTGAGGTAGAGGAAGTCGATCAGGCGAGTGATATCAGAAATGTCGGGTTCGTCGCTCGCGCTGCAGTTGACATTACCGCTTCTACCAAAACCGCAAGTGACGGTATCGTTCGCACCGGTGGCCGCCGGGCTGCCAGTGGAAACTCTCGGATCGAGAGAACCGGTCGGGTTCTGGCGGGTGCCGTAGCTGTTGACCTGAGGGTCGACAATCAGGTTGTTGAAACCGAGAGTACCGGTGGTGTCGAAGATGGAATCGCGAACATAGGTTTGTTCGCTGCGGGTGATGTCGTTGACCGTATTCCCGGCGCCGAAATCGTACCAGTAGGTGTTCTTGAAAGCCAGAACACCGCTGGCCAGCATGGCGCGGGAATCAGAGCCCGAAGCCAGGTCCTCAATATTGAGCGCCCGGTCGGCCATATCGACGAAGATGGAGTTGAAGTAATGTCCGCCGGCGTTGTCACGAATCGCAAAAGTATAAGCATTGTCGAGATAGCCAGAGGAAGCGCCGGAACCGATGAAAGTCACATTGGAGATAACCGGCAGAGCCCACGGATAGCCGTCTTCGGGGTCGGTACCACCATCGTGCTCGCCGCAGACGTTACCGGCGTCGTCAGCCAGGTAGGCGAACCAGAACTGACCTTTGCCGCGGAAACCTTCGTCATAGTCAAAAGCGTCGTCGCCGCAGAAAGCGGAAATGATGTATGTGCAATTGACCGTACCGCCGAACCATTCATAGCCGTCGTCTTTGTTCATGAAGACTTCGATATGGTCGATAATGGTTCCGGAGCCGACCGCACCCATGGTAAGACCGTTGATTTCGTTGGCGGCGCCGATTTCCGTGCCGCCGTGACGGATGGAGATATAACGATAGACACCGGAATTGTCGTCCTCGATAGCGGGTCTCTGACCATAAGCACCTCGCGGCTCGGTTTCCACAATACCTTCAATCTGACCGACACCGGTGGCGGTGTTGATATAACTGCGTCCGAGAACGAGCAGGCCGCCCCAGAGACCACGGCCACTTTCGTCAAAAGCGATGTCGTCGACTTCGTAAACCAAAGAGTCACCAACAAGAGTCGTAATCTGATCAGAGGCTGCGGTCAAAATAATCGGAGCGTCGTGAGCGCCGGGGAAATACCCCTGGCCGCCGCGGGTGATAATCAATGCTTTGGAGTTGACATCCTGACCGGGGTTACCCTTGATAACCGTACCCGGCTCAACCAGGAGGCGCATGCCGTTATCGACAAACACCATGGTGTCCAGAACGTAGACGGTGTCCTTGTTGAATACGATGGGCGGGTTCAGGTTAGCGTTGGCGATCCAGGCGTTGGTGACCAGAGCGGTCGGTTTGCCGTAATCCGAGGTGTACGGCAGATAGACGCGGGCCGTACCGTTATCTTTAAGAAAACCGTAGAACGACAGCGCGGTCCAGCCGGCAATCCAGGAATGTTCGACCGGGATTTCGGGGTCAAACGCGCCTTTATAATCGACCTGCTCAAACCAGGGATCGGTGGCTGTGCCACCGACACCGGGGGAGGGAAGAGCGCTGAAGAAAGAACCAATCGCCGGACTGCCGGTCGCGGGGACCGGGTCCAGGCTGTGGTCATTGGTCCGGTTGCCGTAGTCGCCGAGGAGCGGGTCGGCCAGCTGGTTGTTCAAACCGAGCGTTCCGGTGGTGTCAAACACGGAGTCCCGGACATAAGTCTGACTGCTGACGGTGATGGCGTTGACAGTATTACCCGCGCCAAAATCATACCAGATATTGTCCTGAAAGATGATATCGCCGGCCGCCAGACGGGCGCGGGAATCTTCTCCCGAAGCCAGGTCTTCGATATCGATCGCCCGGTCACCGATATCGGCGAAAATTGAGTTGTAATATTTGCTGCCGGCGTTGTCGCGAATCTTGAAGACATAGTCGTTATCCAGATAACCGGAACCGGCGCCGGTGCCGAGATAGGTCGCATTGGATATGACCGGCACGGCAAAGGGCGTGCCGTCTTCGGGGTCAGTGCCGCCGTCGTGCTCACCGGAGCGGTTGCCGGCATCGGCAGACATATAGTTAAACCAGAACTGACCGTGGCCGTTAAAACCTTCATCATAGTCGAAACCGTCGTCACCGCACATGGTGGACACCAGGTAACGGCAGTTAACGGTACCGCCGAACCATTCGAAACCGTCATCCTTGTTCATAAAAACTTCGATGTGCTCGATAACGGTGCCGGAACCGAGCGCACCCATGGTCAGGCCATTGATTTCGTTAGCCGCACCGATTTCGGTACCGCCGTGACGGATCGAGACATAGCGCATAATACCGGAGTTATCGTCGTCGATACCCGGTCGCTGACCGTAAGAGCCGCGCTCTTCGGTCTCGACGATACCCTCGATCTGACCGACGCCGGTGGAGGTATTAATGGAAGCGCGACCGAGAAGAATCACGCCGCCCCAGAGACCGCGACCGGTCTCGTCAAAAGCGATGTCGTTGGGATTATCGACATCATCGGACAGGGCTGTGAAAATGATCGGATTCTGTGGGGTACCCTCGGCGTAAATCTTACCGCCTTTAGCCACCACCAGGGCGCTCGAGTTGACGTCCTGACCGGGGTTGGCTTTGATGATGGTACCCGGTTCGATGACCAGGACACTACCGTCCTCGACGAAAACCAGGCCGCTGAGAATCCACACGGTGTCCCGTGAGAGGTAAGTAAAGCCGTTAACGTAAGCGTCGTTGATGACCTTGGTCGGCTTACCGGCCTCGGAAACCTGTGCTGACGCGATAAGCGGCAACAGAAATACCGCCAGAACGACGGTTAAAATAAGTTTGCGATACATTCAATAAATCCTCCAGTAACAGTTTTTTCAAACAGTGATTTACCTAAATTTCGTCCCGTTAAAATGGCCGAGGAACGAATCGGACTTCTTTTTCGTGCGCCTCTTTCCTGCTCCTTTCTTTTTACAAGTTTTCACTTCCGATTAGTCAGAGTTGTCAAGCCGCTCCCGCTGTTATATGGCTCTCGGGGCGCAAGCAGCTTATCACACGCTCATGCAGGAAAGATGGACTTGATATATTTAATCGTTATTAAGAGGTTATTTATTTTGTATTAAAAAAAAGAGCCCCTTTTTTGATAAAAGGAGCCCTTATTTTTTTAATGGCCGGCTGGTTATTTTCCGAAATCGTAGGTTACTCCCAATTTGAAGTCCGTCCCAGTGGTATATGAGGAGTGAATGAATTCCTTGCCTTTGTATTCATGGGAGAATTTAACCTCGTCGTTGAAGATGTTCATGACGGCGAATTTAAGCTTCATATTGCCGAACATCTGTTGTGACAGAGTGAAATCCAGCACTTTGCGGGGCCGCTCGTAAATATCCGGTGTGGCCGCTTCCGCGTTATAAGCCAGACGCTTACCGAATATGTTATAGAGCAGGGTAGCTCTCGTACCGGTACGGTAATTGTCGAAAGTCAGGTCAAAATTGATCACATAAGGCGACTGGCCGGTGAGCGGACGGGTGAAATCGTAGAAACCGGACGCTTCCAGTTGAATCAGCTCTTTTTCGTCAATATCGACTTCGGAATGTACCAGGGTCAGATTGGCGCCGAGCTGGAAATTTCTCAGCAAGGAGGTTATCTGGTCAAGGCGTTCACGCACTTCAAATTCAGCTCCATAGAGTTTGCCGTTGTCGACATTTTTGGGCATTACATTATCATTAATGTTGAGGATAGCGATTTCAATGGGATTTTCCAGTTTTTTATAAAAGAGGCTGACCGCCAGGATTTCACCCGGTCGGCTGTAATATTCCCAGCGGAAATCATAATTATTGATTTTAGTCATTTTCAAATCGGGATTGCCGATTAAAGTCCGGCCGCCCACGAAATCCTCGGACGACCAGGGTGCGATTTCCCTGAGAGTGGGACGAGCCAGGGTTCGGCCATAGGAGGCGCGAAAGTTCATGTTTTCCGTCAATTTGTAAATCAGGTTCAGCGACGGCAGCCAGTCGCCCTCGTTGATTTCCTCGCCGGTCGAATCCTCGACCAGGGTCTGCTCAATATCCATCATCGTACTTTCGTAGCGTACGCCGCCGACCAGCTTGAGGTCGCGCAGCAGGGGAATATCGAGCATCCCATACCCGGCATAAATATTTTGCCGTCCGCTGTAGAACGAACCGGGGTCGGTGGCGCTGACCACCACGCCGCCGTCGAGCATCTTGATATTGGTATCGACATAGATTTGGTCGCCGACGAAGGTAGTATCGAAGGAGATTGAGTATCCCACATTATCTTCAGCGAAGAAAGAATCAACGTCGCCGCCATAGCTGTTGTACTTGTTGAAAAGCCCCTGGATTTCGTAGGTCCATTCGCTGAAATCCCGCTCTTTCTTGAGATAGGCTCCGCCGAATTTCAATCTGGAGGCATAACCTTTCCACTGTTTAAAAGGCAGCGTTACATCCAGTTGACCTTCCCGGTTGCTTTCCTCCAGTTCCCGGAAATAATGGGTCGGCGGCGGGTAATGGCTCAACTGCAGGTTGTAAAACTTTATATCTTCGCGTTGCCGGTAATGGTCACTCATGAAGCGCATGTCCGGGTCGTTCTGATTGGTTTTGGAAGTCGAATTCACCCATTCCAGACGCAAACCCTTGATTACATGTTCGCCTTTGAACTGGAAGGTGGACAGCTTGCGTTCGGTGTAGCTCAGGACTCTGGTTGTCCAGATAGCTTTGCGGTCCGGATCATCCTCGACGCCGAGCATCTCTTTGTTATCACCCTCTAGCAGCCGGGCTTCGGACTCGCCGTTTTGCGTGTACATAAAAGTGAACCCGACCCGATGATTGTTATGCAGGCTATAAGCCATATTGACCAGACTGCCCCAGAGGACCTCGTCCTTGGCGCGCGAATCGTTTAATTCATGCTCACTGTCCAGTTCGGTTTTGACGCTGTCGTGACCGCTGAGAGTCCATTCCCCCTTGAACCCGTCGTCATAGAAAGAGGTTTTGCGACTGTAGCTCAGGCTGGCAATCATGCCCAGCGGTTTGTCGAAAACCTGGAACTGGTTGCCGTAGGAAAGAGCGTAGCTCTGATTCAACGGACCGGAGCGGGTCGAAGGGGTCAACTGGTCGTTAAGAGACCGCGTCATTTCGGTCAGTTCTACGGCTTTATTGTAATCGTTGACGGCTTCGGTTTTGTCGGGAACGGTTTCGGGACTGGTGAGGCTCGAGGGCAGGTCCCGGGTGCCGTCGTCGTACCCGAGCCAGTCGGTGCTGCCGCCTTCATAGGTAATCAGATCCTTACCGGCTACCTGGGCGTTGTAGCCTCCCGCAGTGGCGAAATTGAAAGTCAGCGATTTGGGCATTTCCCGGGTACCCAGGTCAACCGCGCCGCCCGTGAAATTGCCGGATTTGTCGGGGGTGAAAGTTTTTTGCACGACGATATTATCAAGCAGATTGGCCGGTATGAGGTCCATCGGCACCGCCTGTTTGTCCGGGTCGGGGCTGGGCAGGGGGGAACCGTTGAGTTCGATACTGCTGTATCGGTCACCCAGGCCGCGGACGTAAACGTATTTGCCTTCCGTGACGGTCGCGCCGACCACGCTTTTAACGGCTTCGGCGGCGTTACCGCTTCCGGAGCGGGAAATTTGTTCCGAGCTGATGGCGTCGTTGACCGAGCTGGATGCCTGGCGGTGCTTGAGCATGATGGCCTCGGTATTGTTCATCGCCTTCCCTTTGACCACGATGTCTTTGACTTCGTAAACTGTCGAGGACAGTTGAAAATTCATCTGAACATCGTCGTCAATAACCTCAACCTCGGTCACGGTCACGGTAGCGTAACTGACCATCTGAGCCCGCAGCGAATAAGTCCCCGGGTCAATATTTTTAATAATAAAGTTACCGTCCAGGTCAGTGATGGCTCCGAGTTTGGTGCCCTCAAGATATATACTTGCACCGATAAGCGGCTCACCCGTTTTGGCGTCCACGACCTGACCGCTGACGCGCCCGGTCGAAGCAGCCTCGACGCTGATAATTAATAACGAGCTGACCGCCAGGGCCAGTATCAAGCATTTGAATATTGATTTCTTGTGAAACTTGAATCCTCTACAATCCAAACATCCATTGACCGGCTTCATTTTTTCCTCTCTTTTTTACAAATTAAAAACGAGACATCCTGTCTCGGTCGGAAATTATTATCTACCCATGCCGCCAAGAGTAATTCCGGCGTATTTGAAATTTATTAACGAATCTTTAGTTTTCTGTTAAGATTTTAAATGTCAGGAGGATAGAACCGGAAGAATGGCGGGAAAAGACCCGGCTTTCCTTCTTTTTTAACATAAAATTTAATTTGCCTTAATGAAATTCTAATATTCCCTGATTAGCATCAGAGCGGGAATTTGAATCCTAATTCGAGGAGTTTTTCGTGGCGAAAGAAAGCATTCTTGTCATTGAGGACGAAAAAGACATTCAGGAACTGATAAAATATAACCTGTCCCGCGAAGGCTATCGGGTCCATTGTGTAATGTCGGGCGAGGAGGGTCTGACTTATGTCCGGACTTATACCCCACAGCTGGTGGTGCTCGATGTTCTGCTTCCGGGGCTGGACGGTTTTGAAGTCTGCCGTATTTTAAAAGCCAATAAAGATACCCAGCATATTCCAGTTATCATGGTGACGGCCAAGAGTGAGGATGCCGATGTTGTCACGGGGCTTGAGATAGGAGCCAATGATTATCTGACCAAGCCATTCAGCGCCAAAGTGTTAATCGCCCGTATCCGCGCTCTGTTGCGTCGAAAAGCGTCCGATGATACTATCAAGCACGACCCGATTCAAATTCACGAATTGCAAATCAACCCGGGACGGTACGAGGTGCTGGCCAACGGCAAGGAAATCAGCTTTTCCTATACCGAGTTCCGTATTTTGATGCTGCTGGCCAAATCGCCGGGCTGGGTTTTCAGCCGCTATCAGATTGTCAACGAGGTTCGGGGCGAGGACAGTATCGTGACCGACCGCTCAGTCGATGTTCACATTACCGGCCTCAGGAAAAAACTGGGGTCTTACGGCAAATATATCGAAACGGTGCGAGGGGTCGGTTACCGCTTCAGCGACAAGAGCCTCACCCACTGATACCCTGCTGAAAAAAATATCCATATAAATTTCACGAAAACAGATATAAAGGCACTAAACAGCAGAACGGGGAGATTTCAGGTTGCGGTCTTTGCAGCTACCTGGTTGATGAACTCGTCTCGCAGAGCCGCCAATGACCTTGCAAGGTCGGGGTGGCAGCCAAGGTCTTCGTTTATATGGTAATAGCCGAAGCCGGTTCGGCGGAATGCTATTTCGGTCTCCAGGCTGCAATATTGACGGCGCTCACTCCGCCGGCTGTTGAAAACCCGCCTCCGGCAATCGGCTTGTTCCAGACGGCAACCACCTGAACATTGGAGGAACCCCTGCGACGGCGGGGTAGTGGGAGCTAACGGCCTGTCATCGACGAAACGCTGAGAATATTTATGTCTGTAATTATTAGCCAGCAGACCGCTTTAAGAAATAAGAATCCTGATAACTTCATAAATACTTCCGATTGTAAGAATGCTGACTCCACCTCCTCTATGCAATTCTATCCCGGAATTCAATCGCCTTTTCTCATCGGTATTATATAATATTTTCCACCGCGTTCCGTCGTTAATTGAATAGCCTGGCGGCAAATCGGAAGTGAAGACCACGGAAGTATGCGGAGAGTGATAAAGAAACCCTTAATGACATTAAAGACTGCGAGTCGTGTCGGGGCTTTTTTGTTGCACCAGTCAATTAGTTATCATAAATTTGATAAAAAATAAACTGTTTTTGCTCCAACAGAAATCCGAAACCGACCGTGTTGGATGGTTACTAAATGACACCCGACAAACCTGATGCGCCTGTAAAGGCCGAAAACCGCTTTATGCATGGCGCCATTTACCACATGCTCTGGGACCGGCCCTTGGCTTCAGCTCGGAAAAAAGTGATCGAATTGGTTCCGAATGGCGCTTCGGTTATTGACGTTGCCTGCGGGACCGGAGAGTTCTGTTTTGAGCTGGCGGCTCAGAAGAATTGCCGCGTTTTCGGCATCGACCTGTCTTTCAAAATGATTGAGTTTGCCCGGAACCGCAACCGACACGACACTGTTCGATTTGAATTTGGCGACGCCGCTGATCTTGCCCGTTTCGGAACGTCTGAATTTGATTTCGCAACGATTTTGCTCTTACTCCATGAGGTACCCGGACCCGTTCGAATAGCGGCTGTTATGGAAGCCTTGCGAATCGCAAAAAAGACGGTCATAGTCGATTCGCTGGCTCCTCTTCCTTTAAACATCCACGGAGTAGCTTTACGCATAGTAGAAGCAATAGGCGGGTCGGAGCATTTTCGTTCTTTCGCTGACTTTCTCGAAGCTGGAGGAATAAGCGGCATTCTGAGGGATTCTTCTATTAAGGCTTCAATCATTCACCGCTCTGTTTTCTGGTACGGATGTAGGGAATTGGTTGTGCTTGAGAGTCAGGAAAAATAACGGGGTCGGAGTTTGCGAGGCGGTTTGTTCCCGGCCCAAGCAAACTGAGCGCGACAACCTGTGGACGAAACAGGCTGTCAGATCACTGAGGCGTCATCATCTGACGACTTCCGATAGCTCAAGCCCGGCCTGGTTGACTCGAGAGGTTGAAATCCCATCAGAGTTTGCTGAGAGGGATATTGGAGCCACTTATAACTTTGAAGGCCTCGGTTTATGCCGAGACCTTCTTAATTTTTTCCGTTGTCATAAATGTTCCGGTTACTTCAACAAGACCATTTTCTTTGTTTCGGTGTAATCATCAGCCTGGAAGCGATACAGGTAAACGCCGGAGGAAACGGCGTTCCCCGAAGAACTCGTTCCATCCCAGGTGATCTTATAAGATCCCGCTGACTCCTCGCGGTCGACCAGGGTCCGCACCTTCTGACCGAGAACATTATAGACCTCGATAGTCACATGACTGCGTTCCGGCAGGTTGTATTGAATCGTCGTCACCGGGTTGAATGGGTTAGGATAATTCTGGGACAGCTCGAAGCGGTAGGGTAATACGTCGCCGTACTCGTTGTCTTCGACATCTGTTATGATCTGGGTCGTGAAAGCGGCGTGGACGCCATCTCCGGTAATTGTCCCATAAACCGTATTTTGTATTATATCCGCCCGACCTCCGACTTCTAACCAGGTATTACTTGTCCATTTATATATCCGCAGCGATGATTCATCGCCGGTTATTTGAGTAGTAACTTTCAAATCATTATCATCGTATCGAATGATCAACGCGGCCTCGGCCGATGACCCCTCCGGCAGGTATGAAATCATATGTATCCGTCCTGCCTGAATGGCGTAATCACTCAGACCGGTCCGAACCGGAGGATATGGCGTCGAAACCATAAGGATTCTGTCAAGCAGCGTTGCTGAGGTGTCGGGATATACCTCCGCTCCGCCATATGGTCCGATGAGATGCTGGCTTTTCACGGCAGTTAAGTAGTCGGCAGTCGCGGGAAAGACAAAGCCGGAATCGTCGATACCCCAAACCAATAAAGACCCCGACAAACCGAGACTGTCGGCTAAATTTGTCGTATATGTCGTCATTTCTTCAGATAACGAATAGACCGAGGCGCTCCCCCCATCGGGGCGAATCTCGACCTCCGGGGCCGATGAAAACCTGTTGAGATAGTCAATAAAAAAAGCCATCGAGTCATTTTTAATTGAAGGTCTGAATATCATCGGATACTCCCCTGAAACCGCTCGAACTGTGATTGTGACTGAATCTTCCTGGGGAGATAAGTCGTACAGGTTGTTCAGACGACTTAGTCCGGAAGTCCCCACGGTCGCCTCACCGTAAACCCATTTCTCGATTCGGTTCGCATTGCCGTTCTTCTCGGTTCCGAGCGTATCAATCGTTCCCGCCGCCATCACCTGGTCACCGTCCTCGGCACCAAGAACATATATCAGGCCCATATCCGAGGTAGCGCCCTGCGGAATATCCCGGAGTGTTACCCCCAGAGCTCCCTTGCGCAGAACTACATCCAGATCAGGTTCCGGGATACCGGTTCCCGAATTAAGCACCTGGAGATTCAGGGTTTTTACATTGACACCCGGCGGTGCGATCGGAATCGGAAAAACTACCCTGGCACCGGCGTTATAATCGAGAAAGGCTGGGTCGTCATAAAAGAAATTCGGGCCGTTCAGACAGTTATCCCCGGTTATAAGTTCTCTCTCGGCATCATCAGGTTTTATGATCGGCAAAAGGATATCATCGGCGCCGTATCGCCGTTCGAACCAGGCTTCAAACTGGCCCCAGCAAGACCGGTTGTTATACGCGTACTGCTCTGTGTTACGGCAGGAGACATCGGTATATTTAAAGGAACTCGACATCTCGCTGGAATATATACCTCCGTCGGAATACTGATATTCCATAAATCCGAAATTATCCACTATCGGGCAGTGGACACCTCCTCCGACAAACAAGTACTCATCATAAAATCCTAAGGCATAGTGGCCAAGTTCGTGGGCGGTGGTCCGGAAAACAACATCGGCTTCCAATACCAGAGGATGCTCATCATAGCTTAAATTGCGGCAATCGGTTTCATTACCGAACCATTTACGGGGCAAATAAATCATTTTACCGTTCGCCGGGTCATGAATCCCCTTGACATCAGCGCATGGATGGACCGTGTTACTGGCATGAATCCGGATATCGGCTATATCCCAATGCTCGCGATCATCATAGATCATGACCGTATCGAGCCGCGTCTGACCGTCGGTAACATCATAAAGGTAATTAGCCATCCGGCGAAATGATTCCTGCAGGCTTTCCAGATATTCAGAAGTCGCGTCCCAATCCAGCGATACAAGCAGATTGTAACGGACTTCGGAATGCGTAAGATAAATGTCCTGAGCCGATTCGTCGGTCAGAGTGTCATAAAAAACCCTCGATAACGAATCAATTACCATATTATCCAAATGTATCGAATACATCGTTCCGAGAGATGCCTGATGTTTTACCGCCATTGAATCATCCAGCACCTTGCTTATCATGAAGGCATCGCCGATAATTAACGTATCCGAGCCATTGTCGTGCACCACTTCAAAACTGCTGTCGGTCACGAAAACCATCTCGATTTTACCTTCATTGTCGGTAGTGATGAAGCCAAGTGTGTCCTCGGTGAACATCGGGGCATCATCGGCGATCTTGATCAGCTCGAAGGCAACATTAGCCAGGCTGTCGCCCCAGACATCGCGGATCGTAAGGCGCTTGGTACTGTTGTATCTGGCAAGCGTTGTATAATTTTGGAAGTAGAACCACCCGGAGGTATCGGCATGGAGAATGGAACCGAGGTTGACTCCGGTAGTGCAGATCCATTGTTCCGTCCCATACTGGTTGAATTTGTGTACGGCCGTGAAGTCGTTTACATAAATATTGCCGTCCCGATCAGCTCCCATATATCCGGCGATTCCCGGTTTGGTCCATTTCACGGAACCGGTGGCCGCGTCCAAAACCATCGTCTCGCGGTCATCATCCTCATCGTATTCTTTTATTGTCGAAACAATCCAATGCCAGAGCAGCACATTGCCACTGTAATCCGTTGTGGGAGCGTACGAAGCGCTGAGTTGGGTTTCTCCGGAAAACGAAGTAGCCCAATGTCCAAAACGGTCAACATGAGTCCAGTATGGCTGGGGTGACCTGTATTCGTGTTTGAAAATCAGAAGCTCGCCGCTGCGCCCTGTGAACACATAGGCGCTGTAAATTGGGTTATCACTGGCTGTTATCAACGTTGAGCCGGACGGTCCGCCGCCAGTTGTGTAGCGGTTCAGGTTGTAGGTAATGCGGAAGCCGGTGGGCATATGAAACATATAATTTTCGAAACAGCTGTCGCGGCAGTTCTGGCACAAGCTGTTGCAGCAAAAATCTACGACATAGATTCCGACATTGACAAGGCCTTCACTATCGGCGCTGAGACTCCATACACCGACTGGCTGCCGGTCCTCTCCGGACACTCGCTCAACCAGGGTCGGCGTGCCTGAATAGGAGTCGATCCGGTAGACTACGGCATCACTCATCACCCCAGATTCTCCTGGTTCGCCGGAACCGTCCGGAAGAGAATCAATGCAGAAGCTGTCGGTTGGTGTTTCAGCAAAACCGATCCAGAGGTTGCCGTCGATATCAACTGCGCCACAGAGATTACTTAAGTAAGGAGCTAATTCGGCGGTCAAATTCCTGCCCCATGCCAGCGTTCCGTTGGCATTTATTTTGATGCCGACCGCCGAAACATCATAACCCCCATATATCTCGTGGTATCCGAAGACATAAAGATCACCCGCCGGGGAGCGACCAAAATACTTCAGATACAATCCGGAGTCAGGGTAACTGACCTGCCATGCGATTGTGGAATCCGGCTTGATCTTGGTGACCCGGGCACCCGCGAGTGCGCTTCCGGCGTACGATAGTACAAAGGCGTTGCCCGAATCATCGACGATTACGGGACGATCGATGGATACGTACGGGCCAAGCGTGGAAATATCATAACTCCAGTCTCGTGTCAGTTGCGCCTGTCCTGAATTAACCCCAAAAAGCCAGCCGCATAACACAGCCAGAAGAGCCTTAGCATATCTTGTTCTCAAATTTCACTCCTTTTCCGGATATTTGGATAGGACTCAAAATCCCTAATCCTTGATGCAGCGGACCGAGTGACCGGCATATTTGCTCAAATTTCTTAAAGCAACGAAGGTATCGCTATAATCCAGACTGCGGACATATGCTCGGCTGGTATTATATTCTGTGGCAGTCCAGAAGTAGGCTTCCTGACCCATGGCGCTGTACCCACCTTGATAACCACGCTGCCCCCCCGGTAAAGCGGTGAAGCCGGTTTCGTTGGTCGCGCCGGTATTGGGGCTCAGCCAGTGGACCGTTCCGTTATCTTTTAGCTTTCCGCCGGGATCGGAACCCAGGTAGCTGACCAGTGTCATCCAGTCGGAAGCTGTTGCCACATGCCACCCTTCCGGGGCGATATTTCGGCTATCGTTGACGGCGTACCAGTTATATAGTCGTCCGTAGACGGCGGTGTTTTCAGGGCTGTTGTCATAGTTGCAGTGAGCACCTGTGGTGAGCGCTTCCCAGGCGAAACCATCGGTCACATCGGGCATAGCATCACCATTGCGGTATCGGGTCACTTTCAGATTCTCTGCCATCCAAACCTGGGTGCCTATTGTGACAGTCTGATAGACGTTGCCGTCGATATCCGTCACTGTGCTTGGAGGTGCCGTGGTACTGAACGATTGGGTACTGCCGTAACTGGTGCCGACGCTGTTGGTGGCATATGCTCTGGCATAGTAAGGGGTACCGGCCGTCAGTCCGGTCAGCGAGCTGGTGAAACTTCCCGTCCCGGTGCCGTCAACCGTAATATCGTCAGCAATCGAAGGAGTGGCGTCCGTACTCCAGCATATTCCACGAGTGGTGATCGCCGCTCCTCCATCGGAAATAATTGTCCCGCCGCACTCGGCGGTTGTCTCCGTTATCGCGCCGACAGCAGCGGTTGATACGGTCGGTGCCTTCGGCTGGACAGGTCCCGTTCCATTGTCACCTGAGCAGGAATACAGCGTCAGCAGAACGACCGCCAGGATTCCCCAATATCGCCATGACTTGATCATTTGAGTCCTCCCCTGTATTCACCTGCTCTCTCTTCCACAGGTGCGATAATGGTAAAATTGTCCAATCCCGATCGGTCGTAGAAGTCCCCTTGCGGATCCATGAGAATCTGCACTTCGGTTACGCTTACCAGTATCGAGTCCCATTGCGCAGGTGTTACACCCCATTCATCGGCTGTCAGGGGAATCGAAAATGTCGTCCACTCGGTGAGATAACTGGGGTATGGTACTGGATTAACTTCGGCGTACAGGGTGCCGGAGGTCAGTCGGATAATGCCATAGGTACTAAGCACACCGCCTCCGTTGTCGACGGTATTCTTGAGATCAAAACTGAGTGTTCCTCCTGAGTAGGTGGAAAGGTTACCCTTGAACTTGTCCGGAGCAAGGAACCCTCCTGGCATAGCTTCCCAATCCTCGAACTCAATATAGCCCCCCGGGTTGCCGTCGTTACTTCGGTAATACAACCCTCCTTCTCCGACCACTACCCACTCCTCGGCATCGGTGTCGAATGAGCTTTTTATTTGCAGCAAAGACACGGTGGTAAAAGAGTCAGTGACGCCGTAGCCCGTTCCCACATCGTTTGTGGCATAGGCACGCAAATAATACTTCGTGCCGGGTGTCAGGCCGGTCAGAGAACCGGTATAACTTCCTGTCCCGGTTCCATCGGTCGTTTTACTGTTGGCTGTTGTAGGAATTGTGGATGTGTTCCAGCACACGCCGCGCTCAGTAACCGCCGCCCCTCCGTCTGACGTGACAGTTCCGCCGCATTGGGCTGTTGTCTGTGTTATGGCACCGACAGCGGCGGTTGATACTGTGGGGGCCGTCGGTTGAACAGGATCGGTACCCTTGCTATCCGAGCATGAACAAAACAATGCCAGAGACATAACCATGAATCCAAATAATGACGACGATTTTCTCATAGATTCCTCCATCTGGTCTACTTTAACTGAATTTTAGCTCTTTTTTTAAGCCAGTCGAAAAGTTCCTTAAGGCTGTTAAAATGAAAGTCGACCGGATCGGAAAAGCTGGTGGCTTTGCCGGCCCAGTCATCACCGCAACGCACCATGTGCAACAGAAACTTTTGTGGCCGAGAACATTCGGTCCGTAATACTTTTTCTTTTTTAATCACAATCATAGGATACAAATTTACCGTGACAGCCGTGTGACAAACGATGGGTTGTTTTTCCAATTTTATTTGTGCCTCGTCGAATGTTTTATACAGCTTGGCCGTATCTTGTTGTGGAATAATAAATTATGCTTGACAAATTGAGTTTTTGCTTATATTTATTATTATGAAAATACTGAAATCGAAACTGCAAATTCCAGCGGTGCAAAAGACGTGGCTCGACAGGCAGCGGTTAATTGAGAGACTTCTGCTGACAGATCGTGTCCGTCTGATTACGTTGCAGGCGCCGGCCGGATATGGCAAGACCACTCTGGCGAGGCAGTTATTGGAACGTGTTAAACAACGGCCTGTTGCCTGGCTTCACCTCGATCACCTCGATTCAGACCCTTTTCGATTCACTTCTTATGTCATCGCGGCATTGGCTCAACTCTATCCGTCGCTGCAACCCTTTTGGTCGCATGATACCGGGGAAGAGGACAAAAAGTCATTGTTTCAAATTCAGGATGATCTCCTTTTCCTGTTGGAGGAGCTGGGGGAATCTCCCGGCTGGTTAGTGCTGGACAACTGGGAATACGTCGACGGTTACGCATCCCAGCGCCATTTTATCGAAAGAATTATCGCTTCAGGCGATGTTTCTCCCACAATAATAATAGCCTCCCGCAAGCCGCTGACATTGAAGACGGCGCTTCTGCGCTCGCAGGCCAGGGCGGTGCGGCTTTCGGAGAAGGACCTTGCTTTCAATATTTATGAGTGTGAAGCGTTAATGAAAGCCGGGACTAAGGCGCCGGTTCTGCCGGAGGATTTGGAGCAAATGTACACGCGGACGCTGGGTTGGTGCGTGTTGGCAAGTTTGTATGTTCGAAGTCAAATACCGCCCGGACAGGACCTTGTTTTAGACGCCGGCAGTAATGACGTCGCGGAGCACTGTCTGCAGTATATCGAAGAGGAAATTTTCAGGGATCTCGATCCTGACCTGGCCGAATTCGTTGTCAAGTGTTCGCTCTATGAAGACATCGAAATGGATGGAGCCTTGGCTGTTTGCGGCGACGCTGTCGGTATCAAATCCCTGATGAAACGGCTGACGCAGTCCGGTCTTCCCCATTCACAACTGGATGGCGGCAGTACTATCAGGCTTCACCCGCTGATGAGACAGGCCGCGAATCGAGCGTTGCACAAGTCGTTTAACCCGGACGAGATTAGGAAAATGTATGGACGTGCGTTTGAATGGCAGCTTAAACGCGGCTTTATCGTGGATGCAATTGAAGCGTGCATCAAAAGTGGTGACTGGCAAAGGTGTCTGGTCAATATCGATTCGCACTGGCTTGAATTCGTGGCGTCCAACGGACTGGCCAAGCTGACAGATTGGTTGTCATCGTTCCCGGCTGAAGCCAGAAGCGATCCGCGGTTTATAGACATTAAATCGCGAGTAATGTCTCAAACCGGAGAAAGTCGGAGCCTGATAGCATATCTCCGACCCCATTTGAAGACGATTGCTGCCGGCTTTGACGGTCACCGAATAATGGGGCTCTGGATAAGGTATTACTGGGCTCTGATAAACACGGAGTCAGCCATATCGTACCATGAAGTGAATAAGGAGCTTCAAGCTCTGGTCGGCGGCTTGAAAGACCCACTTCCCATGGATCTTGCAGGCATTGAGGTTGTCCTGAGTGTGGCCGCGTATATGGACCATGAACTTGAGGAGGGCGTTTATCATGCGAAAAAGGCGCTTGAGCTGGTCGGGACAAATTCGCCCGAATATCGAGCCAGATTGCAGGATAATCTCGCTGTTCTCGAACACACCAAAGGAAACTCCGGAGAAGCTGTTCGCTTGCTGGAATCGAGCCTTGAGCTTTGCATGACGTCAGGCTCTTACCATGGTGTCCCGCTCAAGATGTTTAACCTGGGCTGGATCTGCTGCATGGTCGGGCAGATTAGGAAAGCCCATGAATTAATCAATAATGGTCGAAGAGTGATGAACAGGTATGGTATCAAGGATGTTTACACCTTGATGTATGCCGATCGATATGAGGGCGCGATTCTCTGGTATCTGGGCCGACGCGACGTGGGACTGGAACTTCTTAGAAATTCCTTGAGACTTGCCGCCGAGCATAACCCGCGCCAACAATTCGAAATGGCCACCGTTCTTGACTATTATTCTTTCCTTACAGGTTACAGCTCCTCGGCCGGGAACGGCGGTACCTTATCAGGGGTGACCTCAACCAGGGAAACCAGATTAAGCTACCAGGCGGCGGAAGCGATCAAACACGCCGTTGCGTTGCGGACAAAAGAAGCTGAAGCGTGCGCAAAGGAGATGTACGAGCTGGCCAGCGAGAAAAAAGTCATTCCCTGGCAGATTCATGCCGAATTTCTGATGGCATATACCAGTTATCTCTGCGGGCGTGTCGCGGAAGGTTTAAAGCATCTCAGATGTGGATTGGAATTACTCCGGCAAATCGATTGGTGGTCGTACCCAATGGCGAACTCCTTGCTTTCATCTTTCGCCTATGTCAAGGCGATCAGGTACAACGTATTGCCGGACGTAGCCGGCCGGTTGGTTGACGGCGAATTCAGGATTGACCTTAACGAGGCTTTTCGAGAGGAATTCGATTCTCATGACCTGTCTTATGAGGAAGCCGGGCGGTTGCTCGAACAGGCCGGCGCCAGGCAAATTGACAGCCTGTCGCAATTGGCCGAAAAATATATCGATGTCCCGGAAAAGAGACTGTCGGAAGCGGCTCAACGTTATCTGGAAGCGAAAAAACTGAAAAGACCGCGAGCGCTTGATATCTTTACTCTCGGTCAATGCGAAATCGCCCGCCATGGTATTCCGGTTAAGTTCAAACGAAAAAAATCAAGAGCTTTGTTCCTCTGGCTGTTGACGGTAAAGCCGCAATCGCTGCATCGCGAAGTCGTCATGGAGTACTTCTGGCCCGAAGCCGATCCCGGCAAAAGCATGTCATCTCTGAGAACCACGGTGAAAGACCTGAGGAAGGATCTTGATGGTTATCAGGATCTGCCGGCGGATTCGTACATTCGATTTGAACATGATCATTTTTCGCTGTGTTTGCCTGAGGGTTCAGCGGTTGACGTTGATCTCTTTCGGGAACACCTGGCGCGGGCCAAAGCGCTTGCGGCCAGAAAGGACCGGAAATTCGACAGCGAGTTCGAGACGGCTCTCTATGCCGCCCTTGAGTTATTCCACGGACCGTACCTGCCGCATGATCTCTTCGAGGAGTTTGCGGTTGAATTCCGTGAGATTGTATTGAATCAGTTCTTGTCAGCCTCAGCGCTGTTGTGCAAACATCTGGGGAAGGAGGAACGTTTCAATGAAATTATCCAGGTAGTGACCAGGGCACTTCGCTTCGACAAACTCTGGGCCGACGGGATCCAGATTTTGATGCAGACCTACCTGAGCATGGGCCGTTCGGCGGATGCGATGAGAGCCTACCGGGATTATGAACGCGTCCTTGCCACGGAACTGCAAGTTCGACCTGACCCGGTTCTCGCCCAAATGTTTGAACGAATTACACTCTGATTGCGATAGGGCACCCTGGTTATCATTGAAGCCTTCCGTTCGGAGGCGGTTCCGAACGCGATGCTGAAATCAAAACGTGCCCGTAATTCCGGGCGTTCGATGCAAGCGCCTTCCAAAACAGCAGTCAATCGCAAAAATATTCAAAATGATTCACTTATCGATGGTGAGCCGGTTTTGACTGAAAATTAATCTTTCGATAAAACCTTGAAAGAATGATAACGGGGCCGCCGTTTAATCCGGCTATCCGTAGACAATTAAAGCCTATGAAAATACCGATAGCATTATCGGCAAACTCTCCTGAATTTTAGCCATTACTGAACCAATTGCTTTTGAACGCGGTACATGAAAGGCAATGCCAGCAGCTGGAAGACGACGGATAACACCACAACCGCCGGCAAAAATTTTAGTACAGGATTCCCATCAGGACGCTGCCGACAAACCAGGCGATACCGAATCCGGCCACCTTGCTATAAAAATAATCAGGTTAAATTCGGAATCCGTTACACTCGGTTATTTTCGGTTGATTCTCTCTTATTTAGGTCATTTAACGATGTAATCGCGTTTTTCGTATAAAAGAGCACTCTGAAGCCACTCCGATTGGTATTCTGAGAACATTTCAATTGACCAAAAATTACCCTTCTGCTCCAAGTCCGCTTTCCCGTTTTGTAGGCTTCTTCACCTCCTCGGATTTTGGTAATAAATGTTTTGGTAGAAAGGCGAATCCTGCGATGAGGGTTGGAATAACGGCGCTTGCGATTACAACCGCCACCAAAAACGAATATTGGCCCTGATTCACGATATTGTGGGACAGGCCGTACAAGGCTGATATGGTGCCGAACGTCAATCCGGTGGACATCATCAGGGTGTAATACCAGCGTTCATCGCGATTGCGGCGGAACCAACCAATGACCGGATACAGACCGAAGATTTTAGAGACAACTTTTCCGGCAAACAATAACAGGAAGACCAAAGGGGCACCAATCAATGCCGTTAATGAAACAAATGTCTCCGCCCGGAGAAAATAGAACGGCGTGAGGAAACCAACCACGAGCGTCCTCAAGCGGCGTACCCAAGTTACGTCGCCGTTGGAAAATTCAGCCAGGACCATACCGATCAGATACGCCGGTAGCACCGCTTCACTGCCGGACCAAAGCGCCAAAGCTCCCAGGCCAAAAAGCACGAGAATGACCCATTTTGTTCTTATCGCAGCCGTTCGGTGTGCATATTTACGCGTCAGCCACCGGCTCAATGCGGGCAGCATTATCAGCACAAGCGTAGTCACGACTACAAAGGTAATGGTTTTGTAAGTAAACGGGGCGAACAAAAGCCCTAAAGCAATGACGGTTCCAAGATCATTGATGAAACAGGCACCCAGAATTCCTTTGCCGAATTCAGTCGTGTTGAATCCAGTCTCCAGCATCACCGCGTAAACAACCGCCATCGAGGTGGTAGAAAGGGCGACGCCGCAAAGGAGACTTGCCGGCATGTCCCATCCCAGATTATAACGGGCGATCGCCGCACAGCCGAGAAATGGGGCGAAAAAGCCAACGAGGCCCACAGCCGTCACTTCTTTCAGCTTCTTCTGGAGTACTTCGGGTTCAAGTTCGGCGCCAGCCAGAAAAGTGAGCAGAACTGCCCCAGAAGAGGCGAGGAATCGAAGCCATTCAGAATTAGAACCCAGGTCTTCAAACTTACCATAATAGCCGGCGACAGCGGCCGTTATAACGCCGATGCATATCTCTACAAGAGCGATAGAAATTCTCAGGTGATACGCTACGATAGCTGAAATCACCGCCAGACCGAGCCAGAGGGCGGCAATCGTGAAGATATTTTCCATCGTGAAGTCCTCCTTTCAAAATCAGGTTCACCGAGCCGGTTGGCGGGTAAAAAAAGACCCGCATTGCAGCGGGTTATCAGTATCCGTAAGTAAAACTCCACCGCTGCCAATCATGCGCGGTAGGAGTCATCAGCCCGGCTCGGGCGGTTTTTCAGGGGGACTCCATCCCCGGGATTTACATGATTATAAACAAGCAGGCATTAAATGTCAATAAATTTCGCATGTTCGTGGTCTTGAGTCTATTCCCGTCCGACGTGTTTCGCTTGTCGACGAATAGCCGGTTTTAACCGGAAGTTCATATTACACCATAATCGGGACAGGGTAATTCTGGGGCTTCTTTTTCTATCTAACTGAATGATAACCAGTTTATGGGATGCATAAGCAGTAGTGTAACTTCACCTTCAACAAATCGGCGTGACGTCGTAAGTTTTCGCCTTGAAGACCCAGGAAAGTCTTTAATCCCTTTTAAGGCTTTGATATTTGTAGGTGACGAAAAATACTGATATAGTATATACTTGGCATGATGCGTCTGTGACGAATGTTCCGCAGGAACCGGGCACATGCTCCACATAGCAATCGAAGTGGTGATATCGGTTTGGTAATTGTCCGCCTTCTACTTCTCATCGTTACGGGATCGTCAGCTCAGAATTCGCCATTCCCGAGTAAGGCGGATATTTCAGGTTTTAGTAGAGCGAGTTTCTGTTCCACACCGAATCCACGGATTCGGGTCAATTGATAGACTACGGAGTTATTGTTTTGCCGGCGAATCGCACATACTCAGATCCACCCGTGATCCAACTTCCCTTCGTTCGATTCCGCGCCAATATCGAATGTACGCATCCACCCGTATTTCTCCTTACTGGTGGACCGGGAGTCAGCAATCTGTGGGTTGATTTACCTGATATCTTTCATACTTACAACGACCTTATCAAAATTGGGTATCGTGGTGTCGATGGCGATGTAAAGCTAAAGTGTCCTGAAATAGGAAGCGCTTTAACGATAGCGAATTTGCTTTCTCCTGAGGTAATCGATCAGGTACGCTCTGCCATGAGAGTATGCTTCGATCGCTTAACCAGCGAAGGAGTTGATATAGATGCTACAACATGGTTGATGTCGTCGATGACCTTGATGCGATTCGTCGGGCTCTGGGTTATTAACAGATCCATTTGTTCTTAACAAGCTACGGCACACAAGTTGGCTTATCTATATTGTGTGCGTTATCCACATCACGTCTCTCGCAGCCTGATGATAGGTGCAAACAGCCGGGGTTGGCAATTCGTTTATGATCCGTCGATGGTTGATGAACAGTTAAGCGATTACAATGAGATTAGGAAGAATGATTTCGAGCCAGTATCAAAGTCAGTTGACATAATAGGAACGATGCGAAAGGTGCAGGCGACACTTCCACCGGAGTGGAACGGAATCAGGATTGACCACGACAAACTGAAAATGATGCCCTGAACAAGGCTGCTGACAATAGCGCGAGAGACGCCGGATATAATTAAGTGTGTCCCTGTTCCCGGGTTATTTTGGACATAATTGAAATAATAAGAAAACTACGACAAAATTAAATTGAAATATCGACTGGGGCAACTGCGGTCCCTATCACTCTCTTCGTACATGCTCGGGGAAATACGGTTCAATTCATGGATTCTCGCCGGCGTTTTGTAAGATATCAGATTTCCTCTCGAACAGGAGACCCAAAAATCCCGCATCTGCCACAATGCCCGCCGTTACGTCGGGTTGTGGCGGTGGTTTCTGGTGAGGCGGCCAGAATAGCGCGCTTGCCGATGCCGTAAGTTTAAAGCCATGAGATTTGGCTGATTCGAGCGTCTCGGCAACCGTACGAAAGCGAGCTTGAGAATATACCGAATGCCCACCGCGAGCTTTGGCGATATATTCTCTCCCCCAGGGGCCGTCTGCGGGTATGATTCCCAGCAAGAGCCTGCCGGATGGAATCAGGATCCTGTGGCACTCACTCAGGGTTCTTTCAGCATTATTAACAAAGCAAAGTGCTAAGGCAAGCAGAATGCCGTTAAAAGCGCTCTCTTGAAAGGGCAGGTTCTCAGCCGATCCGGGTGTTACCCGGATACCGCGTTTTTCTGCGATCGCAAGCATTGGTGATGACGGGTCAATGCCTTCCTGAATGCCCAGGGCGGAGGCGAAGCGCCCGGTTCCGACTCCGATTTCAATCCAGCGACCACGGAATTCGGGGCACAACGACCGAAGACAATCCAACTCGGTTGCGAAAATCGCCTGCCCTTCCGGCGACTCAAACCAGCGATCGTATTTTTCCGCAATGGAATCGAAAGAGGATGTCATTTAAGCCTCCTGAATACTGGTCAAAAAAAGTATCAGCAAGTAAAGTCTCAAAGCAATATAGCTTCGTCTATCTCAATTGTCCACCGAATCAACCGCTCCATATCGCTGATTCCCCCGTCATCGAACAGGGATTACTGTTTGACGCCATGAGCTTCCGGGCAGCCTCCACAGGCTTCAACCTGTTCACCCTCGATGCCCAAAGGTAGCCTGCCGCCTGTGACCAGGGTTTCGGGAAGAGTCAGGGTACTTCCGTTGTTGAAATATCGTTTCAGGTACTTTAATGAATTTGTTCGGTAATATCAAGGAGTAACTTAGCATGCTCTCGCTGCCTGCCGCTTCTCAAATCGACGGCACTATTACTTGTTCCCGGCATTGACGTTCCATGCCTTGTCTCCCGTCTCAATCTCAAGCATAGTCGTTTTTAAATTACTATCTTCTTAGTATGCCGGGAAGCTTCTTTCTGAAAAAAATGGTTTTAATAAATCAAATTAGAGCAGACTCGATTCCGGCATTGGTCGCGCGCGCAGTAATTCATGACACGTACTGCAATCACTCAGGTGCGGTTTGTCAAGTCTGTCTGCCTCTTTCTTATGACATTCCACACAGGTCAGGTGCATTGCCTCCATGAACGAATTAGCCTGTTTTAAGTCGATGTCCGCAAGGAAATGCCCCGACAAGAACATGTTCTTGTCGTGGCAGGTCAGGCAGTCCTTGGCGTTGGCGGCGGTTTTAGGGCTGTCGTCCGGATGACATTGCAGACAGGAATGATTTTCCGGTCGCCATCCGGCCAGTCGGGCATCTTCGGCTACGAACTTTAAGTGATTTTCATGGTTGAAGATACAAGAGGGCGCGTTCATATGGCGATGACAGCGAGAGCACGGGGTTGATTTATCGTTTGGCAGGGAGACATGGTGGCATTTATCGCACGAGGCGGAATCTCCCAAACGCTTTTGATGTTCAGCATGGGCGAATTCGGTTCTCAAGCCGTTGTGATTACCGTCTATATCCAGCACGGTCCGTTCCCGGTCCACGCCTGAAGCCGGTCGAACCAATTGGTCGGCATCGGGGTCGCTGTAGTATGGCGGATACATCAGGATAAACGCCAGCGGGATAACGAACACCGCAATCAGCGAGACCCGATGTAGGCTATCGGTTAAAACCGTGTTCCACATCTGCCTCAAACTTCCGAAAGGCAACCGAAACAGGCCGGCCTGGCTCCGTTCAGCCGGAGGAAAATTACTGAAAATAGGAAAATGTTCAGCGATAAAAAAGAAAACCAACCCGGCAGCGGCTACTACCGCCAATGTGACCGCCCATTCGATCAAAGACGGGAAATAAAGTTCTGCGGCATTGTGGAAATACCCGAAAATACCGACATTAAGCCGATTCAGGGCCAGACCCAGCACGGCGGAACCGGCTGCCATCGCGACGCCGACCGGCGATTTACGAGTGGCAGGAATTATCATCAGCAAAAGAGGAATAACCGCCAACAAACCCATCTCGGCTAATAGAACCCAACTCTCCCAGGTGCCGGCCAGAAGCGGCCCCCAGGCGTCTTGTAAGAACAGGTCGAGAATTTTCAATCCGAAAAATACTCCCAGTAAACCGGCCGCGATAGAGGCCAGGGAACGTATCCGGGGCATCTCCGGACCTTCGGGACCGAGCCGGAACAGGCCGTTGGTTGAACCGTTGACAATATAAATGACCGGTGTCGGTTTATCGATTTTGGGACCAAACACCGACTCACTGTCGTACCATCGAGCCCAGAGAATTCTGGCCAGAACCACCACCATCAGGCCGGCTCCCATGGCAGAGATTATAAAA
Source organism: Candidatus Zixiibacteriota bacterium (assembly GCA_049324195.1). Lineage (GTDB taxonomy): Bacteria > Zixibacteria > MSB-5A5 > GN15 > FEB-12 > JAFGNW01. The sequence goes on along the minus strand of JBMOKZ010000024.1, from coordinate 4,882 downwards.
AGCAGCGGCAGCAGGGGGGAGTACCATAGCGCGTGCAGGCGTTGCGGCGACACCAGAAAAAGCGAGCCGAGTGACGAATGATGCAGGCTCGAAAGGGAGATGCCGATAATTACCACGACCAGGGCGATTTGGTGTAAAAACTTTACTATCTTTTCGGCGCGAAAACGCTCGAAGATTGTCGGAGCCAGTTCAATAACAGTCACGGTGAAGTACAACAGGACGCACCAGAAGACCTCGAACAGGAAAGAGTTGAAATTCCACATCAGAATGGGATGCCAGAAGCGGTGCGGCAGGCCGATATCGAACAGCAGTGCCAGACAGGAACAGCCGTATCCGAGGAAAGCGATTAAGATAGCCGGTTTTACAAACGGTCGGAAACGCTCCAGACGCAGGACATAGACCAGAAAACCGACGGTGAATCCGCTGGTGGAGAGGGCGACGCCGCCGACCATATTGAGAATTTTCCAGAATCCCCAGGGAAGGGAATCAGAAAGATTGGTGGTTGCGCCCAGTCCGAACCAGAGCCGGAGAGCGGCCGCAACCAGTCCCGCCAGAGCGATTACCCAGAGGACGTCTTTGAATACAAGGGTTCTTTTAGTCATGGTCCGCCTCCCTGATTCCGCTGTTCCCGGGTAGTGGCGGGACAGAGCCTTCCTGTTCTCCGCTAGCTAGTTTGTTGCGCCGTTTAATAATCCAGTTGAGGCTGACCAGTCCGATTGCCACTCCTAACCCGATAAAAGGTGTTTTGTGGACAAGCGGTTCGGTCAGGGAAGGAATCGGGACCGGTTCCGGAGAAGGCCAGCCGAGTGACGCCAGGTCAACATCGGCTATGTACATCACCGAAGTTCCCCCGAATTCCTTTTCACCCCAGATATGGTTCCGGTAGCGGTCCGGGTTGTCCCGGATGGTTTTCTTCGCTTCGAAAATGAGTTTATCTCGATCGCCGAAAGTTAAGGCGCCTTCGGGACAGGATTCGACACAAGCCGGTTTTTGGTTTTGCTTGAGGCGAGCAGCGCACATATCACATTTGACCATAAAAGGCAGAGTTTTTTCCCATTGATATCGCGGGATCTGGAAAGGGCAGGCCAGCATGCAATAGCGGCAACCGATACACTTGTCGGCGTCGTATACCACCGGTCCGTCAGGGGTTTTCGTCAGCCCGCCAACGAGGCAGGCCGAGACACAGCTCGGTTCCAGGCAGTGCATACAGCTCTTGCGGGCGAACCGGCCCTGGTCGACCTTCAAGACGGTTGAAAGACGATGAGCCGAAAGGCCGTCGGGAGTCACGGCCCGATCCTTTTCCGCCTGCCGGAGATCGAGATTGTTTTGTTCGATACAGGCATAAACGCATTTCTCACAGGCGGTACACCGGGTAACATCTATCAAAATACCGTACATCAGACCTTTGCCTCCTCTCCGAATAATGCTTCGGCTACCTTATCGCCGGCTCCGGGTCGAAGTTGCCAGTGGAGTCCGGAGATACGGTCGAAAAAGAACAGGACAATATGCGCCAGTTTCGTGAAAGGAATCACGACAAAAAGCAGTTCGGCGCTCAGAATATGAAGCAGAAACATTGCTTCCCAGGTTATCGGATTAAAAGAGGGGTGGGAAGCCAGGAAACCGGATGCGAAGGGTAATAGGACCAGAATCAGAATATTATAATCCGAACGCATGCTCATCGATCGTATCCGTCGGGAGAAAGTCCGGTAACCGAACAGAAACAACAGGCAGGCAATAGTGAAGACAGTCAGAATATCGGCCAGAGTGTAACCGATTTCGGGAAGGTCAATTCCGAAGAACTTTTCCCAGAGGGCGATATGGTCGGCCAGAAACAGCGGAACCAGGATGATGCCGATATGAAACAAAAACGACACGGTAGAAAAAAATTTGGTGCCTGGTATCAGGTGTTTGACCGGGACCACCCAGCTGGCGGCCTCGATGAGAATTTTGCGCCAGGGAGCGTTGCGCAGGCGCCGTCCTTTGCCGGTTATAAGAGTATAAACCTGTATGACTATCAGACGTAACAGGCCAAGCAGCATTATCATGAAGGTGAGGGCGAACAAGGGCCCCATCGCGAAGTCAATCCATTCTTCCATCGTTATCCTTTCAATATTCCCAAGCCTGCGGACCGCGGCTTACATTTCAAACATGGCAGCTTCTTCTTTGCGTTCCCGGGGTGATTTTCCACCGGGGACATGAATGGCTTTTAGTATCAAATCGTGCAGACCCATGACCTTGCACGGTATATTATAATACTCCACCAGTTCTTTTAACTGTTTCTTGCAATTGGCGCAGGGGGCGATGCAGATATCGGCGCCGGTTGCGCGAAGTTGTTCTGCCTTGACTTTCCCCGCGACACTCATGCGGAATTCATGTATTTCGTCCACCGATACAAGACCGCCGCCGCCGCCGCAACAGTAGTTGTCGCGGCCCGAAGGGGTCATTTCGACAAAATCTTTTACGAAAGAACGAAGTATCTCACGCGGCTGGTCAACAATCCAGCCGGATCGGGCGATATTACACGGGTCATGATAAGTGACCCGTTCGGTTATCACGGAATCATCGAGCGTTATCTTTTTCTTGCGCAGGCAATCGAGGGTGTATTCCATGAAATTTGTGACCGGGTAGGCTTCTTTTCCGCCATATACCGGCACAAAGTCATGAGCTGAACGGGAAGCATGACCACATTCGCCGATCAGAATACTTTTACCTTTAAGCCGGGTAACTTCCTCAACCAGTTGTTTGATGATATTTTCCAGATGCCAGTCGGAATAAAACAGACCGTAATTGATGCCGTCGTAGTTGCAGGTACCGATTGTCCAGCGGTTCCAATCTCCCGAGGCATACAGGACCAGAGCGTTCCCCATCAACGTCTCCGGCTCCATGAGGTAGTCGCTGACAGCGCAGAAAAAGACGAAATCGCGCCCGGTTCGGTCAACCGGAAAATCAAGCTTTACTCCGGTCATTTCCTCTATTTCTTCCGAAAGAAATTCCAGGGTGTTCAACAAAGCAACCTTGGGGACTTTCGAGGTGTTATGCGTTTCGCCCTCGAGCTGTTCCCGCACGCTCACCTGGAGCGCTTTGGGAACTATTCCCAGAATACTTAAGATATATCGCCCCAGTCTTGTTATCAGACCGTGATCCACCCCCATCGGACATTCCAGGGTGCAACGGCGGCATGCGGTACAACGATAAAAACCGTCAGCCATGTCGTCGATAATGTCGTCGGTTAACTCAAAACCGTAGGTGAACCGGGATTTGAGCCAGCCGCCGACAGTGAAATATCTTTTATAGGTTTCGAGTAGAAGGTTGGTGCGATAACAGGGGATATCGCGGGTGTCGCCGGTGGCCAAAAAAACCGGACAGGCAACCGCGCAACGGTTACACTTGGCGTTTGAGGTACAGTATGAGTCAAGCAATGGCCGGTAGTCGCTATACTTGAGTACGGCCGCAAAAGCTTCAAGAAAACGCTCGACACGGTTTTCTCTGACCGGATTCTCTATATAGTAAGGATATTGCCTGGCTGTTGTCAACTTCACTTCAGTTGCGGTTGTCGGAATAATCTCTCCATCCATACTAATTCTTCCCTTAATTTCAGGTTTTGTATTTTTTGCATGCAAAGTGCGTACCGGTTTGATTGAATACGATTACAAGAAACCGTATTAATATCAGGATGTGATGTGAACTTATCTCTTTTCCCTTTATCAATAAGCTTCTTAGAGAGAGTCTGCCGGATACGTGTAATAAATCTGCAAGCCGATTAACGGATTATAAGACCGACGCTGAAACAATAATTAAAGGTTGCATACGTTGCAACATCGGTTGCAAATCGCAACGCGTTGCAACGCTAAATTTTAAAAACTGATATAGGGGAAGGTACCCTTTCGTAAATTTTATAGGAAAATGTTAATAATTATATAAGTTATTATATCGTAATGAATTATCCCTTTTAGTCTGCTTTTTAACGGTGTTTCAGAGTGCTTGGCAGGCCTTATTATGGTCTTATAACCCATGCCAATATCAAATCATATTCTTAATAATATGTTTGGCACACCAATTGCCACCAGTTATGACAGGAGGAAAAAACTTTTGAGATACGGAATTCCGATAATAGGTAATCGCGTGGCCCCGCGATGCATTTATGCGGACTCGGTTCTTGTGGTTGCCTTGCAGCGCAACAAAGCCAAACGAGAAAACCTGGTCATCTTGGCGCATCACAGTATGGTGAGCCTGGTCGATATCCTTCTGGAGTACCGGGTTGACACTTTGATTTGCGGAGGAATCAGTCATGAATCCCGTAAGTATCTTGACTCCCATGATGTTACTGTAATAGATAATGTTGTTGGCACGGTTGAGGAACTGGTTACGGCAATTCGCACCGGTAATCTTCGTAGCGGATTCGGTCTTGAGTGTCAGTCCGCTGGTGATTCCAAAGAGTTAATATCAAATGGAATTGAGGAATCCGATAAACAAACTGATATTAGTACTGATTCGTCTGTCGATGAAGCGGCAACCGAAATCCTGGAACGGGAAGATGACTGTCTGGCTTGTAGCGACCAGGTTTGCAAGCGTGGAAAAGCCTGTCATTTGTCAAAAAGTATATTAAACCGGCCGGTCCTGGACCAGGAAACGACACGAATGCTGGAGGCTTCTCTGGATATTTCCAGTGAACGGGAGCGTACCCTCTGTCGGCTTTCCGAATTGATATATTTTTGTCTGGAGATGCGCTATCGCCGTATCGGTGTGGCCTTCTGTGAGGATTTAAGGGAACCGGCCGAGATTCTGGTGCGGGTGCTGAGACGTTTTTTTGTGGTTTTCCCGGTTTCGTGTAAGGTCGGGGGCTATCCGGACCCGGCGATATCGACAGCGGAACAGTTCCCGA
>JBMOKZ010000023.1:0-4208 GCA_049324195.1 Candidatus Zixiibacteriota bacterium | reverse complement strand
GTCACCCGGACGGCGGTAAAAAGCGACCAGACTTCCGGAGCCAGCCGGGCTCTTGACCTGCTGAGCAAGATTAAGCCGATGACGGTGAATAAATAGAAATAATTTATTTAAACAGGATAGATTTATGAGCCATACAATTTTAGTCGTCGATGATTCTCCGACAGTTGTCAAGTTCGTATCTTTTTCCTTAAAGAACCAGGGATTCAAGATATTGACAGCTACCGACGGTATGGATGCCATTGAAAAGATTTCGAACCTGTCGGAGGCGGACAAGGTCGACCTGATTATAACCGACCTTAATATGCCCAATCTGGACGGGTACAGCTTGATTGAAACCCTCAGGCAGAATGACAAACACCGGGAAACCCCGATAATCATTCTGTCTTCCGAGGAAGGCGACGACGACCAGGAGAGGGGGATGCAGGTAGGCGCTAATTCCTATCTCGTGAAACCCTTTAAATCGTCATTATTGTTGAATGAAGTCGCCAAATACTTGAGTTGAAAAAAAATATTATAATTATAACCAAGGAGGAATTGTGGGAGATTTAAAGATTCTCGCCGTTGATGATAGTCCCACAATGAGACGGATTATTATCAATACTCTGAAACGGGCCGGTTATCAGGATGTCGTCGAGGCGCAGGACGGTAAGGACGCCCTGGCCAAGCTGAAAGTGGATAAGTTCAATTTCGTGATTACCGACTGGAACATGCCGGAAATGGACGGTTTGACTTTTGTCACTACCCTCAGAAGCATGGAAGAATACAAGAACCTTCCGGTTTTGATGGTGACCACCCGCTCCGTCAAGGACGATATCATGGAGGCGATGAAGGCCGGAGTTAATAATTATATTGTCAAGCCATTCACGCCCGATACTCTTAAAGCTAAAATCGAACAGGTATTAGCCGGTTCATAAGGACATTACAGGAGTTGAGAAATGGCGCAAGCAAATAAATTACAGCAGAAGATCCAGGAAGAAATTGCCGATCTGACCCGCTCGATTAACGATATTATCAAAAATTTCAAAGAGCTCAAGAACCCTCTTCAGGAATCTCAGGATAAGGTTCCTCTGGCAACCAACCAGCTGGACAAAATCAGCGAGCAAACCGAAGCCGCGACACATCATATGCTGGATTTGATTGAAGGGGTCAGTGTCCGCGAGGAAGAAATGATCAGCGGGCTTAAGGAACTCAAGCGTACCCTGGGTGATAAAAACGGTCAGGTGGTCGAAGTGCTCGATAGACTTCTGGGCAAGGCCGAAACCAACATCAACGACGCCTTTACCATCATGAACGCTCTGCAGTTCCAGGATATTACCTCGCAACAGGTGAATCATGCCGCCGCCCTGCTCGAAGAAATCGAATCCAAACTGCGGCTGATTCAGCAATTCTTTGGAGCGGAACCCGATATCGATGAAATCGGGAAAGAACCGGAGCCGCGTAAAGAACGGGTATACGACCCGCACGCGGATCTTTACGAGAAGAAGACTCAGCAGGAAGAGGTCGATTCTCTGTTCGACCAGGTCAAGCACGGAAACAGTAAATAGGACCTGATATGGCAGAAAACTTTGAACTGGATGAAATGAAGGAAATAATACAGGATTTCCTGGTCGAGGCCGACGAGTTGATCGAATCCCTGGATACCAATCTGGTGAAACTCGAAGAGGCTCCGTCGGACCTCAATTTATTGAACGAAATATTTCGGGCGGCGCATACTATCAAAGGAACCTCGGGCTTTCTGGGTTTCGATCAGGTTACCACCTTGACGCACAAGATGGAGGACATCCTCAATAAACTGAGAAAAGCCGAACTGGTCGTTACCGCCGAAATCATGGATGTCCTGTTGAAGTCACTCGACATCCTCAAAAGCCTTTTGGAGAATGTCCGCGAGGGCAATTCCGAGGAAGTGGATCTGAACGAGATCCTGGCTTCGCTGACGGCGGCTATCTCCGGTTCCGGAGTCGAGACCGGGGTCACACCCGCGGCTAAAGAAGAAGTCGTCGCTGAGGAAGTTTTTGAGGAAATCGACGATAACGCGGACGAATCGGAATCAGTTGACGAGGAAAGCGGCGAGGTTGGTAATCCGGCGGATTCCCCGGCTGTTTCAGGCGAAGAAAACCCGCTCAAAAGCACAGCCACGTCAGGCAGGGCCAACGAGAAAAAGAACGTCGAACAGACCATTCGGGTCGATGTCAACAGGCTGGATTCCATGATGAATCTCATGGGGGAACTGGTTTTGGGACGGAACTCGCTCGTGCAGGCGGTCAACCGGATGAACCAGGAACACGATAATTTGGAAGTCCTGGAGCAGTTGAACCAGACCGTGGCGTCGATCAATTTCATCACCACGGAACTTCAGCTGGGCGTGATGAAAATGCGGATGCAACCGGTCGGGAAAGTCTTCAAGAAAATCCCCAGGATGGTGCGTGATCTGGCCCGCGACAGCAGTAAGCAGATTGAGCTGAAAATATTCGGTGAGGAAACCGAACTGGACAAATCGGTCATCGAGGAGATCGGCGACCCGCTGGTGCATATCATCCGTAATTCCTGCGACCACGGGATCGAATCGCCCGCGGACCGAAAAGCCAAAGGGAAACCGGAAAAGGGAACCATCATCCTGACCGCCGCCCAGGAAGGTTCCAACATCGTTATCAAAATCGAAGACGACGGGAAAGGTCTCGATACCGAAGCCATCCGCAATAAGGCGGTCGAAAAGGGTTTGGCGAGCCGAGCCGAGATTGACAATCTTCCCGACCGGGAAGTATTTCGGTATATTTTCGAGGCCGGCTTCTCCACGGCCAGGAAAGTGACCGACATTTCGGGTCGGGGCGTGGGAATGGATGTCGTCCGAACCAATATCGAAAAGCTGAACGGGCATATCGAGCTCGATTCGCAGGTTGATAAAGGCACCACGATTGTCATCAAGCTGCCGTTGACGCTGGCCATTATCCAGGGGCTGCTGGTCGAATCCGACCGGGATGTATATATTTTACCGCTGTCGTCGGTGTACGAGACGATTAAAACCGCCCAGACGGAAATTTACTACGTTAACCGCAAACCGGTGTTCAAACTGCGCGATGAGGTAATACCCCTGGTCAATATGGATATTATTTATTCGAAAGCCTCCGGTTTCACCCTCCTCGAAAAACCGTACATTATTATCGTGGGGCTGGCGGACAAGAAGCTCGGTATCAATATCGACCGTTTCCTGGGTCAGGAAGAAGTGGTCATAAAATCTCTCGGGCAGTTTTTGGGAACCACCGAGGGCTTGGCCGGCGCGACGATTCTGGGCGACGGCCGGATCCGGCTGATTGTCGACCTCATGGGTTTGTTCAAGTTAGCGAAAAAAATGAGTTAAATTTACGATGTCATTGACGCAGTCATCGCAAATAAGAATTCTGGTCGTTGACGATTCAGCGTTCATGCGTAAGGCGATTACCATGATGCTGGAATCTGACCCCCAGATAAAAGTGGTCGGGACCGCTCGCGACGGAGCCGAAGGGGTGGAGAAGGTCCAGTTGCTCAAGCCGGACCTGGTCACGATGGATATAGAGATGCCCCGGATGGACGGTCTGACGGCGCTTCGGGAAATCATGCAGAAACACCCGGTTCCGGTGATGATGATTTCCTCGATTACGACCGAGGGCGCCAAAGCCACTCTTGACGCGCTTGAAATGGGCGCGGTCGATTTTATTCCCAAGCAGATGTCTTATGTAAGTCTCGACATCGTTAAAATACGCGAAGAACTGCTGGGAAAAATCAAGGACATCGTCCGGCGCAAACATCTTCTTATGACCCGGTACCGCCAGCGGCAGTTCGCCGGGATCAGCCGGCCCGCCGTTAAGGCAGGGAAAATTACCACACCGCAACCGGTCGCCGTTCCGACCCCGGTTATCCGCAAGAGAAATCATGCCGTCAGTATTATCGCAATCGGGTCGTCCACGGGCGGACCGCCCGCGCTGCAGAATCTTATCTCTAAACTTCCCCGTAATCTGCCCGTGGGGATCGTTATCGCTCAGCACATGCCGCCGACTTTCACCAAATCGCTGGCCGAACGGCTCGACGGCTTGTCACAGTTGCAGGTCACCGAAGCGGTCAACGGCGAGCCTATCGAGCCGGGAAAGGTGCTTATCGCTCCCGGCGGAAAACACCTGACCATCAAGAAGAGCGGCGGACGGCCCCAGGCTGTGGTTTCCGCCCACCCGGAGAAC
>JBMOKZ010000022.1:0-4219 GCA_049324195.1 Candidatus Zixiibacteriota bacterium | reverse complement strand
CGGATTGAATGTTCAATCTTAAAACAAGGAAATGACGATAATTGTCTTTCAAATGGTGATAAACTATTGTCTTTCGAGATAAATATCATTACCATAAAGGCCGCCTATATATCGAGAGGATTCGAATAAAAATGTCTGCCGAATATCGCCTTATCACCGGAGCCGAGAATCCGGAGTTGGTTAGAAAAACCGCCGCCCGGATTGGCGCCGAATGGCCGGAATTCATGCTTCACGACCAGACCGCCAATTTGCTCGACGACTGCTACAAGAAATTACCCGATTTCCAGTTTGTCCTGACCGCCTCTGAGAACGATCCCCCCGTGGCGATCGGCAATTCCACTCCTCTTCTCTGGGAGGACAAGATAGAAAACCTTCCCGACGAAGGCTGGGACTGGGCGCTAAAAAAAGGCATCGATGACAATCGGCGCGGACGCCGTACGAATATCATCTGCGCTCTGCAAATTGTCGTTTTTTCCGAAAACCGCGGGCGGCACTTGAGCGGCCGGGCCGTGAAAGCCATGAAACTGGTCGGAAGCAAAGCCGGCCTTAAAGGCATGATTGCCCCGGTCAGACCCAACCGCAAACCCGAGTTCCCCCGACAACCAATCGAGGATTACATCAAACGAACCGATGATGACGGCCGCCCTTTTGACCCCTGGCTACGAGTGCATCAACGCCTCGGAGCCCGAATCATCAAACCCTGCCATAAGGCGATGTACATCACCGGTACGATTGCCGAATGGCAGGCTTGGACCGGAATGGTTTTCGATAAATCCGGTTTATACGATATCCCCGGCGCCCTGGTTCCCGTAGCGATCGATATCGACCGGGACAAGGGTATTTATATCGAACCTAACGTCTGGATGTATCATCCTCCGGAGACAATTCAGCCGTGAACCTGAACGATTTGTTTGACGAACGCCGGGAACAACGGGACCATTGGGACGGATGTTATAAAATTCCCTGGAACGACCCGGCATTCAGCCGGCGCATGCTTGCGGAACATCTCAGCCAGAACCATGACCGCGCCAGTCGTCGACAGAAATTAATCAACGAACACGTCGTCTTCATCCACGAGCGACTCCTAAACGAAAGACCTTCACGGATTCTCGATCTCGGCTGTGGACCGGGCTTTTACACGGAGAAACTGGCTGTCCTGGGTCATCTTTGCCGGGGTATTGATTTCTCGCCGGCCTCCATTGACTACGCCGTAAAAAACACCGCCTTTCCCGACCGGTGCGAGTATCTTCACGACGATATTCTGACCGCGTCTTTCGGCGACCATTACGACCTGGTTACGTTCCTGTTCGGCGAGTTCAATGTGTTCCCGTCCGAGGACGCCTCGACCATTCTTGCTAAAGTATACCGGGCGCTCAAACCGGGCGGGCGGGTGCTGCTTGAAACCCAGTCGCCGGAACTGGTTCGCCAAATAGGCGAAACGGAAGATTCCTGGTTCAAAGCCGCCGGCGGTCTTTTTTCCGATAAGCCGCATATCTGCCTGATGACCAACCGCTGGTATCCCGACGACCGGATAGCGGCGCAGGAGTTTATTGTAATCGACGCCGCGAGCGCCGAGGTCACCGAATATCGCAGCACTACTCGGGCTTATGATGCAAGTGAATTGAAGACGATGTTTGAGCGGGTCGGGTTTTATAATATCGTTTTCCCCGAATCCTGGGACTCGGGGCATTTCGGCCTGTTCCGCGGTTTTATGCTGGTTCAAGCTGAGAAAAAGTAAGAAAATTTTTCCTTGTTTTCAAAACCAGTCAAAATCATTTCACACAGTATGAAAGACACTTCACATTTTGAGCGATGAGAATATCTGACATTTTTACACCTAAAATATAACTCCAAGACAGTGTGTCACATAGTAACTGTGTGACAGTGGGCACTCTATTTGCTAATTATATGCTTTTTGGGGCATCTTCGCTATTCAACGTATGACAAAGATTTCATTTCGAGAAATATTTGTGGGGAGTTTTATCATAATGAAACAGATTTTAGTCTTTTTGCTGCTTTTGATTTTACCGGCTACGGCCAGCAGCCTGGGCTGGTTCAACATATCAAGAGCGACCTTACAACAACTCGACGCCGACACGTATCGGCTGCGAGTGCATGTAAATTTCGGCGGGGAGAATTTCTTCAGTGGTCTTGCGGGCACGACCGGTAGTTTTAATCACTTTTCACTCGGCCTGCTGGGTACGACCCAGTATCTGCCGACCTTGAACACCGGACACATTACCGGGGCGTACAGCACGCCGGGGGAATGGAGCGCCGGGGTAATCAACGGGACACCTCAGACGTTTTTGACTTATGAGTTCGGTTACGATTTCAATCTTGCGCAGCCTCTCAGCGGACCGGTGAACCTGGATTACAGCGCGACATTCAACAACATCGCAACCACAAACACGACTCTGGTGACCGACGTCACTTTCGAGGGCGAGATACTGGCGGGAGAAGTTCCCGAAAACGAAACTCTGCTTTTGTTCGGTTTCGGTCTGACTATTCTGGGTATTTGGGTGTATTTCAGAAAAATGAATTGACGAAAAATATTTTCACTGTAATACAAATTTACCGCTAGAATACAAAATCGTCCCTATTTTCCGGGACGGTTTTTTTATGACCAGCTTTTTACCTGATGAATCTGCTAATATCCAACGACCGTAAAAATCACTCACTTCGGTCGGTAGCATTCGATGACCACATCAGCCGGTTTATTCTCGGAGTCCTTCAGTTCCACCGTTATCCGCAGAGCATCGTCTGCATGCCGAGCATAAGAAAGACCGTCGAAGTAAATTTTATTTTCGGACATGCTCTTAAACGGGAATACGACGACCTGTTCCTTCTTTTCCCAGCCGGTCAGGTCGGCGTTGAAATGTTTCAGCCTCAGGAGCGGCCCTGCGGAATCGATCGTGATGGTCATGAACTCGTAGAAACCGACCTCGTCATCGGTAACCAGTTTGAAACAGCCCGTCATGGAACCGCCCGATGGCGCGTGCCAGATTTCCTCGATAACACCGCCGAAGGCGTCCCCTTTCCAGGTGCCGACCAGCCAGGACAGGTCGTCAAGCGTGTAACCGGCCGGCTTGCCGGCGGCTTTACCGTCCGGGGGATTGTCGGCAGACACGACACCCGACAACAACAGCAAACCAACAGCCAAAAGGACATATATTGCTTTTATCATAAAATTTCCTCCAGTATATAAATCAGAATATAATGACTTATCGAACGAGATAACCGTCATCTATCCGGAGTGGAGAAGAAAGAAATATCAAGAACCGCCCCCCATAAAAAAATGCGCCATCAGGGTCTCGAACCCCGGACCCGCTGATTAAGAGAATAAAACACAACAATAACAAGACCAGCAACATCGACGCTAGTTGAGTATCGCCCAATTCTCGAGATTACCCTGTGAGATAAATTCCTTGCCTTCGCAAACAAGCGGATCGTTATCTCTATCCTGTTTTGTAATAATGAGGTCATCCCTTGAGCCTACCCCCCTGTCCTGGTAGTGCTCGAAAATGGAATCCGCCAATGTCTCAAACCAGGAGACCAATTTCCAGCCGTTTGGTGTCTGTACGCCGACTGCAATATCAGACATCGTTTGATCACCGATGTGCGTTCCCAGCTGCTGACCGGCGGTGACCTTGTCGCCAACTTCTAGAGAGCCCAGCACTTGAACATGAAAAATAATGAAATAGAAAGCAGGGTTTTTATCCGACTTAATGTGTAATTGTTTCCCCGCCCATTCGCTGTATACCTTGGATATCTTGCCATCGACAGGAGAAAAGATTTTTATCGCCGACCAATCGACCTCCGCTTTCGGCTCAAAGTAATGCTTCATGCTCCGGCAGGATTCGAAATTATCCCAGTAATCGTGTCCCGCCGCCGAACGGAATCTCGATATTCGGGAAATTTTATCCAGTTCGATATAGTCAACCACTACAAATTCGGGGATTCCATAGAGGTTAACATCGTAGCTGTCCTCTGCAGTAGTGTCGTCCTTGTTGTTACAGTTGAGAATAAGTATCGCAAGAAAAAGCGTACTTAAAAGTAACAAGGTCATCTTTTTCATTTAAGCACTTCCTTACCTTTTCATAATATAAGGTTTTACATCTACAGGTCCCGTAAAAAACGGTCTAATCATTGGGCGTAAGAATCGGTTTTTAGGAAGTACAGAAACGCGAATTAGAGGTTATCAATCCCCGTATGCGTTGTC
>JBMOKZ010000021.1:0-4255 GCA_049324195.1 Candidatus Zixiibacteriota bacterium | reverse complement strand
AGGTCTGGCAGGTATTCGGGATTTTGTATCTGACCCGCCAGCGGGGAATACCCCCCGAGCCGGCCGGGACCTCGTTTGTAATCTTTCAGTTTTTCACTATCCCGGCCTCGCTGTTGTTGTTCGTTATCGCCTCGCAGCTGGATTCGCGGATTTTAATCGACCAGGTCAAACTGCTGGGGCCGTATTCGGCGCTGTTATTGACAGCGGTCATGCTGACGATATGCGTCATGATAATCTTTTGGCCGTCATCTTTTTTGAGAATAATCAATTACTTGTTGAAAAAAATATCGCGTCCGCCGCTTACTTTCCATCTGGATAAAAAGGTTGCTCTGGCTGTTTTTCTTGGTTATTTTTTAAGCTGGGTGCTTTACGGTCTGGCCTTCTGGTGGTTCCTGAAAGCGATCACTCCGGCGCTGACGGTCGGGGTCGTGACGGCAATGGGGATTTTCGCTTTTGCGTACCAGATCGGTTACCTGGTTCTGTTTGCCCCGGGCGGGTTTGGCCCGCGCGAAATTGTGATGGGCGCTCTGTTGACCCCTTTTCTGGGACCGGTTGCCGCCGCCGCAGTGGTTCTGGCGCGGCTTTGGTCGATTGTTATCGAGGTGTTCGCCGCCTTGATTTCATTTTTTATAAAAATAAATCATAACAGATAAGGAGCCTGTGTTTGAATAAGAAAAAGAAAGTCGCGTCCTCGCCGGCCCGAACTTCCTCGGGTCCGGTCAGTAGGAAAAGCAGTTTTGACCCGGAGAAATCGCGCTGGTTCGTGCCGGTCGTCTTTGTCGTCTTTTTCCTCGCGCTGGTGATTTTATTCAGTGATTTTCTCTTTTCGGACAAGATGCTTCGCGGCGGCGATATGATTCAGGCCGGTATCTACCACCGGGCTTTCTATGTCGCTTATTTTTGGGAACACGGCTCCGTACCGCAATGGGACCCGCACGCATTCGGCGGGATGCCGTTCGTGGAAGCGTTTCACGGCGATATCTTTTATCCTTTTTCCATCCTGAAATTTTTCGGCAACCTTTTCCGTATGCTGGGTTTCGTGCAGTTTTTGCATATTTTCCTGGCCGGGATTTTCATGTATTTTTGTGCCCGGCAGTTCCGCCTGTCGAAAGTGGCATCGCTGTTTTCCGCCGGGTGTTACATGTTCGCGCCTTACCTGGTATCCTATGTCGCGCCCGGTCACGACGGTAAAATTTTCGTGACCACTTTATTCCCTTTGGTGGTACTGTTTCTCGAGCGGGGGTTCCAACGCCGGCCGTTTATCAATTTCACCCTGCTGGGACTGGTAATCGGGATCATTATTCTCTCACCGCACCCGCAGATGTCGTACTTTATGCTCTGGGTGGTCGGTTTTTATACGCTGTTCAAGCTGCTTTTCCTGTTTAAAGATACTAAATCAATCGTGCCTTTGATTAAACCCGGAACGCTGGTGGCTTACGCCGTGGTAATCGGTCTGCTGCTTTCGGCGATTCAGTTCTATCCCGGTTATTATTACACGACGCATTTCTCGCCCCGGGCCGACGCCAAGAAAGGCTGGACCTGGGCGACCTCGTGGTCGATGCACGAGGAGGAGGCGCTGTCGATAATTCTCCCGGAATTTTCAGGCACCAACTCACAGAAGGCTAAAACCTATTACTGGGGCAAGAACGCCTTCAAGGACAATTCCGAGGCAGTCGGCATTACCGCCTTTTTCCTGGCGCTGGTCGGCCTGTTTTTCACGCACCGCCGCGAGGCGTATTTTTTCGGCAGCCTGGCTCTGTTCGCCCTGCTTTACGCTCTGGCCGACACCACGCCGGTATTCAGGCTGTTTTATTACCTGATTCCCAAGGTGTCATCGCTTCGAGCACCCTCGATGATTATGTTCGTTTTCTCCCTATCGATTGCCCTGCTGGGAGGAATGGGGGTGCAGTACATTCTGGACAAACGCCGGGAGGCGGCTGCGACCGAAAAAAAATTCCATTACCTCCTCCTCGGTGTTCCGGGTGTGATGCTGCTGTTGGCGTTGTTGTTCGGCGTGGCCGGGAAGGGAATGTTGTCGGCGTGGTGCTCGGTGTTTTACGGCGAGGCTTCGACTACCATGATCCAGCAGAACGTGTCGATGCTGGACGTTGCCTTCATGAACCTGCCCCATGTTCAGTCGGGCGCCTGGTTCGCCTTCCTGTCCTCGGCTCTGGCGGCATTCTTAATCTGGCTCTATCGCTCGGGCAAAGCCGGGACGGCCGTTTTGTGCGGTCTGGTTTTGATTCCGGTGGCGGACGATATCCGATTCAACCGCAGATTTATCGATACCTATGATTATCAGCAGAACTGGCCCGAACAAAATCCCCTCGTGGAATTTCTTAAGAAAGACAATGAGAAATTCCGGGTGCTGACTCTCAACGATCCCAAAAGCGTCATGCTGCCGTATTATAGTATCGATGTCGTCGTGGGGTATCACGGCAACCAGCTGCGCTGGTACGATGATTTGCTCGGCAGTATAGAATTGAAAAATATGGGCAATCCCTATTTCCTCAATCTGGTGGGAACCAAATACCTGGTGGCGCCTGCCGGGCAGAGTATCCCGCCGAATTATTTCGGGGATATTCCGGTAAAAACCATAGCCACCCTGGGAAACAGCCAGCTCGTAGAAAACAACAACGCCTACCCCCGGCTGTTTTTGGTCGACCGTTACAAAGTTGTCCCCGACCGGCAGAATATTTATCCGCAAATTCTGGACAATTCGGACGATTTTCGCCACGTCGTTTATCTCGAGGAGGAACCGCAAATGACGCTGGTCCCGGACAGCCTGGATACTGATTCCGCCTGGTTTATCGATTACGGTGTGGATACGGTCCAAGTGGGAGTGAGTTGCGGGAACAATAAAATTCTGGTTTTTACCGATACTTATTATGACGCCTGGCGGGTGACGGTCGACGGCCAGCCGGCCATGTTGTATCGAGCCTACGGGGCTTTCCGGGCGGTGGAAATCCCGGCCGGAAGCCAGGAGGTGGTTTTCGTTTTTGACTCCCCGCGTTACAAAACCGGCCGCCTGGTAACCTGGCTGACCACGTTTTATCTGTTTACGGTCATTTTGATTTTTGTCGTTCGCGACCGGAAAAATAGTTATAACGAGAAAGAAACAACTCCATGAACCAAGCTCAACGCGCCCTGATAATTTTTCCGACTTATAACGAGAAAGAAAATATCCGTAAGATAGTCCATGCCGTGCTGCCGCTCGATGCCCGGATTCACGTTTTGATTGTCGATGACAATTCCCCCGACGGGACCGGGCAGATTGCCGACCAGCTCGCCGAACAGGAAAATAAAGTGAGCGTCCTCCACCGCGAGAAAAAAGAAGGTCTGGGTCGGGCTTATATTGCCGGCTTCAAATGGGCCATCGAACATAAATACGATTTCATCTTTGAAATGGACGCCGATTTCTCTCACGGCCCGGAGTATCTCAAAGATTTTCTAAGAGAGATTCAGAACCATGACCTGGTTATCGGATCCCGTTATATCAGCGGGGTCAACGTAATTAACTGGCCCATGTCACGGCTACTGTTGTCGTATTTCGCCAACGTCTATACCCGGATTATCACCGGGTTACCCTTGCGTGACGCCACCGGCGGGTTCAAGTGTTTCCGCCGGGAACTGCTTGAGGCGATCAATCTTGACGACGTCCGCTCGTCCGGGTATTCCTTCCAGATCGAGATGTCCATGCGGGCCTGGAAGAAGAATTTCAGAATCAAGGAAATTCCCATTATTTTCGTAGACCGAATCGCCGGCCAGTCGAAAATGTCCAAGAAAATCGTCCGCGAAGCGGTGTGGATGGTCTGGCTGTTGCGCTTAAAAGCAATGTTTGGTAAATTCAATTAGCGAAATTGAGTAACGCGGTTAAAAACAGGGTTTCCCTGATAATTGTAACCCATAATTCCCTTCCTGCCCTGAAGGATTGCCTGCTCAGCCTTCGAGGAGCCGTGAAGGGGCAGGATTTCGAGTTGTTCCTGGTGGACAACCGGTCCGATGACCAGCCGGACAGACTTGTCAAAGACCTATTCCCCAGCGCGCAAATCATTCATAACGAGGAAAATATCGGGTTCGGCGCCGCCTGCAACCGGGGGGCGTTTAACGCCTCGGGGGAATTTCTGCTGTTTATCAATCCCGATGTCAAGGTGGACAGCGGTATTATTGACCGTCTGCGTGAGGTCCATCAGGACAATCCCAAAATCGGTCTGAGCGCCGCCCGATGCCGGCTGGTGGACGGTTCGTTTCATCC
>JBMOKZ010000020.1:0-4257 GCA_049324195.1 Candidatus Zixiibacteriota bacterium | reverse complement strand
GGCTGACGGGATATTGAACCGGACCCGCCAACAGTTGATTCACTTATTGAATGATTCGATAACAAATCGGCCCGAAATTTATATGGTCGAGAATATGGATATTTTCGAGAGTCTGATCGGCGGGCGGTTTCCGGACTGGGGCGCGGCGGCGGCTTTACCGCTTAAAAACCTGATTGTCGTCAAATCCCCCGATAGCTTCAATCTCGGTCGTCCTCTTTATGAGCTGCTGAGCCATGAATACGCCCACCTGGCGCTGCATCATCGGACCGGTCGCTATGCGCCGCCGCGGTGGTTTGACGAGGGCCTGGCCATGATGGTCTCAGCTGAATGGAGCTGGACGGACAACCTGGCCATGAGCCGGGCCGCGGTTTTCGGCCGATTTATCAGACTTCTCGATATCGAGCAGATGAACCGTTTCAACTCCGTCAGGGCTCATCAGGCTTATGCCCAGTCTTATCTGGCGGTGCAGTACCTTTACCGGGAATACGGCCGCGAGGCGGTAAATGTTTTCTTGGATGAAATCGCCGCAGGGGCGACGGTTGACTCGGCCCTGATGGCCTCGATAGGTTCAGATTATTGGGGTTTTCAACAGGAATTTAATATATATTTAACCCAACGATTTAACGCAGCGAGTTTGTTTATGGATACCATTTACTTGTGGATTGCCCTGGCGATTGTGGTTATTATCGGCGGTCTGCTCAGGATGAAAAGTAAAAGAGATTATTTCAAGAAATGGGAAGAGGACGAAAAGCTTCATTCCACCGATTTTGATTACGGCGATCCCGACCACCCCGAAAAAACGGATGACGACGAACCATGGCGAAACTGAGTCACCGGGTCGAATATTTCGCCGCCCTGGTTGGCGTCAGGCTGGCGCGCCTGTTGTCGCCGGAGGCAGCTGATGTTTTCGGAGTCGGCCTGGGCAATCTGGCTCACGCCATGCTGACCTCGCGCAAGAGAATCGCTTTCGACAATCTGAAAAAAGCGATGGGAGACAGCTTGTCCGACGAAGAAATCAAACTGATCATTAAAAGCCTTTTCAAGAATATCGGGCGCACGCTGATTGAATTTTCACGTTTCGGGAAAATGGGTCTGGACGGAATAAATAAAATTATTGTGGGGGATCCTGCAATACTGGAACGAATATATAAGGAAGGCAAGGGAGGGATTATCGTCACTGCCCATTTCGGCAACTGGGAATTGATGGGCGCCTGGATCGCCGCCTGCGGTTATCCCATGGATTTTCTGGTCGGACAACAGCACAATCAACTTATCGATGATATGCTCATCGGTTTTCGCCGTGATGTGGGCGTGGGCATAATATCACTTACGAAAAGTGTCCGTCAGGTGTTCAAGGCGCTGCGAGCCAACCACTTTACAGGTTTGGTGTCGGACCAGCACAACCCTTCCGAAGGTGTTATCCTGGATTTCTTCGGTCGCCCCGCGGCCACACCCAAGGGTCCAGCCCTCTTTTCTATTCGTTCCGGCAGTCCGCTTCTGCCTTATTTGCTGAGACGGGAACGATACGACCGGCACGTGGTTATCGCCTCGGACCCCATTTATCCCCCCCATTCCGGCGACGAGGAAGCGGATATCCGATATATGACAGAAACTTACAGCCGGTTTTTCGAGGCGACCATTCGCAAATATCCGGATATGTGGCTCTGGACACATCGCCGCTGGAAAGTTAAAAATTAAGGCAACTAAAATCATCGGCAACCGTAGAACTAATAACGGTTTGTCGTGTGTGATATTGTTTTTAACAAATGCTGCAGTCATATCTTTTTTTGAAAGGTTGTTAAGTGAAGAAGTACGTCTATATTGCCGTTGTTCTGGTAATTATTCTGGGGGCCTACTACGGTGTCAACGCCGTATTTACGACTTCGTATGATATTCCGACCGATATAGTCACTAAAGGTGAATTCGTCATTTCGGTGAAGGCCAACGGCCGTATCGACGCCAAACGCAATTTCACTATCTCCGCACCCCGCATTCGGGGTCTCCAGATTACCTGGATGGCGCCCGAGGGCAGTATGGTCCAAAAGGGGGACCCGGTTATTCGCTTCGACGCCACCGAGCAATTGAACGAATTGACGGACCATCAGTCCACCCTCAAAATAAATCAGACCACACTGGAGCGGGCCAGGAAAGAATACACCATCCAGGAAAAACAGCTTAATTTGGAGCTGCAGAAGGCGGAGCGCAACTACGACGAAAAAAAGCACGAGGCGCCCAAGCTGGCCGAGGAAGCCCGCCTGGAGCTGGAGCTCGCCCGATTGAATTTCCAGGCCAAGATGGACCAGTATAAGTCCGACGTGGAAAAAGCAGAGCTCGAGGTTAAACGGGCTGAGGGTCAGGTGGCGATGGCACAGAAGGAACTCGACCAGATGACCATCAACGCCCCCATGCCGGGCATGGTGGTGTACCTGGAAATCTGGAAGGGCAGCAGTATGGGGAAAGTTCAGGAGGGCGATGCCCCCTGGCCCGGCCAGGGACTGATTAACCTGCCGGACCTATCTGAAATGATTGTCGATGCCTACGTTTCCGAGGTCGATGCCTCGAGAGTGGACACGGGGCAGACGGTCAAGGTAGTGCTCGATGCTTTTCCGGATACCTCGTACAGCGGCGTCGTGACCAAGAAGGCTACCCTGGCGCGGCGTAAGGATTATAATTCCAAGATTAACGTTTTCGACGTCGAAATCACCATCAACGACCACGACGAAAACCTCAAACCGGGCATGTCTTCCTCGGCGCGAATCATTATCGACCGTCTTGAGGATGTGATTTCGGTGCCGCTCGAGGCTGTCTTCGAAAAGGAAGGTAAAACCCTGGTATTTTTCGACAACAAGAAAGAGGTCCCGGTCGAGGTCGGCCGCCGCAACGATATGCGGGTCGAGATTGTCTCCGGACTGGACGGCGGCGAAAAAATTTGCCTGGTTGACCCGACTCTCGAAGAGCAGGGTTTGCCGGGCGACAAGGCTAGCGAGCCGGAACTCAACAAGGGACGAACCTCTCCGCCGGCCGGCGGTAAACAGGGGGGAAGCGGTAAGAGAAGATAACCATGGATTACAATCGCATTCTGCAGGTATCGTTCGAATCCCTGTTATCGCACAAACTGAGAACCTTTTTGACCATGCTCGGCATCATTATCGGCGTAGCCTCGGTAGTAGGCATGCTGTCTATCGGTGAAGGCGCCAAACGCGAGGCCATGGAACAGATTTCCATCCTCGGTATCAATAATATCATCATCAACGCCAAAATTCCCGAAGAGGCCTATGAATCCGAAGAAGGAATTCAGGTATCGCAGGGGCTGTCCGTAGCTGACGGCGAGAATATCACCGAGTTTACAGACCTGGTGGCCAACGTCGTGCCGCAGCGTTTCGAAGGTTTTCCCAAGATAAGTTATCGCGCCAGTGAAGCCCCGGTGCGGGTGGTCGCCACCTTGCCGGGCTTTATATACTCGTCGTCGATCGAGGTCGAGGAGGGTCGGTTTATCACTGAATCCGACAACGACCATTTCAACCAGGTCTGTGTGCTCGGCTCCAAAGCCAAGAAAACGCTGTTCGCGTTTGAAAACCCTATCGGCAAAGCGGTCCGGATCGGGGATATCGATTTTACCGTGGTGGGCGTGATGGCCGACAAGTATATCGGCCGCGGCAAGGTCGAGGGGCTGGAGCTGAGAAATTTCAACGAGGACGTTTATATTCCCTTCAATACGGCCGTGAAAAAATTCGACCGGGGAAACAACGCCACCGAATCCGTTTCCGGCGGCGGCAACTGGATTTCTTACAGTGTCAATGTCGACGACAAGTACAACGTCCCGGAAATCGACCAGTTGACCGTGACCGTCACCGACCTGAAACATGTCCCGGCGGTGACCAAACTGATCGAACGGATTTTGAGCCGGCGGCACAACGGTATCGGTGATTATGAAATTGTCGTGCCGGAATCGCTTTTGCGCCAGTCGCAGAAAACCCAGCAGATTTTCAATATCGTCATGGGGGCTATCGCCGGGCTGTCGCTTCTGGTCGGGGGGATCGGCATCATGAACATCATGCTGGCCACGGTTCTGGAAAGAACCCGGGAGATCGGCGTCCGCCGGGCGGTCGGCGCTACACGTAACGATATCCTGCGGCAGTTCCTTATCGAAGCCGTGTTGATTTGTCTGCTCGGGTGTATTATCGGTCTGGCCACCGGCTTGATTATATCGCGGGTCATTTCCTTTTATGCCGGCTGGTCCACGGTCGTCTCGGCCTT
>JBMOKZ010000019.1:0-4271 GCA_049324195.1 Candidatus Zixiibacteriota bacterium | reverse complement strand
CCGCCGAGGCTATCCGGCCCCGCTTGGTGCGCTGGACAAACCCGATTTTCAGAAGATACGGCTCGACCATGTCGATAAGAGTATCGACTTCCTCGTTCAAAGTCGCTCCCAGCGCCTCGATACCGACCGGGCCGCCCTTGTAATATTCGATAATAATCTTGAGCAGTTTCCGGTCCAGGTTATCCAGCCCGGCCGAATCCACCCCCTCGACATCAAGCGCCTTCTCGGCGATTTCGGGAGTTATCCGGCCGTCGGCCTTGACCGCGGCGTAATCGCGCACCCGTCGCAACAGCCGGTTGGCGATCCGGGGTGTGCCGCGTGAACGCCCGGCCACCACCATCGCGGCTTCACGTTCAATCGTTATCTCCAGAAGCTGCGCCGACCGCATGACTATTTCCGCCAGGTCCTCGGCTGGATAAAAATCAATATGATAATAAAGCCCGAACCGGTCGCGAAGCGGCGCCGAAAGCATCCCCGCCCGCGTCGTCGCCCCGACCAAAGTGAACCGTTTCAACGGCATGTTGATGACCTTGGCGAAAGCCCCCTTATCGACCACGAAATCAACCTTGAAATCCTCCATCGCCGGGTAAATGAATTCCTCGACAAACGAGGACAGCCGGTGAATCTCATCGATAAAAAGAATGTCGCCCTCGTTGAGATTGGTCAAAATCCCCATCAAATCGGCCGCTCGCTGAAGGGCGGGACCCGAACTCGAAATTATTTTGGCATTCATCTCGTTGGCGATAATATGAGCCAGCGTAGTTTTCCCCAAGCCGGGCGGGCCATACAGCAGAATATGCTCGACCGCCTCCCCGCGTCCCCTTGCGGCTTCAAGTAACACTTCAAGTTTATTACGTAACTCCCTCTGCCCGATATATTCACTAATTCGTTTCGGGCGCAAGGAAAACTGCACCAAATCTTCTTCGGGACTTATCTGGGAACCGTTGACGATGCGTTCACGGGTCATTATACCTGGGCTTTCTTCTGCTGCTCGTTACGAAAGATGGTTGTAATCAAATCCTCGACTTTTTGAATCCCGCCGTGGTTCATTAGAGCCTCACTGACGATTTCCTCGGCCTCAGCCGGTTTATACTGAAGCTGCACCAGTATCTCAACCGCCTCGTCGTGAATCGGGGATTTTTTTCTTTCCTTGACCGCCAGCGGCTCGGAACTTTTCGAAAGAGCGAACTTGGCTGTCTTGCCGTTGAGCTCGGCGATAATTTTGTCGGCCAGACGCCCGCCGATTCCCGGCAGACGGTTGAGTATTGCGGCGTCTTTCGTCTCGATGGCTCGGGCTATTTCACGAATCGGAATGACCAGAGACTTCAGGGCTTTTTTTATTCCCATCCCGGACACCTGGTTGAGCAGGTAAAAAAACTCCCGGTCAACCGGATCGGTAAACCCGACCATGCGGGGAAAATGACTGGACTTGCGGTCCCCGGCTTCTATATAGTAAATAGTCTCGAACGTGATATTCTCCCCCACCCGGCCGTTGCTTTTCAACCTTTCGACCAGTCCGCTGGGCAGCATGATTTCATAAAAAACGCTGTTCACCTCGACCAGGGCGGTGTCATCGTTGATGGCGGCCAGTTTGCCCGTAATCCGACTTATCATTGCAGCACCTCATTATTATGCGCCAGCGCCCGGCAATGACAAAGAGCAATCGCGAGAGCGTCGGCCGTATCCGGCGGCTCGGGGATGTCGTCTAAACCTAATGCCGATTTAATCATCATCTGGACCTGATTTTTGCTCGCCCGGCCATTTCCGGTCAGGGATTTCTTGATGCGGGTCGAAGCATAGGGGAAAACATCGATATTCGCCTCGGCCGCCTTAAGAAAGATAACCCCCCGGGCATGCCCCATTATTATCGCCGTTTTGGGGTGGTCATAATGGGAATACAAATCCTCGACCGCAATCGCGTCCGGTTTGAACTGGCTGATGAGACCCTCCAGCCCGGTCGATATCTCCCTGAGTTTCGCGGCCATGGTGTCCTTTTCCGAAGTTCGGATAATACCCGCCTCGATTACTTTCGTTCGTGACAGGTCGGTTTCCACGAGACCGTAACCGGTGATATGCAAACCGGGATCTATTCCTAAAATACGCATAATATCAAGTAAATAACTTGAAAAGTCCCAAATATCAATAAAAAACTCAACGGATTATGAGAATGTGAACTAAAGAATATCCCGCAACGACATTACCGAGTCGATTATCAGGTCGGGTTTTATCAAAGATTTACGGGTTACCTCGTCGCGGTACTTGCCGGTTTTTACCAGGATCCCGGTCATGCCGACCGCCTGGGCACCGCCGATGTCGACATCGATATCGTCACCTACCATGGCCACCGTTTCCGCCGCCGCACCCAGGTCGTCAAGCGCCAGTTTGAAAAACGAGGGTTCCGGTTTCCCGATTACCATCGCTTCTTTTCCGGTTACGTATTCCAGCCCGGCGATAAAAGCGCCCATATCGACTTGAAGGCCATTTTCGGTCTCCCAGTATTTGCCCTTGTGCAGGGCAATCATTTCCGCCCCGTTCATAACCATGTGAAACACCCGGTTCATCAATTCATAATCCCAGTATTTGCCGACATCGCCGATGACGATATAATCCGGCTGAGTGTCGGAGACTGGAAACTCGGCGAAATCCATCATCGGGTCGTCGGTCAAAAGGAAGAAACACGAGGGCTTCCCGACGTTATGCAAATACTGCGCCGTCGCCCGCACGGCGCTGAAAATCTCGTCGCGTTCGACCGGCAGACCCAGACGCTGCATCTTGTCATGCAGCGACGCCACTGAACGGACGGTGGTGTTGGTGGTAAATCTGATGGGGATATTTTTGTTTTTAAGATACCTGACGGTTTCGACGGCGCCCTTTATCGGTTGTTCCCCGACATAAAGGACACCGTCCAAATCCAACAACAGGCCGGCCAGGTTAGAAATCGAACGGCTCAAAAGCCAACCTTATTCCGCGGCGAGTTTCTCCAGCACGGATTCATCGATATCGAAATTACTGTAAACCTTCTGGACATCCTCGTTCTCTTCCAGCAAATCGATCATCTTGAGCATCGAGCTGGCCTCGTTTTCTTTTTCGAGTTTGACGGAATTCTGCGGAATCATCGTCACCTCGGCCGAAACCATCGGAATATTCTTTTTCTCGAGCGCCATCCGGCAGTCATCGAGATCGTTCGGTTCGGTGACGACTTCAAACGAGCCGGAGGTCGAGGAAATATCGATGGCGCCGTTTTCCATGCAGATTTCCATCAGCGAATCTTCGTCGACCGCTTCCATGTCCACCGTAATCACGCCCTTTTTGTCGAACATCCAGGCCACACAGCCGCTGGCGCCGAGATTCCCCCCGAAACGGGTCAGGATATGACGGATTTCCGACACCGTCCGGTTTTTGTTGTCGGTCATGACTTCGAGATATATCGCCACACCGCTGGGGCCGTAGCCCTCATAAGCGACCGATTCGTATCTGACCCCGGGCAGTTCCCCGGTACCCTTGAGAATGGCGCGCTTGATGTTGTCCGCCGGCATATTGACTGCCTTGGCGCTGGCAATTGCCGTGCGAAGCCGCGGGTTGCCGTTCGGGTCGCCACCGCCCTCACGGGCGGCGATCGTTATTTCTTTGATGTACCGGGTAAATATCTTACCCCGCTCCTGGTCGGCTTTCCCTTTTTTTCTTTTGATGGTTGCCCATTTTGAATGACCGGACATGTGTCATCCTCCTGTATCTTTAATCACATATTATTCAAGATAAAGCTTATTTTTTGTTTATAGAAATTTAACATTTTTTTTCCACTTGGCAAGCTCCGTTTATACGATTTAAAATTTGCTTATTTTTGTCTCCAGTATATATTTTAAACATGCCGTCAATATTCACAAGAATCATCAACCGGGAACTTCCGGCCAATATTTTTTACGAAACCGAAGATATCATCGTTATCGCCGACCATCGTCCTCAGGCCCCGGTGCACCTGCTGATTATCCCTAAAAAAGAGTGTCGTAATTTCTACGAAACCGACCCCGACACCCTGGCTTTGATGGACCGCACGGCCAAAAAAATCGCGGAACTGCTTGGTATTTCGAATCATTTCCAGATCCGCATCAATAACGGTCTGGGGCAGGAAATCGACCATATTCATTACCATTTTCTTTCCAACCGGGGTCGCGATAAGCTGAAATTTATCGATTCCTAACGTTTTTTCATCCAATAAGTTAAAATATATCATTGACTTTGATGAAAAATCATTTATAATATCCGATAAATGA
>JBMOKZ010000018.1:0-4338 GCA_049324195.1 Candidatus Zixiibacteriota bacterium | reverse complement strand
AACCCGTTGACATTCCATGACAGCATTTTCAATTTTTTCATCGGTGGCCTTCCCGAATTAAAAAGAATGAATTAACGCTGTTTCTATTAAATGATTATTTTAAATGAAGTCAGTGTTACTATCAAGTCATTTCCCGGGGAGTATCATTTTATCTGGTAACTACTTAAAAAAAAAAGAGCAGAACGGTCAGCTTTTTAAGCTCAAAAATTGGAAAAAAGCAATCACACTTTTTTAATTATGAATTAAATATAAATATCCTAAGTGACTGAACGGGAAAAGATTGGTTGAGTCAAGAAAATGAAATTTATGTGAAAGAATTCACTTGACAAAAATTATTATTAAACTTATCATTTTACTAAGGTTTATAATAATAAATATATAAATTTTGAGGTTACTGACTAAGGATCAAATATGAAATTTTCCACTCGGGCAAGATATGGTTTGCGGATGATGGTCGAGTTGTCCCGCGCTCTTGAGAAAAAGGAACTGGTTCATCTGGGCCAGGTCGCCCGGATAACCGGCTTGTCGGTGAACTATCTGACCCAGTTGGCCATACCCCTGAAAAACAACGGGTTGATAATCGGCGTTTCCGGGAAGAAGGGGGGATATAAGCTGGGCAAGCCGGCCGCGGAAATCAGTATTCAGGAAATACTTGAGGCGGTGCAGGGGCCGACGGAACTGACCGACTGTGTCACTAATCCGGATATTTGTCTCAACAGCAGTTTTTGTGAAGCCCGCATGATATGGGTGATTGCCAGCCACGAGATGGCCGGCATCTTCAAGAAATATACGCTGTCGGATTTGATAAATAAAAAATTCAAAGCCGACATGCGTCAGAGGTACCCGGAAGTGGTTTTTTTGAATCCGGATAAAATAATGGCTGAAGGTTCTTATCCACAGAGCTGCCCGGCCGGTAAGAATAGATAAGAGGAGTCATTCTATGATGTGGATCCAGTTTGTTACCTACGCTTCAGTATTGATCGCCGTGGTGGCGATGTTGGCCAAGGCGTTCCGGTATATCAAGGCCCCGCAGAATTTTCGCTGGGAACTTTACCCCGTACCTCACGAAAAAGGGAAAGCCGAATATGGCGGCTCATATCTCGAGGAACTGGACTGGTGGACCAAACCGCGGCATTCGGACATGATCCGGGAACTGAAAGAGATGATGGAAGAGATATTTTTTCTCAAGGGTGTGTTTCGCAACAACAAGCGCGTCTGGGTTTCATCGCTGCCCTTTCATCTCGGTCTTTATCTTTGTATCGGCTGGCTGCTGCTGCTGTTGCTCGGCAGCCTGCTTGAAATTTTCGGAGTGGCGATCGGTCTCGAAGCCGGAGTGGCCGGTGTGATGGTTCATTACCTGACCGTTTTCACGGGTTACGCCGGGTTGATTCTGACCGGGCTGGGTGCTTTTGGTCTTTTTATCTGGCGGCTGACGGATGCCAACCAGAAAGCCTATAACTCCTTCGCCGATTATTTCAACCTGCTCTTTTTCGATGCGGTAATCGCGGTGGCCCTGCTCGCGCATATCCAGGCTGACCCAGATTTTACCGTCCTGCGCGGATACGTTCATTCCCTGGTGACATTTTCAGCTCCTACCTGGAACAGCGGCTGGCTTACCGCGGAAATTCTGATGGTCTCCTTGCTCATATTGTATATCCCCCTGACGCGGATGTCGCATTTCGTGGCTAAGTATTTCCTGTATCACTCGGTCCGCTGGAGCGACGAACCCAATTTCAAGGGCGG
Organism: Candidatus Zixiibacteriota bacterium; assembly: GCA_049324195.1. Taxonomy (GTDB): domain Bacteria; phylum Zixibacteria; class MSB-5A5; order GN15; family FEB-12; genus JAFGNW01. The sequence goes on along the minus strand of JBMOKZ010000018.1, from coordinate 2,595 downwards.
GAAAATCGAGCAGCGTTTGATGACGCTGCTTCAACAGAAAGTCAGCTGGAGCGCTCCCCACATTCAGCAAGGTAAACCCTGGACGGAAGTAGTCAAGGAGATGAAACATGAGTAAGATGATTAAGGTAAAGGACATCAGTAAAAAAACGGACCAGCTGTTTGAGCTGGATTTGAAAAATCTCCCGAAACTTCCCTACCCCTACGAGGACTGGGAAGATCCGCCCTACCCGAAGATACCGGAGTTGAAACGCAAAGGGAAAAATATTTCGCTCGACGGCGTGCTGAACGTGCCCGTACCCGAACCGGAAACCGAAGAGGAGAAGGAAAAGCTGGTGGCTCAGTTCCTCGGGGGTCTGAAGAAACTTCTGTCCCGTGAGGACAACTGGCCTTTTCTAAAGCCGTTGATGCTTTCGCTGGATAACTGTGTCAAATGCAACACCTGTTCCAACGCCTGTCCCATGTTCGAGATGAGTGGGCGGGCCGAAATTTACCGGCCGCTTTTCCGCAGCGATATCCTGCGCCGGATTATCAACAAGCATATCAAACCGGGCGGTAAACTGACCGCCAAATTTACCGGTGCGGATATCGATGTCAACTGGGAAACCGTCGCCCGGCTCGCTCAGTTGTCGTATCGCTGCACGCTTTGCCGGCGCTGCGCCCAGACCTGCCCGATGGGGGTGGACAATGGATTGATTGCCCGGGAAATCCGTAAATTGTTCAGCCAGGAACTGGGGATCGCTCCGGCGGAGCTGCATACCGAGGGCACCGTCAAGCAGCTTGAAACCGGTTCCTCGACCGGCATCACCCCCGTGGCGCTCCGCGACTTGATCGAGTTCATGGAAGAAGACATCACCGAACGGACCGGACTCAATATCAAGATGCCGTTTGACAAGGCGGGGGCTGACATTCTCCTGATTCACAACGCCGGGGAGTTTCTGTCCTGGCCGGAGAATATCGAGGCGTTCGCCATCATTTTCGAACTGGCCGGCGTCAACTGGACCATGTCCAGCGATCTGGTCGGTTATGACTCGGTCAACTACGGCCTGTTCTACGAGGACGTCCAGCTGGCGCGGGTAACGCTTAACCATGCCCAAATCGCCAGGAAACTGGGCGTGAAAAAAGTAGTGGTGGCTGAATGCGGTCACGCCCACAAGGCTATCATGGCCATCGGCGACCGCGTCTGGCTCGACGAGGTCAATGTTCCCCGCGAGTCCTGTATGGTCACGCTCGAGGATATCGTCATGAACGGCAAAGTGAAGGTTGACCCGGAGCGGAACAATTTCCCGGTTACGCTTCACGACCCGTGCAATATTACCCGCTCGATGGGAATTATCGAACCACAGCGGCGGATTATCAGAAAAATCTGTCCGCAGTTCCGGGAGATGACTCCGCACGGCGTCAACAACTACTGCTGCGGCGGCGGCAGCGGTTTCGCCATCATGCAGGGCGCCAATTTCCCCAACTGGCGGTTCACCGTCCCGGGCCGGAAGAAATTCGTCCAAATTCTGAACGCCTTTACCCGCGAGGAACTCGACCCGAGCGTCAACAAATACGTCTGCGCGCCCTGCTCCAACTGCAAAGGGCAGATTCGCGACCTGCTGACCTATTACGATGCCTGGGAAAGGTGCCGTATCCTTTACGGCGGTCTGGTAGAACTGATCGTCAACGCCATGACCGATGTTCCGGAAGGGTTCCACGAATGGGACTTCCATTGATGAGATAAAACAATTCGTTCGCGAACTACAGATAAATAACCGGTTTCAGCCTAAGCGGCGGAAGCCGGTTTTTTAATATGCGGAGCCGGCAAGCCGGAGAGTATCAGCGCCGCGAAAATCAACAATCCGCCGAAAGCCCGATGGGTGACGAAGGTTTCGCCGCCCAGGGTCCAGGCGAAAAGAGCCGCGAACACCGGCTCCAGGGCGAAGATCAGGGAAACACGCAGCGGGGAGGTGATTTTCTGAGCCAGCATCTGAATAACAAAAGCGGTCAGGGTGGGGAAAAGCGCCAGAAACAAAACGATGGCGCCGGCTTTGAGCGACCCGACTTCGAAAGGCAGGTCGAAAACGAGGCCGGTCAAAAGACACATGACTCCGACCAGAAGAAATTGCTGGCAGCTTATCAACAGCGGGTCGGCGCCGGCTTTCATGTAGCGGTCGGAATAAAGCAGGTGCAAAGCATAAGTCATCGCGGCCGACAGGGTAAGAATATCGCCGATATTGATATCGGTCAGCCCGCCGGTCAAAAACCACAACCCGGCCAGGGAAATTAATGAAGCGGTGATTTCCATCACATTGGGTCTTCGTTTGAACAGGGTGCGCATGAAAAGCGGCACGAAAGCCACGAACAAACCGGTAATGAAACCGGAGTTGGAGGCAGTGGTATATTTCAGACCCATGGTCTGGGGAACGTACAAAAACCACAAAAGCACCGCCAGCATGAACGACCGGCCGAGATAAACCCACAGGTTCCGTTTTTTGTAAAGCATATAGACAGCCAGTTTTCCGCCGGCGATGAGAAAACGATAAGCGACCATTATTACCGGGTCAATATCCGTCAGGGCTGCCTTGACCATTATAAAGGTCGCGCCCCAGATGG
>JBMOKZ010000017.1:0-4342 GCA_049324195.1 Candidatus Zixiibacteriota bacterium | reverse complement strand
TTTATTGAAATATATCTGCCAGTTAAGGACCGTGTCCGCCACGACAAAATAAATATGCGCCGCCGCCGCCTCACCCCCGACCGCCACGTACTTCCAGATTACCCGATCGTCATTTTTGGCCAGGGCTGCAAGGGCGCGGAAAAATTCCGGGGAATATTTCGGCCGGCGACGGTGCCGCTTTTCGGTCTGGCGCATCAACGCCATGAAACATTCGAAATGCCGGTCAACATCGAACGCCTCCACCGCCACCCCCTCGCGCTCCGCCTTGCGAATCTCCGACTGGATTTTCCTGTCGGGCGGCGTCCAGTCCCGACCGGCGATATTCACCAGCGTCGTCCGGGACATCAACAGCTCCACCTCCGGAATCTTCGTGAAATACGAAAAATAATCGCTGATATGCAGTTTCATATACCCGTAATCGGCCATCGCCCTGAGCATGTCGCGAGCGATTTCCGGTCTTCTTTCATCTCCCGGGTCAGTGAAGACAATCGTCGCATAGAGCCCGTCCGGCAAAGCCTGAAATCTTTTGAGCGGTCCCCGCCCGTGTTCCACTCCGGGCAACACCGCCACCACCCGGTCGTTTATTTCCGCTGTCCAGTAAACCGGCCGGCCGCCGGCCGCTGTCCAGAGCCCGGCGAAACCAACGGAGGTTAAAAGAGAGAACCCGTCCAGACGGCGCACCGCCGCCTCGTCCAGGTGGCTTGGATTGTATCGTTTAATTTGCATCAATTGCGAATTAACAGAATTTTACCCCGGCCTGAATTGCCCTCGTCGTCGGTCACGACGAAAAAATACACCCCGGCCGCCACCGGTTCGCCGTTGTCGTTACGGCCGTCCCAGTAGGAATCCTGTCCGGGGGCGATTTTGAGTTCCCGCACATATTCACCGGCCACGTTATAAATACTGATTTTCCCTGTCCCGCCGTAATTGAATTTCAAAATATCGCTGTCGGAATCGATAATATACGGATTCGGAAACGCCACCACCTGCTCGACATCGATAGTCGGCATACCGATATCCGATGGAATCCTTGACATCCCGCCGCTGGTCGCGATATAAATATCGCCGGTGTAAATATCATAAGTGATATTGATAATATCGTTGGAAACCAAACCGCTGTTGAGCGTGGTATAATAACTCAGTTCGCCGTCGGCAAACCGGGCCAGGCCGTTCTTGCCGCCCACCCAGAGATTGCCGCGGCTGTCGAATTCGACCGCCATCACCTCCGGGCCGAACCCATCGGGCAAGTTGATATCGATAAAGCGGTCGGTCCCGGAATCGAAGCGCGACAGCCCGTAATTGGTCGCCGCCCACAACTCTCCCGTCACCGGCGAGAATTTCACGTTGCGGATAAGGTTCGACAACAGGTTGGAATTGTCCGTAGTGTACTGAGTGCAGACGTCGTCCGCCTTGTAGTTCGGGTCGCCGATATAACAGATAAACACCCCGTCGACTTCCGACCCCACTCCCAGGTAACCATTGTAATAGTCGAGCGTGAAAATTTTAGCCCCGGAGATAACGTCGCTTATTTCCAGCGAATCCCACGCATTCGGGTTGTCGGGGTCGAGCACATCGACCACCGCCACCGGGTAGCCGTTGAACGCCCGGTAACAGGCGGCGTACAGGTAGCGGCCGTCGGTGTCCATGTCATAGACGACGATATACTTGTGGTTTTCCGATACTCCGCTCAGTGAGGAATTCCCGGTGTCGTAATTGACGATGCCCTCGTCGAAAATATGATACAGCCCCAATCCGAATGTTCCCGCCCAGCTGTCGCCGGTGGAATCCGAGATGATATCCATCGTCCGGTCCTTGACATTGAACGAGCGGAGCTTCCAGACGCCGTCTTCGTACTCGGCGGCGGGCAAATTGCCGAACACCGCCGTCACCCGACCGAACTTGTTGACCGTAACGTCAGTCACGTTGTTGCCGGGCATGCCGGTATAGACATATTCCACATAGGGGCCATCGTCGTAATTGGCGAAAACTCCCCCGGCCGCCACTCCCGCCCAGTGGTAGTCGCCCATGACTTCCCCCGTTACCGGCGCCGAGGACAATCCGCTAAGCGTGCGTTCGGTGATAACGCCGTCCTTCATGAACGCCAGGCCGCTGTCAGCATATATAAAAAGCGTATCGTTTTCCATAATCAAATCCGTGATATCGCCGCCCTGACCGAAATTCTGGAGAATGAACGAAGTATCCCCCGCTCCACGGTCGAGCCGAAACAGCCCGGCGGCGGTGCCGACATAGATTTCGTCCTCGAAATAAGTCACGCGGCGCACCGTTTCAGCGCCCAATTCCGGATAGTCGTTAACGCTGAACACGGTCCAGTTCGAGGGCGACTTCATTAAAACGGGGTTGCTCCTGTCGGCCACGGCCAGGCCCGACGAGGTCGCCAGCCAGATACTGTCGCCCGTCAACAATACATCGTAAACATCGGGTTCCGGATTAAGGCTGCCGAACAGGCTGTAGCTGTCCTGAATCTGACCGCCGTCGTTTACTTTCGAAAACAGCACCAGCCCGATTTCTGTCCCGATCCACAGACTGTCGCCGTCGTCGACCAAACGGTGCAACTTGAACGTCTCACCCTCGTTGTTCAAAAACAGGAACTGGACGGAATTCACGCCCTCGAATTTTACCAGTCGACCGTCGCCGCTGACCCACATCTGCCCGGCGGCGTCAATAATAACATCGGTAATGTCGATTGTCCCCAGACCATTGATGTTAGTATATTCCTTGCCGGGCGCACCGAAATCATTCACCACAAGCAGACCGCCCGAGGTTGCGATATAGGCGGTATCCCCGACCGCCAGAATCCGGCGTACCTCCTTGAACGAGGTAAAAGTCATCCACTCCAGCGCCGAGGCGGATCCGCACGTGAATACCGCGCCGGCCAGCAGCGCCATCAGGACGATTTTTTTAATAATATTTTTTGCGTTAACCATACGACTATCAATATAACACTTAAACCGGCCAGCATCAAGAACGAGGCTAACCCGATTATATCGCCATGTCGGGTAAAATAAGATCCCGGGGTTTCTTCGAGCGGCTTTATTTTCCCCTTGATAACAGCCACTTCGTTGTACCCGAGATATTCCCGGACACGGCCGTAATCGTCGACGATATACGAAATGCCGCTGTTGGCCACCCGGGCCATCCAGCACCGGTTTTCCACCGCCCGCGTAAGGAACATCCGGGCGTGCATATATATCCCGACCGAGTTACCGAACCAGGTATCGTTGGTGATCCCGACGATAAAGTCAGCCCCCCGGAGAATCATTTCCCGCGCGTATTCGGGAAAAGTCGATTCATAACAAATCAACACGCCGTATTTGGCGCCGGGGATCTCAAAAATCACCATCGAATCGCCGGGATAAAAATCGGACCACCACTGTACATTATATTTCTGGATGAACGTCAGATACTTCGTCAGGAAATCGCGTTTCAAAAACGGCAGTTCATCCTGGTAAGGCACCTGTTCGGAAAACGGCACCAGTTTCACTTTGTCGTAACGTTCCTGGAGCACCCCCTGGGGGTCGAACTGAAAACAGGCGTTAAAATGGCGCTGTTCTTTTTCGCGGACCTCCGCCGCCATCGCTCCGACCAGATGATAAGCCCCTGTCCTGCGGGCGATGCGGCCAATGCGCAGGCGGGCCGCATATTCGTGCGTCAGGTAACTCGGAGCCGAGGTCTCCGGCCAAATAAAAAGAAACGTCTCGCTGTCGGCGGCCGAGGTCGCCAGGGAATCGTAGAGGTTGTAGCTGTAAGCCTCGTTGTTATCTTTCCATTTTTCCTCCAGCGGCACCGAACCCTGCAGCAGGGCGATACCCAACGTACCGTTATCCTGGTATTTCGGAACGATAATCCAGCCGTAAGCGACCAGCAGCAAAACCACCGCCGCCGCGGAGAAAAACGAGGTCAGCCGGCGCTCGGGCGAGAGCGTTTTTCGGAATACCTGCCACAACAGCACGTTGACCGTCACGATCAAAAACGTCAGGCCGTGAATCGAGGTTATCGAAACGATTTGCAATACGTAAGAATAATAAGCTTGAGTATAGCCGAGATCAGCCCAGGGAAAAGCGAACTGCGAAAGGGTTCGGAAATATTCGATACCCGTCCATAAAAACGGTAGCGCCGCCGCTCCGAACACCGGCCGGATATCGTGAAGCTTCTTGAACACCATCAGCACGGCCGTGTAATAAAAAGCGACAATGACCACTGCCGCGAAAATCCCCGGCACCGTCACCAGCGCCACCCAGTAAAGCGCGAACAGGTTGAAAAAGAATCCGAAAAAATAAGCGGCGTTGAACGCCGGACGGCCTTTCAAACAGGTTATAATCAT
>JBMOKZ010000016.1:0-4359 GCA_049324195.1 Candidatus Zixiibacteriota bacterium | reverse complement strand
GGCCAGGGATTCGACGGTTCCTCGATCGAGGGTTTTGCGCGTATCGACGAATCCGACCTGATGGCCATTCCCGACCCGGTGACGTTCCGGATAATTCCCTGGGATATCGCGGGGGAGAAGGTCGCGATGATGTTCTGTGATATTCAAACGCCCGACGGCAAGCCCTACGAGGGCGACCCGCGCTGGGTGCTCAAGCGCACATTGCGGAAAGTTAACGATAAGGGCTGGACTTTTTATGTCGGGCCGGAAATAGAGTATTTTTATTTCGCCAACGACGAGGAGCCGGGGATTCTCGACCAGACCGGGTATTTTGATTACGGCACGGTCGATATCGGTACCCGCCTGCGTAAGAAGACGGTCAACGCCCTGGAGCTTTTGGATATCCCGGTTGAGTGCTCACATCACGAGGTCGCTCCCAGCCAGCATGAAATAGATTTGAAATATCAGGAAGCGCTGGTGATGGCCGATTTCGCCCAGGTATACCGGTTCGTGGTCAAGGAGGTCGCTCAGGAAAACGAGCTGTACGCGACCTTCATGCCCAAGCCGATATTCGGCGAAAATGGCTCCGGGATGCACTGTCATATGTCGATTTTCGAGGGTGAGAAAAACCTCTTTTTCGCACCCAACGGCGAGTACCAGCTGTCCAAGTTAGCCCGGCAGTTTATCGCCGGGATACTGACCCATATCAAAGAAATAACCCTGGTTTTGAACCAGTGGGTCAACTCCTACAAGCGGCTGGTGCCCGGCTACGAGGCGCCGGTGTATATCAGCTGGGGCCGCCGCAACCGGTCATCGCTGGTGCGCGTGCCCATGTACCGGGTCGGCAAGGAAAAAGCCACCCGTATCGAGCTGCGTTCGCCCGACCCGGCCGCCAACCCGTATCTGGCTTTCTCCTGCATCCTGGCCGCCGGGATGAAAGGTATCGAGAAGAATTACAAGCTGCCCGACCCGGTCGAAGTGAATATCTTCAAGCTGACCGAGGAAGAAAAAGCCAAGCTGAATATCGAAACGCTCCCCGGTTCGATCGAATACGCCACCAAGCTGGCCGAGGAGTCGGAACTGGTGCGGGAGGTGCTCGGCGAGCACGTTTTCCGCAAACTGATCGCGAACAAGAAGATTGAATGGGACGAATACCGCACCCATGTCAGTCAGTATGAAATTGAACGTTATTTGACGATGTTATAAATTTACTCTCGAAAAATACTTTCATGTAACGAAGCATGGAAGTTGTTATACATCTTTTGTTATTGCATCTCGAATAGAGAAAGGCAGGGTCTCCCACATGACTCTGCCTTTATTCTTGGTGCGGGAGTCCGTGACTAAATCATCTTCCCTCGTCTCCGCGTGGGATGCTCCATTCAACGTCATAGCGAGGAGTCCGCTCGGCGGACGACGTGGCTATCTCCGTCAATATCAGCTGTAAATGTACTTTGAGATTGCCACGCTCCGGCCTTCGGCCTCCGCTCGCAATGACGACGGGTGGCCTGCGTCTGCTATGTACAAAGTCAAGTTCAGTGCCGTCAGGGCTCCGACCTCGACGGCTAAGCGCAATCAGACAAATAAGGATAATAAAAACCAAGTATCAGTTGACATAATTGTTTATTATGCTATTTTAATAGTATAACCGTCGAGGGATATATGAAATTACGGGTTCTATTCATTCTTTTATCTATTGTTGTCTGGTGCACTTGCAGTGACGATAAACCGACCTCTTATATCGGAGAGCCTTATACCGTCAATTATGTCGAAGACGCCAACAAAATGGCTTTGTATTACTCCGGGGAATTACATCCGCCGGAACACCTGGTCCGTCAATTTGATGAAGAACTTACCCTGATTCGCCAAACTTGGGGAGATTCTATCCCGATTGTCAATTGCAGGTTTATGTTACCCTGGTCTGTTGGTTACCTCTATATGAGATTCGATGATACTGCCTTTGCTACCTTGGAAAACGGCGTAAACCCGGCCTGGGAAGAACTCAACGATAAACTCGGAGTGAGATATTCAATATTATTTGGCGGCTCCGATGGACTTATCCCCAATTGGGTGGGTGTATACTCCCGCGAGTATATGAATCCACTTAAACTCGGTGAGTATTATATCGAATTTCCAGGTATAAACCTAATAGAAACTTCAGTTATGCCTCTTCCTTATGCAAAGTTATTCGTAAGGTCTCAAACGAATAATGAAGTTAATTATTATTTTAAAGACTACTGTCTGGATGAAGTATATTTTACTTACTATTATTTTAAAGTCCTGAGCGATCGCGTAATCCTTATGGGGCGCCATGAAGAATGTATGGAAAATTACGACAGCTTGTGGCAAGTGTTACCCTGGGATAGTTTTTATATACTTGAGAGATATTGTATGGATAGTATCGAAGCCAATAAGCCTGCCTGGGTAGATACAGCTCGTGCATGTCTTAGAGATCTGGATAATAACAGTCAGTTTTCCTGGTCGCGCGGTTATTAAGCCTTAATATTTCCCTCTTTGCCAACCCCCAAAAATCTCTTATATTCTCCGCATGGTGAAGTACGAGAAAATGACCGCTGTCCAAATCGCCGAAGGCGTACGCGGGGGCAAAATCTCGGCAGTGGAAATCGTCAGCGAGGCTCTCGAACGGGCTAAGACCGACGGCAAAAAGCTCAACGCCTTCATCACGGTCTGTAAGGACAAAGCTCTTGCGCAAGCTGAGGCTATGGACAAAAAAGTGAAAGACGGCGAACCGCTGGGCGTGCTGGCGGGAGTGCCGGTGGCGGTCAAGGACAATATCAGCTACGCGGGCGTCCCGACGACCTGCGGCTCGAAAATGCTCGAAAGCTATATCCCGCCCTATAACGCTACCGTGGTCGAGAAACTTCTGGCCGCCGACGCTATCATAATCGGCAAGACCAATATGGACGAGTTCGCGATGGGGTCCTCCAGCGAAACCTCGTATTTCGGTCCGGTCAAAAACCCGCTCGATTTAAACCGCACCCCCGGCGGGTCCTCGGGCGGCTCCGCCGCCGCGGTCGCGGCGGGCGTCGTTCCTATCGCGCTCGGTTCGGAAACCGGCGGCTCGGTGCGTCAGCCGGCCTCTTTCTGCGGCCTGTTCGGGCTTAAGCCGACTTATGGCGCGGTCTCGCGCTATGGCCTGGTGGCATATTGCTCGTCGAACGACGTCATCGGGCCGTTCGCCCGCACAGTCGAGGATCTGCTTCTGCTTTATGCCGTCATCGCAGGCCATGACAGCCGTGACGCGACTTCAGTGGCGGTTGATTTCTCTTTGGATAAATTTCCCCTGAACACCGGCCGGAAATTCAAAATCGGCATCCCCAAACAGTATTTCGCCTGGGAACTGAGTTGTGTGGTTTCGCCGGTGCTAAATCTGGCCATCGAGGCGCTGGAAAAGGCCGGGCATGAATTGGTCGATATCTCGCTGCCGCTGACCAACAAGGCGGTAGCGGCTTATTATATTATCGCTCCGGCCGAGGCATCGTCCAATCTCGCCCGCTACGACGGCGTCCGCTACGGTTTGCGCGAGGCGGGGGACAAGACGCTCGACGAAATGTACCCTGCATCCCGCACGGCCGGGTTCGGGCCCGAAGTCAAACGCCGTATCATGCTCGGCACCTACGTGCTCTCGGCGGGATATTACGACCAGTATTACCAGCAGGCTTGCAAAGTACGGGCGATGATCCGTCGGGAGTTCGAGGACGCTTTCCAGAAGCTCGATTTGATTATCACGCCCACAGCGCCCACGCCCGCGTTCAAGCTGGGAGAGAAGCTGGGCGACCCGCTGAAGATGTACCTTTGCGACGTTTTCAACGTCCCGGCCAGTTTAGCTGGGGTCCCGGCGATATCGGTGCCGTTCGGGTTAGTCCCGGTGGCCGGAACCAAAAAGCCGATGCCGGCCGGGGTGCAGTTTATCGCCCCGCCTCTGGAGGAAGCATCCCTCTTCCAGATTGCACGTATCCTCGAAAAACTAAAAGAATAGCACCCAGCCTATGCCGTATGTCGATTTGGGACCGTTTAAGATGTATTATGAGGAATATGGAACGGGCGAGCCGGTAGTGTTTCTGCACGGCTTTACGCTTGACCACCGGATGTGGACGCCGCAAATCGAGTTTTTCCGGCCGTATTATCGCCTGTTAATCCCCGACGCCCGCGGCCACGGCCGCTCGGACGCCCCCGCGACCGGGTACGGCCGGAGGGACCGGGTCGAAGATTTGAAGCGATTTGCCGATAAATTAAAGATAGACCGGTTTCACGCTGTTGGTCTCTCGATGGGCGGCTCGACCTCGCTTGGTTTGGCGCTGGACAGCCCGGAGCGCCTGAAATCGATGACCCTGGTAAGCAGTGGCGCGGCCGGATACGATA
>JBMOKZ010000015.1:0-4368 GCA_049324195.1 Candidatus Zixiibacteriota bacterium | reverse complement strand
ACTGAGTTTGTTTTGTACTAATTTCTGCTGAGTGGTCATAAACATTACCTCCTGTTTTGTAGTTATTACAGAGGTAAATGACCACTCGCTTTTTATGCATGTGTCAAATCAAGTCCGTCCTGCCACACATTAAATGAATAGAACATTATTATACAAAGAGAAGAAAAACTCCCCAAATACTAATTACTGATTGGATATATATTATTATCTACCGCTCGATTTTCAGCGCCGCTAAAAACGCTTCCTGAGGGATTTCGACCCGGCCTACCGATTTCATCCGCTTCTTGCCCTCTTTTTGTTTCTCCAGCAATTTGCGCTTTCTTGTAATATCGCCGCCGTAGCATTTGGCGGTCACGTTCTTGCGCAGAGGGCGCACCGTCGCTCGGCTGACTATCTTGTTGCCGATAGCCGCCTGGATGATGACCTCAAACATCTGCCGGGGGATAAGCTGGCGGAGTTTGTCGTTTAGATTCAGGCCCCAATTGTAGGCTTTCTCGCGGTGAATAATCACCGAGAGCGCGTCCACCATCTCGCCGTTAATTAATATATCGAGTTTAACCAGATTGGACCGCTGGTAAAACGGCACGCCGTAATCGAACGAGGCGTAGCCGCGCGTGAAGGATTTCAGCTTGTCGTAGAAATCGAAAATTATCTCCGACAGCGGGAAAGCGTAGGTCAGATTGACGCGCGCCGGCGAGAGGTACTCGGTAGTTTTGTACAGACCGCGGCGCTCGGTGGCCAGCTTCATGATGGCGCCGATGTATTCCGAGGGCGCGATGATCGAGGCATCGACATACGGTTCCTCGATATAATCGACCGAACTCTGGGGCGGCATCTTGGCCGGGTTGTCCACGATTACGACCGAGCCGTCGGTTTTGTGCACATGGTATTCGACGTTGGGGACGGTATTAATAATGGTCTGGCCGTATTCGCGGCTGAGGCGTTCGGTGACGATTTCCATATGCAACAGGCCCAAAAAGCCGACGCGGAACCCGAACCCGAGCGCGGTCGAGGATTCCGGAGTGAATTTTAGCGAGGAATCGTTGAGGGTCAGTTTCTCGAGCGCCTCGCGAAGCATGGTGAAATCCTCGGCCACCGAAGGATACAGCCCCGAGAACACCATCGGTTTGACATCGACAAAGCCTGACAGCGGTTTGTCCGCGGGTCGGTCGGCCGAAGTGATAGTATCGCCGATTTTGGTGTCGGAGACGTCCTTGATGGAGGCGAAAATATAGCCGACATCGCCGGCCATCAGATTTTCCGCGGGAATCGGCGCCAGCCGCAAAAACCCGATTTCGTCAATTTCGAAAGTTTTTTCGTGGGAGAAAAATTTGACGCGTTCGCCGCGTTCGAGGGCGCCGTTGACGACCCGCACCAGGGGCATCGCGCCACGGTAAGCGTCAAACACCGAGTCGAACACCATCGCCTGAAGCGGGGCGGCGGGGTCGCCCTTGGGCGGCGGAATAACCTTGATGATGGCCTCAAGAAGCTCATCGATACCCAGACCCAACTTGGCCGAGCAGGGGATGACCTCATCGGGCCGGCAGCCAAGCAGATCCACGATTTCTTTCGCGACGCCTTCGGGATCAGCGGCGGGCAGGTCGATTTTATTGACTACCGGGAGAATTTCGAGATTGTTGTCCATCGCCAGGTAGAGATTCGAAAGGGTCTGAGCCTCAATACCCTGAGCGGCATCCACGACCAGAATCGCACCCTCGCAGGCGGCCAGCGAACGGCTGACTTCGTAGGTGAAATCGACATGACCGGGAGTGTCAATCAGATTTAAGGTGTATATTTCGCCGTCGCGCGCCCGGTAATTCATCCGGATGGCGTGAGCCTTGATGGTGATCCCGCGTTCCTGCTCGAGCTCCATCGAGTCCAGAACCTGGTTGCGCATCTGCCGCTCGGTTAGCGTATGGGTTTTCTGGAGCAGTCGGTCGGCCAAGGTCGATTTGCCGTGGTCGATATGGGCGATAATCGAAAAGTTTCTAATTTTGGTCAGGTCGTGAGTCATATAAGTTAAATTTCGGTATATTCAATTTTATTCTCAATTAAAATTATCAGCCATCAGGCTTCCGAGCGGGGCAAGTTAGGGAAATTTAGGGTAAAAGTCAAACAGTCAATTGTTTAATGAGCTGTTTGGGACAAAGTCCTGATAGCGAATATCAGGAAACGGAGCCCCAACGGCACTTAAGGTTTTGACTGTAAAACAGTATGTCACTTTGAGCGAAGTTGAAGAGTGACATGGTGAGCGGATTGGCAATCGACACATCTACAGGGACGTCAGGAAAAAAGCGGCTTTGCCGCTCACTTTTTGAAGTATTTAGCGAGACGGTCCTTGAGTTCCGATTTTTTGATTTTGGATTCGAGGACGCCGTTGTAGGCGATAGAAATATCGCCGGTTTCCTCGGAAACGACGACCACGACCGCGTCGGAAACCTCGCTGACGCCGATCGCGGCCTTATGACGCATCCCGAACAGTTTGCGGTAGCGAAGGTTGTCGGTCAGGGGGAGCGAGGCCGCGGCGGCGACGATGTACTCGCCGGCGACAATCACCGCGCCGTCGTGAAGGGGGGTGTAGGGGGTGAAAAGGGTTATCAACAGTTCCGATGACAGCTCGGAGTTGAGCAGTTTGCCGGTTTCGGCGAAATTGCGCAGGCCGGTGCGGCGTTCGATAACGATCAAGCCGCCGTAGTTTAGCTCGGCCAGGCGGACAGCCGCGCGGGATACCTCGTCAAGCGTCTTGCGTTGTTCAAGCGAGACGAACATACGGAAAATCCGGTTCTGGCCGATATGGGCGAGGGCGCTTCGAAGTTCCGGTTGGAAAACGATGACCATGACGATAAAACCGACCGTGGCAAGATTTGAGAACAGCCAGGTCAAGCCCTCGAGCTGGAACCAGTAGGAGATGAAAGCGATGACGATTATCAGCGACAGACCGATGATTATCTGAGCCGAACGAGTACCCTTGGTGAGGCGCAAAATCTGGTAGATAATGAACGTTACTATGAGGATATCGACAACATCCTTGAGTCCGAACTGCAGGAAATTGTATTGAATAAACGTCATTTTATTTCTTTCAGAGCCTGGATTACTTTCAATGCCTCGACCGTCTCGGGGACATCGTGCACTCTAAGTATATCGGCACCGTTGAGAGTTGCCGCCACTGCCGCGGCAATGGAGCCGCCCAACCGTTGGTGGGGCAGGCTGCCGTCGGGATGGAGCATCCCGATAAAGGATTTCCTCGAAGCCCCGATTAAAACCGGCAGGTCAAGCTCCTTAAACCGGGCGATATTCGTCAGAATTTCGATATTGTCCAACAGGCGTTTGCCGAAACCGATTCCGGGGTCGACAACGATTTTGGATTTATCGATACCGGCGCTGACTGCGAAAGCGACCCGTTCTTCAAGAAACTCGTAAATTTCTTTTACGCAGTCTTTATATTCGGGTTTTACCTGCATATCGCGCGGAGTGCCCAGCATATGCATCAAAACAACGGGAACCTTTTTATCGGCAATGATTTTGGCCATGGCCGGATCATGGCGCAGGGCGGAGATATCGTTGACGATTTCGGCGCCCGCGTCGAGGGCCGCCAGGGCAACCTCGGATTTACAGGTGTCGATCGAAATCGGGACCCGCAGGTGAGCTTTCAGCGCTTTAACGACCGGGATAACGCGGGTCAGCTCCTCGGGTTCCGGCACCGCTTCGGCGCCGGGGCGGGTGGATTCACCGCCGACATCGATAATATCCGCGCCGTCGGCCTCCATCGCAAGAGCGTGTTCCACGGCTTTGTCGATGGTTTCGTAAAGGCCGCCGTCGGAAAAAGAATCCGGGGTGACATTCAATATGCCCATTACCAGCGGCCGGGACAAGCTCAACTGGCGGCCCGGGGAGAGCGGGATAACGCGTTTGATTTCTTCCGATCTTATCAAGGTCTGTTTTTGCATAGACTTACCCTGGGATTAAATAACAATATATCGAAGTTAAATTCAAGTGATAAAGTGCCATAGATAAAAAATATGTTTACCTGTCTGAGTTTGCGATATATAATGACCCGGTCGCAAACAATTAATCAACTCAAAAAAGGCTGTTACAGAAGCAAATATGGCACGTTTACCGTTACAGGTACTGGTTTTTCCGTTTCGCAGAACCGGCAAAGGCGGATATGAGTTCGTGGTATTCAGGCGGCGCGACGAGGGTTACTGGCAGGCGATCGCCGGCGGCGGGGAAGACAACGAAACCCAGCTCGAAGCCGCCCGACGGGAGGCGTTCGAGGAGGCGGGGGTGCCGGCCGACGCGGTTTTTTACCGGTTGGCTACTTTCGCGACCGTGCCGGTTTATCATTTCGAGGCTCGGAAATACTGGCCG
>JBMOKZ010000014.1:0-4391 GCA_049324195.1 Candidatus Zixiibacteriota bacterium | reverse complement strand
CGCTCGCCTTCGAAAATCTGACGAGCCAGAAGATAAGTCAGGACGATTATCCCTAACCCGAAAATAAACCCGGTAAGCTGCGAAATTAAAATATAGTCGAAACCCAGAGCGCCCCAGAAAATCAGATAAACCACCCAGCCGAAATTGGTGAAGCCTTCGACTTTCTCCCCGATATTGAAAACCAGGCCGTCGCCGTTAAGAAAATTGGCGACATACCGGTAAGAGATATAAGCGTCGTCCTGAATAAAATTAAGATGATAAGCGAACAGCGAAAAAATAATCAAGGCGGGCAGGATAAACGATATTTCTGTCAGGTACTTTTTGAACACAAAAATCTAATAGGTTATTTACTGACCAATTCTTCGTAAAGCTCGGCGTATTGTCCGGTCGCTTTTTCCCAGGAAAAATCCTGCTCCATATCGGCTTTCATTAGTTTGGTCCAGATTTTTTTCCGGGTAAACAGAGTTACCGCCCGTTTGACGGTCGCCACCAGGGCGTCAGCTTCGTAAGGTTCGAATACGAATCCGGTCCCCTCGCGGGTGTCGGGATTGTAATCGACGACGGTATCGGCCAGACCGCCTACTTTTCGGACGATCGGCACCGTCCCGTATTTGAGAGAATACATCTGGTTAAGCCCGCAGGGTTCGTAACGCGAAGGCATCAGGAACATATCCGCCCCGGCCTCAATCAGATGCGCCAGGTCATCATCGAAAGTCAAATAGACCTTGAGCTTGTCCGAATATTTCTTTTCCAGTTCCATGAACAAGTCATGATATTTCATCTCTCCTGTCCCGAGCACAACCATCTGCAGGTCGAGGTTAAACAACCGGTCGGCGGCCTCGGTGATCAAATCGAAACCTTTCTGGTCGGCCAGCCGTGAAATGATGCCGATCAGCGGAACCTTGTTTCGCAGCGGCAGCCCGGCTCGGTTAAGAAGAGTAACTTTGTTTTCCCGTTTCCCGGTCAGGTTGCTGATGTTGTAGCGGAAAGGGATTTTCTTGTCACGCGAGGGCGACCAGACATGATAATCCACGCCGTTGAGAATTCCCCGGATATCGGCCTGGCGCAGCTTCAGCACACCCTGCAGACCGGCGCCGAACTCCTCCGAATTTTGTATTTCGTTGGCGTATTGTTTCGACACGGTGCTGACGATATCCGCGTAACTGATCGCGGCTTTGAGGAAATTCACTTTATCGTAAAACTCGAATGGCCCCGTTACGGAATAAAAAAGCTCCTCGGGCAGTCCCAGCTTGCGGTAACGTTTGCCCTCGAATACGCCCTGATAACCGAGATTATGGATGGTCAGAACTGTTTTGGTTTTTGCGTAGAAGGGATCGCCGGCGTAACGGGTTTTCAAATAAACCGGCGACAGTCCCGCCTGCCAGTCATGGGCATGGATAATATCCGGCGGCCAGTTGATTTCTTTCAATAGTCTCAGGACGGCCAGATTGAAGAAAATAAACCGCTCATCGTTGTCGGTATAGTCTTTCCCCGTTCCCGGGTCGCGATAAAGTTCGGGGCGGTTGAAAAATTCGTCGTTTTTTACGAAATATATTTCCAGCTTGTTCCTGCGGTCTTCATATATCTCGAACGAAGCCGGCACCTGTTTGGTATCGACCGCCACACTGAAGGTAACGTCGGATTTTTTGACCGGTCCGGGCAGGTTGAGCGAAGCATAGCGCGGCATGAAAATTTTCAGTTGATGTCCCCGGCGGGTCAGACCTTTCGGCAGCGCCCCCAGAACATCGCCGAGTCCTCCGGTGCGGGCATACGGAGCCGCTTCCGAAGTAATCATTACTAGCTTGAGAGAATTCATTTTATCCACTTTTCCTGGAGTTGGTCTTTTCATATACGCTCACGTCGATACCGCGCAGGAAAGCCGCGGCGTCTTCGGGAGCGGTCGGATTGATATAGAAGCCGGAACCCCATTCAAACCCGGCTACCTTGGTCAGCTTGGGAATAATCTCGATATGCCAGTGAAAATACTCATGCGACTCGTTGGATATCGGACGGGTGTGCAAAATATAGTTGAACGGCGGATTATTCAAAGCCAGATTCAGACGGATCAGAGTGTCTTTCATGCAGCTGGCCAGGACATAAAAATCCGACCTGCTGATTTCCAGATAGCTCGATTGATGCGCTTTCGGAATAATACAGGTTTCAAACGGGAACCGCGAGGCAAATGGTTCAAACGACACGAACGCATCGTAGTCGCGGACAATTCTTTCCTGCTCGCTCATTTCCTGACGGATAATATCGCAATAAATACAGCGCTCCTTGAATTCAAAATAACGACGGGAGCCGTCGAGTTTTTCCAGTACCCGTTTGGGGATAATCGGCGTGGCGATAAGCTGACTGTGGGAATGTTCCAGCGATGCTCCGGCTTCTTCGCCGTGATTCTTGAAAACCTGGATGTATTTAAACCGGATATCGCGCTGCAGGTCAATCATCCGTTCGCGATACGCCCAAAGAACGTTGCGGATTTCGTCAACCGACATATCAGCCATATCGTGGGCGTGTTCCGAGGTTTCGATGATAACCTCGTGAGCGCCGATACCGTTCATGCGATCGTAAATTCCCTTTGGTTCCCGGTTGAGCGCACCCTCGATTATCAGGGCCGGGTATTTGTTGGAAATAACCCGAAGCGACCAGCCCGGCCGGTTCGGCTCGGAACCGGGTTGACGGTAGGCCATAACTTCCGGCGGGGTACTGTCCTCATGGCCCGGACAAAAGGGACACATGCTCGCTTCATGCCGTTTCGGTACGGACACGAATGACGAGGGTTTCCGTCCGCGTTCCGTGGAGATAATCACCCATCGGCCAATAATCGGATCTTTTCTTAATTCAGGCATCTGACTCCCAAAATATAATGCTTAGAAAATAATCACACCCTATGTTGTTGTCAACAAGGCATTTCCATTTTTTTTAAGGCTTGTTTATCATCTTTGGAAGATAAAATTAAAAATTGATGACTCCGTCTCCCGAGGCGTTTCCATCGTATATATCCTTAAGAACCTCCTCCTCCCGGCCCGATAAGGCGGTATGGCGTCTTTCGGCGGTTCGGCGGGCTGTTTCCAGAGCTTTGGCAAAAAGGTACTTCTGGTAACCCTGAGAATTGCCCCATTGAAACGAAAGTACCTCTTTATCGGTAACCAGCGTCCCCCCGAAAATGTTACAGCATACCCCGATATTTATACCGGTATTCAACAATGTCCCGATCCCGAATTTGGTATGATCGCCGATAAACGACCCGACTTTGATGGAGCCGGTATCGACCGACTCGCCGTTGAGCGTCACCCGGATATTCGAGTAATTGTTTTTCAGGTCGGAATTGGTGGTCATAGCGCCGAAATTCACCCAGGGCCCGACATAACTGTGCCCGATAAACCCGGCGTGGTACTTGTTGACGTAAGCGTGAAAAATGCTTTCTTCGACCTCGCCGCCAACCCGGCAGGTATGCCCGATCGAGGACCCGGTGATTTTACCGGCGACCGCAACGGAATTGGCGCCGATAAAACAGGGTCCGAAAATCGCGGTGTGCGCTTCGACGCGGCTGTTGGGTCCGATATAAATCGGCCCGTGGGAAGCATCGAGTACTGCCCCCGGCTGAATTTCGACATCACCGTCAAGATGAATTCGGTCCGGCGCTACCAGAGCAGCCTGGGCGTGAACCCGGTTGACGGCCTTTTGGTTGAAAGTCGGTCGAAGATATTCGAAATCGGCGGTTATCGATGGTTCGATATCCTCGACCAGTTCCCAGAGATGATTATACAAGGTCGCCGAGGTACCGGTGACAGCTATTTCTTCGACCTGCTCCGTCCGGATTTTAAGAAACATATCGACAGTCGCCACCGGGGGTACTTTTTGCAATATCTCGTTTTGAAAGAGCACAGCCACGGTTTCCCCGCTATTTTTAAACACGGTCGTTAACCTGGTGCTCTTTACCAACTCCGGCAGATTGCCATAGTCGCGGATGCGGCCGTTGATAAAAAGAACGTCGCTATCGTGGCGCTTGATGATATTCACCGGTATTTCTCGGAACTGCTCCCCGGTCAGTCCCGCCAGGCGGGTACGGGTCAAAAAAGCCCAATTAGTCGGCTTGAAAAATCTTTCCGCCCGTCGATACAGCGGGACGATCCCCGCCCGCAGGCAGTAAGCCGGGCGAAGGTGAGTCAGGGGATAAAAATTTATATAATTACTGTCTTCGTAAAAACAAACCGTTAGCGACATATTAATACCTGTTGTTGAATTTTCTTATATAGCATCGGATAAATTGCCGGATTTATTAATTGCCGGCCGGATTATCCGAACCGGTCGATAAACTCGTCTAAACTCAACAGTTGCCCTACATGGGTATCGAAAAAGGGCAAGCGGCTTTCATGATTGGCCGG
>JBMOKZ010000013.1:0-4418 GCA_049324195.1 Candidatus Zixiibacteriota bacterium | reverse complement strand
TCCCGGCCAGGAGGACTCAATCGGGAACGGTGTCGGCGATGTCTGTCGCAGTTGCTGTATCGGTTACACCGGGAACGTGAACTGTGATGACTCCGAAGATCCTGATATTTCCGATATCGCTTATATGATAAATCACCTTTATTTTTACGGACCGCCATTGTGTTGTCGCGATGAAGCCGATGTCAATCGAAGCGATGGAGTTGTTGATATTTCTGATATAGTATTAATAATCAGGCACCTTTATATATCTCATGAAGACCTGCCGGACTGCCCGCTACGGTCAGGTGAGTGATGATCCACAGACCATGTATTATGAAAGCCGTCCTTAATAGGGCGGCTTTTTTAATATGAGCGACAATAAGATAGGGGTATTTTATGAAATAATGGTTTAAAGTGACTTTTCATTTATATCCTGTATTTTTTACTCTGCAACCTTCGTCCGGCTATAGCTGTCTACTCCAATAAAATGATGATTAAAAACTTTATGAAAGTCGCTCCGGCTGCGTTGCCGCCTTTCGATTTTCCGGGGTAGTATTAAACTTTAATCGGGGATAGGCGCATGAAAATCAGAAAACCTTCCAGGAAAACCACGTTAATAAGTCTTACTCTTTTAATTTTAATTATAGTCGTCATCGTAAAATTATCCGGGTCGGGGGAGAAGTTAACCTCAGTCCAGGCCGACCTGGCGATAATCGATGATATATCGGAAATTGTCACGGCCTCGGGAAGGGTTCAGCCGCAAACTAAGGTTGATATTGTCGCCGAGGTTTCGGCTCAGATAGTCGATATGTATGTGGTCGAAGGGGATGTAGTCCGGAAAGGCCAGACCCTAATTTTGCTGGATACGGTCCAGTTAAAATCTGATGTCGCTCAGGCTCGTTTTTCCCTGGATGAACTCACCGCCCGGGCAGCGGCGGCTCGCACTCAGTTCGATAAAGACAGGTTGGAATATGACCGCCAGGCAAAACTATACGAACAAAAATTGTCCTCCGAATCGGAATATACCGACGCTCAATTCGCCTATGAAAGTTCCCACGCCAATTACGAGGCGATGTTGGCTCAGGTCAAAACCGGTCAGGCGTTGCTTGAAAAAGTGGAAGACAATCTGACAAAAACGACCATTACCGCCCCGATGAACGGTGTGGTTACCTATATGAGCGCCGAAATCGGTGAAATTGCTCAGGCTCAAACTTCGTACACCCAGGGTAAAACGCTGATGACCATTTCAGATTTATCGGTTTTCGAGGTTGAAGTCGATGTCGATGAGACGGAAATCGCCAAACTGGACACCGGCCAGGCGTCGGAAATCAGGGTCGATGCTTATCCGGACACCGTGTTTGCCGGGACCGTAATCGAAATCGGCAATTCGGCGACCGTCGAGGGTCAGGGAACGGATAATTATTCCACCAGCTTTCGGGTCAAGGTCCGCTTTGATGAAACCGAAAGAAGCATCCGTCCCGGGATGTCGGCTACGGTGGATATAACAACCGCCAAAGTTTTCGACGCTCTTCTGATTCCGTATGCGGCGCTGGTGACCAGGGAGTTTGACCTGGATTCGCTTATGCGAGCCGAGACCGTGAAAGACGACGGCGGTTCCCTGATTGCCGAGGTCCAGGCATCGGAGCTCAACGATACTACGACATCTAACGAGGCTCAGGAAAATAACGTAAATGACAAAGACGCCGAGAAGAAATTCAAAAAATCCAAAAAGATTAAGAAATCCGGGGTGTACCGCTGTATTGGCGGCCAGGCCAAATTTATTGAGGTGACAACCGGTATCGCCGACGAACAGAATATCGTGGCGCTTTCGGGGGTCAATCCCGGCGACACGATTATCTCGGGTTCTTTCCAGACCCTTCGAAAACTTGCCGAAGGTGAAAAAGTGCAACTGGACGAACGGTCTCTTGAGAAAATAAATGAGAATAAAGAATAACGATATCCCATGGTTTTTATTTCTCTCATAAAAGAGGCGCTGTCGGCTCTGTGGGTCAATCGCCTTCGTTCATCCTTGACCGTCCTCGGGATGGTCATGGGGGTAACGTCGGTAATCGTAATTGTATCTTCGGTCGAGGGATTGCAGAATTCAATCGAGCGGATATTTCATTCACTTGGTTCGAATTCGTTTATCGTCAGCCGGTTCGGTTTCAACCTGACCTGGAATGATTATGCCGAGGGACTCAAGCGCAAAAAACTCACCCGCAATTTGATACCCATTATCGAGCATGGTTGTCCGGACTGTGAACAGGTCGGGGCTGTCGGTTATGCCTCGGACCACCTTAAGTACGGCTCGAAGCGAATGCGATATGTCGAAATTCAGGGCGAAACGCCGAATGTCATGGATATAAAGAACCTCGAAGTCGCTCGGGGACGGTATTTGAGTTGGGATGACGACCATAACCGCAACCAGGTGGCGTTTATCGGACAGACCGTCAACGATCGGCTGTTCGGGGGAGAGGACCCGGTCGGCAGACGGATAAAAATAGGACGGCGGGATTTTACGGTAATCGGAGTAGCTGAAAAACTCGACGGGCCGCTGGTCGAAGGAATGGATGAGTTCGTTACGATTCCTCTTTCGACACTCCAGAAATTGTACCGGCAGCCGGGCAATCCGGTTAATTTGATGGTCAGTTCCAAATCTCTGGAGGTCAGACAAGCGGCCATCGACCAGGTTCGGGTGGTGCTTCGTTCGGCCCGCCACGTTCCTTACGAGACCGATGACGATTTCACTATTTTTACGCCGGACGCGATGATGAGTTTTATCAACGATGTTACCCGGGGTTTCCGGGTTCTGATGGTGTCGTTGCCGCTTCTGTCGATTATCATCGGCGGTATCGTCATCATGAATATAATGATGATATCGGTAACCGAGCGGACCAGGGAAATCGGCATCCGCAAATCACTGGGGGCTAAACGAAATCATATTCTGACCCAGTTTCTCTACGAGTCGGTCATTATTTCGCTGGTGGGCGGCGTTTTGGGGGTGGGATTGGGTATCTGGCTGGGGTCCTATATTCTGCATGCGCTGATGGAAGTGCAATATTCGCCGACGGTTATCGCGATCATTTTGGGTCTGGGCATATCAACTTCGGTCGGGCTGTTTTTCGGTATCTACCCCGCCTTGAAAGCAGCCCGGCTGGACCCGATTAAGGCACTGAGTTATGAGTAGGCTGATTTTCACTCTGGCGGAAATCCAGGAAGGTATCAGGCTGGCTCTGGAGGCGATTCGCGCCAACAAGTTCCGCTCGCTGATGACCATCATCGGCGTCATGATCGGGGTCGGGGCGGTGATTCTCATCAATACCATCATGGACGGGTTCAATGAATATGTCGAAACCTCGATTGACAAAATCGGTTCCAATGTCATGTATATCAATAAATGGGCTCCGGGTACGGATTTCGATAATCTCACCGAAAAAGAACGCAAACGCAAAAATATCACTATGAACGAAGCGCTGGCGATTCGGGATATGTGTCCGCTGGTAAAAGCGGTATCACCGGAAAAGAAAGCCTTCGACAATATTGCCCAGTACGGCAATCGCAAGGTTCGCAACCCTGATGATTTCCGGGGTTGCTGGCCAGAGCAGACTCTGGTCACCAACCGGGGGGTATCGCACGGTCGGTTTATCGACGACAACGACATGCGCCGCAAGGCAATGGTGGTCGTCATCGGTCCTGATATCGCCGATGCTCTGTTCGACGAACGAGCCGATGCGATTGACAAGGAAATCACTATCAACGGCTATAAATTCCGGGTTATCGGCGTCCAGGAGTATGTCGAGGATTTATTCAATATCAGTGAAAACGATTTTATTTATATCCCCCTGAGCACGTTTGAGCGGCTCTATCCCGATAACGAGCGGGTTTATCTGCTGTGCAGCGCCGTTTCCAAGTTTCAGTTCGGTGAAGCCATGGATCAGGTCATTAACGCTTTGCGCCGGGTGAGACATCTCAAACCCGAAGAAGAAAACAATTTCCATATATATACCCAGGATGTTTTGAAAGACGAGGTCGGCAGTATCACCAAGACCGTCCAGCTGGCGGCTACGGCGATTGCCAGCGTCGGGCTGCTGGTCGGGGTAATCGGGGTAATCAATATCATGCTCGTATCGGTAACCCAGCGCACCCGGGAAATCGGGGTGCGCAAAGCAATCGGCGCCCGGCGATGGAATATCCTTTTCCAGTTTCTGGTCGAAGCCGCTACCCTGACCGGTCTGGGCGGTCTGGTCGGCATTATTTTCGGTGCCCTGGTCGGACTGCTGGTGACCACGATCCTGGAATGGCATTACTACCTGTCGCCGTTATGGGTTGCAATCGGGGTTGTCATTTCTATGGGGACCGGGGTGCTGGCAGGCATGTATCCGGCCTGGCGGGCTTCCCGGGTGGACCCGATCGTGGCCCTGAGATATGAATAATTAAAA
>JBMOKZ010000012.1:0-4433 GCA_049324195.1 Candidatus Zixiibacteriota bacterium | reverse complement strand
GAGACCACGGTTTTCCATGAAGATAATTATATTCTTGATATCGAGAAAAAAGTCAAAAAACAACTCGAACAACTTCAAAAAATAACGACCTCACAATAATTTTGTATCCTGAAAAAAGCCGGTATCGAAATAAGATACCGGCTTTTTTATCGGTTTTATATTTAACGGGAATTATTGATGATAATCGTGGAGTTTTTCCCGACCAGGTTAAGCGAATCGATCGCTTTACCGAATTTCAATTCGCCAATCAAAAGTGCACCCTGGTCGACCAGTTCAAGGGGATAAGCGCTCTGGATATCGCCGTTGCTGGTACGGGCCGTTAGCCAGATATCGGACGATTCGTCGACCGCCACCTTCATCGAGCCAAAGGAAGTGTAAATACGGGATAGTCCCCTGATAGGTTCGGTGATAATGACGTTAACATCGCCGTTTTCGTTGTTGATGTCAACCGGGCCCTTGAAATAACGGGCATCGATAAGGCCGTGATAATTGGTAATCTTCAATTCACCCTCGATATCGGTCGCGGCGATGAGAGCGTAGGTATTGCCGAGAGTGGCCGAGCCACGGATTTCCCTGGTTTCTATCGGGCTGTAGGCGTTCTTGGCGTTCAGGTTTCCGAAAAGATTATCGACTTTTACCATGCCGTAACTGTTGTCGATGTCGACATCGCCGGTGTGATTCTCGATTTCGATCTCACCGGAATTATTGACCGACAGGTGACCGTCGGAACCAATAACGTTTACCCGGGCGTAGGCGTTGGCGATATTTATGTCGCCGACACAATCGCTGACGATAACGGGACTATAAGCGTTGGTAACTTTGAGCCGACCGTTAACATTCTCGATTTCGATTTCGTTCATGGAATTGGTGATTTCCACCGGACCCTCGATATTACTTACGATAATTTCGGAATAATTGGCGTTGAGCGTTAAACCATGTTGAAGGTTCGAGATTTCGGAGCGGCCATAAGCGTTTTCACAGATAACGGCGTTTTGCGCCGGAAGACTGACCGTCAGCTGGCTGTTCAATACTTTCGTTTGCGGGTCCTCCAACCGGGGAAGAGAGACAGTTACGTAATAACCGTTTTTGGCGCTGTTGACCGTCAGGCTGGTGGCGTTAACGAAGTTTTTCTCGAGAACGCGAGAGTCGGCTGAAATCTCGATATTTAACTCCGCCTCGATCCGGTCGATATCCTTGCCGTTGACGATGATATCACCGACCGGATTGGTGATGTGAATCGGTTCCCGGGACGACGAAACGGTCACGAATCCGGTAAACACTTTCGCCAACCCGCTTTCCCCTTCGGAAAGGTTATCGATATAGACCCGTGTCTGTACTTTGGGCGGGGCTACAGCCACGTCTGGAGTTTTGGGGATAAATATCATTGGCGGGATAGCCGGTATTTCCAGATTCTCGATATCCAACTCATCGAACTGGGCTTCCAGACTTTCAACCTGTTTCTCGAGTTCGGAGAGGTCGAGATTTTCCCCGAGTTTTTCGACGAATTTCAAAATTGATTCCTGCAGGTAGAGCTGAAATTCCTTGTCTTTCAGTTTCTGTACCATCCGGTTGGAGATGTTCTGGTCGATGAGATTGTTGAGAATCGAAAGTTCCCGGTTCAGACTGCGGGAGATGCGATAGCAATGACGGTTGTCCGTGTCCTCGGCTTTTTTATAAGCCGCCTGGATTTGCGTGAGGTCCTCGATATAGTATTCGATATCTTCCTTAAGGGCTTTAATATCTTTGGCGTAAAGACCGCTGGCCAGACCCTTTTCGAACACCCGGAAATTGATTTTATCGTCGCAGGCGTCGGGCTCGTCGAGGTCGCTCAGGTAAGTGGAGTAGTCCTCGATAATCTCCTTGAGCTGTTCAATTATATCGAGGTATTCGTCGGCCAGGTCCTGTTCATCGCTGTTGAGGTCAAGATACAGTTCGGGCGCGTTCTCGTCGTCATCGCCAGAGGAATAAAAATAAGTTTGACTATGACCGGGAAGCACAGTCATAGATACCAGTAACAGGACGCCAAAAAACAAACCGAAATATTTTAAAGTCTTTTTTTGCATTTCAATCCGCTTACTCTTTTAACCGTTTCTAAGCGGTTAATTTATTAAAGCCTGCCTACCTCTAAAATACCGCTAAAGATAACTATTTCTTCCAGTTTTAAATACGAGTCAAAGTCAACAATAGTTTCAAGACGCTGTGATATAATAATTTATTTCGACTAATTCTGACTCTCCACGTCAATTTATGGCTTTATTTAATTAAATTGTGAAACCAATTGCAATAAGAAAATGTAATTTCTGTGTACTCATAGTCAGAAGCGAATCGGATGGTTGTTTCAGAAGTACAACCTGTTTTGATTTACGGGTTTAAAAAGACATAGAATTTTATTGTCAACAGTCCGGTTTTTTTATATTTTTCTTTTGAGGGCATTTTATTTGCGACCCCAGAAAATAGAATGTTAGTGGATTGAGTTAATGATGAAAAATATAATAATAAGCGTCTGTTTTTTCTTCATAATCTCAGGCTCTCTCTACGCGGATGATTTTAACCGGTATTTGGTTCACGCCGAACGTCTGCAGGGACTGGATTTGTCGAGCCGTCAACCTGTTGTCGCCAATCACGAATTGGTCTCTTCGCTGGCGGCGAACGTCGAGGATTTAACGGTGTCGGAATCTGTCGCGCCAGCGCGTTTCTATCAGGATTATGCCGACATTTGCGTTTTTTCCGACAGCATCTGGTTGGCGGTATGGACCGATGACCGGATGGGGGCGCAGAAAATATTTATGCAAAAACTTGACGCTGACGGCAATCCAAACGGGGAAAACGCCGTTATCGCCGGCTCGGTTTACGGGCACAATTTTGTCGACGCCCGGCTGGCTGTGGATACGTTCCAACGTGTATATTTATTTTATCGGGATCAGACCGGGGGGCTGGTGTTCGGTTCCCGTTATAACGAAGATTTATCCATCGACCTGCCCGAGTTTTTGGTTAACGATACCGCCCAGAATTCTTTCGGCGGACCTTTTGATTTTGCCATCTATCCCGACGGCCGTCTGGTGGTGGTCTGGGAAAATTACGCCTTTGCCGGATCCTCGATTCAGATGAGTATCTTTGACAACGCCGGCAATCGGGTTCTCGCCCCGACCGTTGTCAACGAGGGCGGGAGTGAGGCCGACAAATGGGTGCCAACCGTAGCGGTTCGTCCCGGCGGCGGTTATCTGGTCTGCTGGGAAGACTACCGGAACGGTTCAGCGGATGTTTACGCCCGGCAGTACGACGGTAACGGCGGGGTTATCAGCGGTGACATGGCTCTGGTGGCGCTCCCGGCCAGTCTTAGTGACCAGTACCTTCCCGACGTGGTTTATTCGCCTCTCTACGGTTATATCATCGCCTGGGTCGATTTGCGCGACAGTCATGAAATTTATTTTCAGCAGTACGATCCCGGTACGGGCATGGTCGGGGAGAACCGGTTGTTGTCGGTTACCGACAGCCAGGTTCAAAACTGGGATATCGCTTTGACGGTTTCGCCGGCGGGTAAACTGCTGGCGGTCTGGTCGGCGTTCGGACAGCAGAGTAAAATTTTAGGCCGGCGTTTCGACACCGGTCTGAATCCAACTGGCGAACCGCAGCAGTTGAACCTTTCCGCTCTCTCGCAGCGCTGGCGACCGACGGGGGTTTTCAACAAAGAGGACTGCTTCGGAACCGTCTGGACGGAGTTTGTCGGCAGCGACGACAATATCGGAATGATGCTGTTCGATACTTCCTGGACGAGACTGCTGGCCGGGGAACTGGTTTTGAATGACGATACCGCGGGAGCGGTTTCAGCCGAACCGGATATCGTCACGCTCGGCAACTGGTATAACCTGATAGTTTTCACCGACCAGCGCGACGACGGCGGTGATATTTATGCCCAGATAATTACCAACGGCGGTGGAAAAATAGGCGCCAATCGCAGAGTCAATCAGGACGCCGGCAGCAACCTGCAGACCGAACCCGCCGCGGCAGCGGCCGGCGACCGGGCATTGATGGTCTGGGTCGACGGCCGGACGGTAACCGGTTTTTCCGGACAGCGGATTTACGGTCGGTACTGCAACCGGTACGGTAATTTCCTCGGTGACGAATTCATGATATCGGATTCTGCCGCCTACGCCGTCAAAGCCGAGCCGCGGGCTGCTATGGCAGCCAACGGTCAGACGCTGGTGGTCTGGTTTGACAGGGGCGATGGTACCGGTCAGGTTTACGGGCGATGGCTGAAGGCCGATGGTCAGTTCAACAGTGACGTCTTTCTTGTTTCCGACTCCGCCGTCGATGACCACACGAGTGACTTGCAGGTCGCGGTCGATTCTCTCAACCGGTTTTACGTAGTCTGGGTAAACAATGTCACGTCATCTGAAATAAGAGTAAAATGGTTTAATGCCGACCGCTCGACC
>JBMOKZ010000011.1:0-4435 GCA_049324195.1 Candidatus Zixiibacteriota bacterium | reverse complement strand
TACTGGGACAAAAAAGACGATTCCGGCCGCTTTGTCCCGGCGGGGAGGTATCTTTATATCGTCGATGACTGCGGAAAAATCAAGTACGGCAACCTGACCGTGAATTATAAACCCTGGGAAAACACCAGCATTATCGTTCCCGATACGCTCGGCGACAGCATCAGTTTCAGGCTCGAACTCCTCGAGGACTCCGCCCGGGTGACGCTGGAGGTATTCGAGGGTTATAAGACGTTTCTGGCGAACCCGATGACCGATTCGCTGATGAACCGGGGGAAATACGTTTATATCTGGAAACCGGACAAAAACGTCCGGCCCGGTCTTTACAGTTTCAAATGGACGGTTGGAGACTATGTCCGTGAATTCAAGGTGACTTTCAAGAAATGAAAAAACTGTTTTTATTCTTTACATTAATAGTGGTAGTGGCCGGTTGTGGCCGTCGGGACCGGATTACCGAGGAAACCGTTACCCCGCAGGTCTATTACGAGACCGCCTGGATCGATCCCCGGATAATGATTTCCGATTCGCTCTTTACGCTCATCCGTTCGGAACGCATCGATTCGTTTATTGTCGAAGCTCCCGTGCCGGAACCGGAGGGCACGACCTCGGTATCTTTCGAAGTGTCCGGGTCGGGCTGCCCGGTGGTGGTCAATATTCTCGACGAGAAATCGGCCCGGGTTTTCAAGCCCCTCCTGGTGAAGGAACTTCCGGCCGGATTCTACAAGTTGTCGTTGAATACCGCCATGGTTTCCTTCCGGACGCTGCCTCCGGGCTATTACGTCCTCAAGGTTGACAATTGCGGTCAGCCGGTGATGAAATTGTTTACCCGCCAGTAAGATTTCCTGCTCTATCAGCTGCCTAAGTTTGTCTAATAATTGCGCAGATAAATGCCTTCATTACGGGTTTTTTTGACCGATATATGGGAAAGAGCCCTCAAGAATTCTGGGGGGGACGGAAGGTGAAATACAATCCTGAGGAGTAAACAATGCCCAATATTCTTGTCGTCGATGATAAAGACTCAATGCGCAATATGCTGGTTGAAACCCTGATGGGAGAAGGGTATCGGGTTGATGCTGCCGAGGATGGCAAGAAGGCGCTCGATCTGGTCAGCAATAAATCTTACGATTTGGTTCTGACCGATTTGAAGATGCCGGACATTAGCGGTTTGGAAGTGTTGACCGGTATCAAGAATCTCGACGCCGAATCGGCCGTGATAGTGATGACGGCGTACGGGACGATCGAGGATGCGGTGGAGGCGATGAAAATCGGCGCGTATGATTTTATAACCAAACCGTTCGACACGGAGCGGTTGTGTTTTCTGGTAAACCGGGCGCTTGAAAATCGCCGGCTGAAAGCGGAGAACCTGCTTTTGCGCGAGGAGGCGCTGGCCGACCAGGGGCTGGCCAATATCATCGGTAAGAATGCGAAAATGATTGAACTGAGTCAGTTGATTCAGAAAGTCGCCCGCAGCGACGCCTCGGTGCTGCTTCAGGGCGAGTCGGGCACGGGCAAGGAGTTGTTCGCCAAGGCGATTCATTCGCTGTCTGTCCGGCAGGACCGGCCGTTCGTGGCCATCAACTGCGCCGCCATCCCCCGGGAACTTCTGGAAAACGAACTGTTTGGTTCCGAGAAGGGCGCTTTTACCGGGGCGCACGCACGGAAAATGGGTAAATTCGAAATCGCCAGCGGCGGCACAATCTTTCTCGATGAAATCGGCGACATGGATATCGCTCTGCAGGCGAAACTCCTGCGCGTTCTACAAGAAAAGAATTTCGAGCGGCTGGGCGGCAACAAGACGGTCGATGTCGATGTGCGGGTCATCGCCGCCAGCAACAAGGACCTTAATGATTTGATTCGTAACCGGATTTTCCGGGAGGACCTTTATTATCGACTGTCGGTGTTTCCGATGGAAATTCCGCCGCTGCGCGAACGCCAGGACGATATCAAGGCACTGGCCGATTATTTCATCGTCAAGTACTGCCGGGAGATGAAGAAAGCCTCGAAGTCGTTGACCCGCGAGGCGGTCGACCTCCTGGAAAAATATCACTGGCCGGGCAATGTCCGTGAACTGGAAAACACCATCGAGCGGGCGGTGATTCTGGCCGAGGGGAAGAAAATTTCCCCGGAACATCTCGCGGTTCGGCTCAAACGTTCCGAAGATATCCAGTTACGCGACGGTGCGGGCTTGAAAGAAATCGGCGCCCACGCCCAGATGCAGGCGGAACGAGCCACCATCATCCGGGTGCTCAAAGAGGTGCGCGGTAACAAGCGCAAATGCGCGGTGGTTCTTAAAATCGATTATACCACCCTGTTCGATAAAATCAGGAAATACAATATAGAAAAAGAATTGTATTGAGCAGGGTTTTTATATAGAAGAGGGGACGGTTTTTATAACCGTCCTTTTTTTATGGGTTTAATTGGATACCGCTGTCCGTAATAAGCGGGGGAGCCATAAATATGTTGACAAAAACCCTATTTTCGTTTATCTAAAGAGATTATATTTATATGGTCTTGCCTGGATGAAAAGAGGTGTGAACTGCCTTAGGCCGGTATCGATAGTTAAAAAAGGTTAACTGTGTAGGCTTGTTATGAATAACTCGGTCATCAACAGGAATGTCCTGCTGCTAAATGAGAATTATGAGCCCCTTACCGTCTGTTCGGCTCGACGGGCGATTATTCTTCTGTTTCAGGGAAAAGCCGAGATGATTGAAACCGCCGACAGCTTGAAAGTTCACACGGTGACTCGAAGTTTCGATCTGCCCTCGGTGGTCAGACTCTGGCAGTATCGCAAGGTGCCCTATAAAAAGATTATGCTGACCCGGAAAAACGTACTGGCCCGCGATGGGCACCGCTGTCAGTACTGCGGCACCGTCCGGGGACCTATGACGGTGGACCATGTCATTCCCAAGATGAAAAACGGCGGCGACAGCTGGGAGAACATGGTTTGCGCCTGTGTTAAATGCAATAATAAGAAAGGTGACCGTACCCCTGAAAAAGCCGGCATGAAACTTATCCGCCAGCCCAAGCGGCCGACTTTCATCACCTTCATCCAGCGCTATATCGGCGATGCCAACGAACGATGGCGTCAGTATCTTTTTATGGATTGAGACTTCGTCTCGGAAGGCTGACGCTACGGATTTTATCCGTTTAATCCCCAAAAATATTTTATAATTTTTTAAATGTTTTAATTGATTTAGTCTATCGTAAATGGTACCATCTTTGACTGTATGAGGTTTTATGGCTATGAATGACACGACTCCGGGCAAAAACCCCGAATCGACGGAGGCGCCCAGGAAAGAAACCATTCTTTCCGGGATGCAGCCTACGGGGGCATTGCATATCGGCAATCTCGAAGGCGCTCTGCGCAACTGGGTCCGGCTTCAGGACGAATACTGGATGTACTGCTGTATCGTCGACTTGCATGCCCTGACCGCGGAGTTCAAGGACACCCGGGAGTTCAAAGAAAAGATTTTTCAGATGGCGGTCGATTTTCTGGCGGCCGGTCTGGACCCGGAAAAGTGCGCCATTTTCATTCAGTCTGAGGTTAAGGAACACGCCGAACTGCACTTGATTTTTTCGATGCTGATAACGGTACCGACTTTGACCCGGCTGCCCACTTATCTGGAGAAAAAAGAATATCTCGATTCCTACGGCTTTCTGGGTTACCCGGTTTTACAGGCCGCCGATATCTGTTTATACAACGCCCACAAAGTACCGGTCGGGAAAGACCAGGAAAAACATATCTGGCTGGCCAACGACCTCGCCAAACGTTTCAACAATACTTACCGGAAGACGTTTGTCGAACCGGAGGCGCTGTTTACCAAGATTCCGATGATTCTCGGGGCGGACAACCGGAAGATGTCGAAATCGTACGGCAACCATATTCCGCTGGAAGCGACCGAGAAACAAACGGAGAACATAATCAAAAAATATTACACCGACCCGGCCAAAGTTTACCAGGGTGACCCGGGTCATCCGAAAAAATGTCCGATTTTTCTTTTGCATAGGATATACACGCCCGACGCGGAGAGGCTGATTGCGCCGCCGTGTAAAAGCGGCGAACTCGGTTGCGCCGACTGTAAAAAAATGTTGATTAAAAATCTTAACGAAGCCTTACAACCTATCAGGGACCGCCGCGCGGAACTGGTGAAAAAGCCGGATTATATCTGGCAGGTTCTGGAGACGGGCCGCAGCCGCGCGCAGCAGCGGGCGCAGAACGTCATGGAAAAAGTGCGCAGCGCCATGAAAATGGATTACAGAAAGAAGAAAAAGTGATGGAACACCTGCTCGATACCCGAACGAACGACAATTACCAGGTTGACCTGGATGTTTTCTCCGGGCCGCTGGATTTACTGTTATACCTGATTAAAAAAGAGGAAGTGGATATCTACGATATCCCACTGGCCCGTATCACCCGGCAGTATCTCAAGTATATCGA
>JBMOKZ010000010.1:0-4456 GCA_049324195.1 Candidatus Zixiibacteriota bacterium | reverse complement strand
GATCGATATTGAACTTTACGGCGACCGGGATGAGAACCGCCAGCGTGGTCTGGTGGAGAAAGTCGCTTATTCGATGTATGAAAAGCGCGGTTATACGCCGGGTAATCAGGAGACAGACTGGCTCGAGGCGGAGCGAATTGTCCGTGAGACTGAAGCGCAGTTCGTATAAACCCGGTCATACAAAATAAAAAAGCCGCTTGTGAAAGCGGCTTTTTTTATACGTTTTTTTATGCTTCTACTGGCAATCCGGTAAGGTTTCGTGAGTGAGATACAGGTAGTCGATGAGGGTCGTAATATCGGAGATATCCGGTTCGGTTCCGCCCGAGGCGTTGGCGTCGGCTTCCTCGAAACAGCACAGCGGGTCATGACTCACATAAAGATAATCAATCAGACGGGTAATGTCCGAAATGTCCGGTTCTTCCTCGGCGGAGCAGTTGGTGTTCCCGGTCGAACCGATACAGCACCCGGTATAGGTTATCAGGCCGGGTTTCAATATGGGCTGGAATTCCACCATCCGGCTGTAAACATGAGGTTCGTACGTATTATAACCATCCAATCTAAGGGATACGGTGTCAACACCGGGGGAAGTGCCCTCAATGGCGAATTTCAGAAAAATAAACGTACCCGAGCCGGGTTCCAGGTCGGGATTTTCACCGACATCGAAATTGAGCGTAAACCGCTTATTGTTGCCGTCGTAATTGAGATATTCGATAACAACGAAATTTTCCGAGCGAGTGCCTGCCGAAATATAGCCGAGGTATTTTATATCCATCTCACCGTCGTACTCGAACGGTATCTGGAGCCGGTACAGAGGGACATGGTTGACGACGTTGACCGCGATTTCGAGAGTCGAATCGAGCGGACCCTCAACCTCGCCGCCCCGGATCGTATCCGCCAGGGCGATAATGAAATCGGATTTGATATAGCTGTGGGATTCGCCCTCGGCGAAAACCGAAAGCTCAACATCGTAGATACCCGGATTGTCATAGTTGTGTAAAGGCGACTGCAGGCTGGAGGTGTCTCCGTCGCCGAATTCCCACAACCAGGATTCCACGGCCAGTTCGGATTCACCGGTAAACTGAACATCGAACGGCGCCCATCCGACCGTGGTGTCGGCGGTGAACGTCACGCCCTTGTCCGGGGTAATATAGCGAATCAGATATTCGACCATCGGATCACAACCATCCCAGCTGCAGTAGAGGTTGTCGACTGTGT
Organism: Candidatus Zixiibacteriota bacterium; assembly: GCA_049324195.1. Classification (GTDB taxonomy): domain Bacteria; phylum Zixibacteria; class MSB-5A5; order GN15; family FEB-12; genus JAFGNW01. The sequence continues at coordinate 3,241 of JBMOKZ010000010.1, read as the reverse complement.
ACCAGGCGTTGTAACTACCCCCCCAGCCGTAGTTGATATGAATCTGGTACAGGTCATCGACAATCCGATACCCGTCGGCGACAATCGAGTGGGAGCTGATTCTGTATTGTAGCGGTCGCTGAGCGTCGATTTCGGTCATGATAGTATAAAACCAGGAAGAAGCGTTGTGAGAGGTGCGGTCTTCCTTGTCGATAATATCCAGGTACCGGAAATAAGTCGGATAAACCCAGATCGCGTCATCGGTGTAGGCGCCGGAACCGCAATAGCCATAATCCATATTAAACGCCACTCCGACCTCATAGCATAATTCGGCCAACGCGTTTTGCTGATCGACGGTGCAGCCGCTGCAATAGTCGATGATATTGATCCAGTCATAGGAATCGGAGAAATCGGCATACAATTGCTGCCCGGAAGTACTACCATCGCAGGAATTATCACCGTTCCAGTAATATGTTTTGGTGCCTTCGCCTTCGGGCGGCCACTGATGGTAAGCCATAATCTGAGCTGCTGCCGTAGCGACACAACCGACTACGGTCTGCCCGCCGTCACCGTAAGGGCAGTTTATATTGTAAGGCCATTCCTGGTGCCAGCGGGTGGTCAAAAGGGGACCGACATCGGCCATAGTCTCGTCGGCTGCTTTGTCGAGATTGCTTTTGAATTCCGCGGCGCTGACCGCAATCTGGTCCCATTGTTGAGTGTGGTAGGCGAGATCTTTCTCACCCGGGTCAGTTTTCGCGGTATATTCGAGACTGCCGAATCGGCTGACGAAATTACGAAGGCGATCCATCAAGACTTCTTTTATCATTTGGGGAAATCCGAAATTCTGATTGATATCGAAATGCCCTTCGTCGGAATAAGTTTTAATTGGCGGGAGTTCTTTGATCGCCGGAACGATGATGTAGCCATCGGGGGAAATAGAATAAACCCGGGCCAAAAGAGTATCGTTCTCAATCATCTCTTCCACTTTATCAATTTTCGGAGCGGACACCTCGGCCCATTGGCCTTTGGCGGTAACTATCCTGGCGAGCCAGTTTTGGCTGACCAAATCCATTTCATCAACCGTGGCTCTTTCCGCTCGGGCCGGTGAAATAACAATAATGAGGGTCAAACAAACAATCAGTGAGGCGATAATCAGATGTCTTGCATGAATGCTGCGCATATTGTCAGAAACTCCCGTTGTTGTAGATATAAGATCAACAAATATTATAATTCTTCTTATTATTAACGACCTTTTATGGTAAAACGTTAGCTTTCAATAATTACCGGACAATATTACTCTTTTTTTACGTTTTTGCCACTATTTTTTTCAATATAGCGGCATTTTTCTTTTAAAAACACGCCGCCAGCGGTTCGTGGGTCAGATACAGGAAATCAATCAGAGCGGTGATATCCGAGATATCCGGTTCGCCGCCGGAACCGTTACAATCAGCTTCTTCGGGACAGCAGAGAGCGTCATGGGTAGTATAGAGAAAATCGATCAGCCGGGTAATATCGGAGATATCCGGTTCTTCTTCGGCGGTGCAGTTGGTATTGCCGGTAGAGCCGATACAACAGCCGGTGTAGGTAATCGTGCCGTTTTCCAGGGCGGGCTGATATTCAGCCAGCAGTCCGTAAAATTGCGGCAGGTAAGTATTGTAACCGTCCAATTCAATTAAGCTTACGTCGTTGGGATTTTCCGCGCCCTCGATATCGAACGTCAACACGACCAGCGGTCCGGCGCCGGGTGACAGGTCAACACCTTCGCCGACTTCCATATTCAGAGTAAAGCGCTTGTTATTGCTGTCGTAATTAATATAGTCAATATCATCGAACCCCTCGGTCCGGCAGCCAATAACCGAATACCCTTTATAAGTCAATTCAACCGGGCCGGAATATTCTATCGGAATCTGCAGGCGGTGAAGTGAAAGGATGTTATTGGCGCTTATAGTAATCTCGACTGTGGTTCCGGAATTGCCCGAAGCATCGGTGCTTTTAATGGTATCCGCGAAAACTACGATATAATCGGCTTTCATGAAGGTGCGTATTTCACCCTCGGCGTCAACTTCGAGGTTGACATCATAAACGCCGGGATTGTTGTAGGTGTATATCGGGTCCTGGACATTGTCCATTCCGCCGTCACCGAAATCCCAGGTCCAGGAATCAACAGTCAGTTCGGTCAGGCCGCTGAAGTTGACCTCGAGCGGCGCCCAGCCGACATTCGGGGAGGCCGTGAAACTGACACCTTTGTCGGGGACGATATTGCGAATCAAGAATTCGTTCAGGTAGTTACATCCGGACCAGCTGCAATAAGTATGGTCAACCGTGTACCAGGCGTTGTAACTGCCGCCCCAGCCATAGTTCATATGATATTGGTTGACATCTCCGACCGTCTGCCAGCCGTCACAGACAATCGAATGGCTGGCGATAAAATAATCCATCGGATTCCCGGAATTTATCTGGGTCTTAATCATGTGAAACCAGGTGGTCGAGGTATGGTCACTGCGGTCCTCACGGTCGATAAAATCGAAATATTGGAAATAGTCCACGAACGCATCCATAACCTGGTTGATTTGAGAGGTATAGATGGCCGAGCCGCAAACACCGTAATCCATGCTGAAGGAAACCCCGACCTCAAAACAAAGTTCCGCGAGTGCGTCCTGCTGAGCGGAAGTGCAGCCGCTGCAGTAATCGATGATATTGTCCCAGTCATAAGGGTCGGAGAAATCGGCGGTAATGGGGCCGCCGCCGCTGCTGCCCCCGCAGGAATTGTCGCCGCTCCAGTAATAACCGAAATTGCCCACGCCGGACGGGGGCCAATGGTGATAAGCCATAATCTGAGCCGCGGCCGTGGCGGCGCATCCGACCACGCAGATGTCGCCGTCACCCCAGGGACAGAAATTGTTATAAGGAGCGCCCTGATGCCAGCGAGTAGTCAGAAGAGGACCCACCGTTTCCATCGGGGAAGCGGCCGCCAGGTCCGGACTTGATTTCAATTCCGACCGGGTTACCGAATAATAATCCCACTGGTTCTGATGTTCCCGGTCGAGATAAATAAAACCGCCCGCGCTTTGGTCAGCCTCGATACTTCCGTAAAAATCCACGAAATTGCGTATCCGGGTTGTCAGAATTTCCTTGATCATGGCCGGGAAACCGTTGGTTTCGTTTACCTCAAAGCGGCCTTCTTCGGAATAAACCTTGACCGGCGCCATGTCTCTGAGGACCGGGACAATGATATAGCCTGCGGGGGATACCTGATAACAGC
>JBMOKZ010000009.1:0-4456 GCA_049324195.1 Candidatus Zixiibacteriota bacterium | reverse complement strand
ATCTTTCTCGGCCATTAAAAACTGCAGGTCTTCGTACAGGTCGCTGGCTGTTTGCGAATTATGAGTCACGACCACCAGCAGGCGTTGCACCCGGTCATGGAGATTCTTCAGTAAAACGGATTCCGAACTTCCGGCCAGCGAGGTTACGGCCAGGTGTGCCCGATTCTGTTCCAGAAGAGTCTCGACCACTTTTACGAAAGGCGGGTATTCAGTGAATTTGCTGACTATCCGGTCAAGATGTTTCGCGGTGCGGGCCAGGCGGAGACTCATAGAGAAAAATTCCCAAAAAAATTAATAACACGAAAGCCCCGATAACAAAATTACCGGGGTATGATTTTTTATATTGCTGCAATATATATAAAATAACGCCTTTGACCAGCAATATTTTATATGTCTTAAAGTTCAGCCATCATATCCGCTCCGACCTCGACCTGGTCGTACTGGCGCTCCTTGGCTTCATATAATACCAGAATCGTTATCCGCCGATTTCTGGGGTCCGAAGGATTGTTCACAATCATGGGAAACTTGTCTGCGTATCCCCGCACCTCGCGAATCTGGTTATCATACAGACCGGAAACTTCCATCAGTTGCCGGGCGGCGTTAGCCCGGTCAGCCGAAAGTTCCCAGTTGGAATAACCGGTCTGCCCGGTATAGGAGACGTCGGTGTGCCCCTCGATAACCAGATGGTTGGTCAGTTGTCCGAGTTCCTTGGCGATCGTCACCAGAATAACAGCACTTTTTTGAAGCAGCTTGGACGAACCCGGCTCGAAGAATGCCGGGGAATCCTCGGATTCATTCAGGATAATCCGAAGTCCCTCGGAGGTCATCTGAACCTTGATATTTTTCTTCAGGCGGTTGAATGCCTGTTGTTTTTTTAATTCATCGAGAATATTCTTGGCGGTCAGTTTGAGCTGTTTCTTTTCCTCTTCGGTCGGTAAAAAACTGGACTTCTCATCCCTTTTCATCAGACCGATATTTTCTTTTTCGTTATCAATGGCCTTATCGGAACCCTTCAAAACACCTGATCTGCCCTGCTGGTTAAATTTTCCGGGATCGCGGAAATAACCGGCCACTGATTCCTTTACTTCATCGGATTGCCCCACCAGCCACATCACCAGGAAAAACGCCATCATGGCTGTCATAAAATCGGCGAACGCGACTTTCCAGGCTCCGCCATGATGACCGCCGTGACCGCCCTTTTTTCTTTTAATTATAATCGGTTGTTGTTCTTCGGCCATTGAACTTATCTCTTTTTAGCCTCGTTGCAGGCTTTTTCAAGTTCCAGGAAATCCGGCCGCACCTCGGAATAGAGAGTCCGACGGGCGAACTCGACCGCTATAACACCGGCCACGCCTTTATGAAACGAAAGCAAAGCGTGTTTCATGCAGGCAAGATACTGCCGGGTTTCGTTGTTCCGGTGAGAAAGGCTTTTCGCCAATGGTCCTACGAAACCGTAACAACCCAGAATTCCGAGGAACGTCCCGGTCAGCGCCACCGCCACGTGATGACCGATTTCTTCGGGCGGACCGTCGATGGCCGCCATGGTAATTACCACCCCGAGCACCGCCGCTACGATACCTAGACCCGGCAGAGCGTCGGAGGTCGTATTCAGAGCATCGACCGCTCGATGTTCATCCTCATGGAGAATCTCAATATCGCTGTCCATCAATTCTTCCAGGTCGTAAGGCTGAATAGAACCTGAGATAATCACTCTCATCGTATCCGCAAAAAAGCTTACAGCATGGTGATTTTTCAGGAACTTGGGATATCGTTTGAGGATATCGCTGTCGTCGGGATGCTCAATATGATTTTCAAGCCCTACCAGACCGTCTCTTCGGGCGACGTTGAAAATCTCATACATCATAACCAGCAAGTCCAGATAATCCTTTTTGTTCATACCATTACCGAAAATACCCGTTACCTGCTTGATGATAGACTTGATAACCGGCAGAGGGGTAGCTATTACCAGCGAACCCAGAGCCGCCCCCCCGATAATCATCAACTCCAGAGGTTGCCAGAGAGCCAGAGCCTCGCCACCCTCAAGAATAAAACCCCCCACGACACCGATCATTACGATTACTGCACCGACAATTACAAACATTTATTCCTTACCCGTAATTAAAAGTATCAGACAGTATTCCATTTCTCATATTTTCGACATTTCCCGTTAAATCTGTAGTATTTCAATGAAAACAGCCTGTAATTATGGCTTTTTTATGATTTTCTGACCATTCGACTCATCCTGATTTCAGGGTTTCCGGCTCAAATCGAGTTTTTCTTGAAATGCCGCAAAAACAACTTGTAAAAAACGAGAAAAGAGACTAATTTCCGCCCAATTGATTATTTCATAATGGAGGTAACATGCGCTTTTTAAATAGTAAACGCCTGCTTATCTTTTTGACCATTATCGGCGTTTATGCTTTTTACAGTCTGGCTTTTGCCTCGGGCGGTCCTGAAACTTCGGGAGGCGAAAACGGACACGGACCAAGCCCGGTTCTGGATGTCCTGATGGAATTGATAGTTATCCTGCTGGCGGCAAAACTGGGTGGTGATTTGTTCGAGAGATTCAAAGCCCCCTCGGTTCTGGGCGAGCTTATTTTCGGGATGATTATCGGCAACCTGCACCTGATTGGATTTCACGCTTTTGAACCCTTCAAACACAATCTCACCCTGGAAATCCTCTCGGAAATAGGGGTGATTATTCTTCTTTTCGAGGTTGGCCTGGAATCCACTATCAAGGAAATGATGAAGGTCGGAGTAGCCTCGTTTATGGTCGCCGTCTTTGGCGTTGTCGCGCCGTTTTTCCTTGGCTGGGGTGTAGCCGCGCTCTTTATCCCCGACCATTCGATTTATGTCCATATATTTATTGGCGCGACCCTCACCGCTACCTCGGTCGGTATTACCGCCCGGGTGTTGAAAGATATCGGGAAGGTGAACACCAAGGAAGCCAAAATTATTCTGGGGGCGGCGGTTATCGACGATATTTTGGGTCTGGTCATCCTGGCTGTGGTCACCGGTGTCATCTCGGCGGCGGCGGCCGGCTCCTCGGACGGAATCAGTTCCGGGATGGTTCTCTGGATTATTGCCAAAGCCGTGCTGTTTGTAATCGGCGCGATTGTCATCGGCTCGTTTTTACTCCCCCGGTTTTTCAAATTCGGTTTCAAACTCAAAGGTCAGGGGGTCCTGTTATCGTTCAGCCTTTTGATTTGTTTCCTTTTGGCTTACCTGGCGGGCGAGGTTGGCCTGGCGCCCATTGTCGGGGCTTTTGCCGCCGGCTTGATTCTGGATGAGTTTCAGTATAAAGATTTCACCGAACGCGGCGAGCATCATGTCGAGGAGTTGATAAGACCCATCTCCATTTTCCTGGTCCCGATCTTCTTCGTACGAATGGGGATGATGGTGGATTTGACGACTTTTGCCAACACCAAGATTCTGGGTTTCGCGGCGGTGTTGACATTGGCCGCTATTATCGGGAAACAAGCCTGCGCCCTGGCTATTTTTGACAAGGCCATCAACCGGTTAGCAATCGGTTTGGGGATGATTCCGCGCGGCGAGGTCGGCTTGATTTTCGCCAGCATCGGCGCCAAGCTGATGTATGACGGCGAGCCGGTCGTATCGAGTACCACTTATTCCGCGGTAGTCATCATGGTCATATTGACCACTCTGATAACGCCGCCGGTTTTAATGAATTCGATGTTGCGTGCTGATAAAAAGAAGCTGGCTGCGAAAACAAATTAGAATTCCCGTGATAAAACTTTTAGACCCGTTGTACGTGTCACCGTCCGGCGGGTTTTTTATGCATAAGTTTTTTTAATTCAAGGGGATAATATATTTGATAAAGCCGCTTGACAAACGCTGATGAAGTCATATATTGCTGATTCTGATCGCGGGGTGGAGCAGTCTGGTAGCTCGTCGGGCTCATAACCCGAAGGTCGGAGGTTCAAATCCTCCCCCCGCTACCAAGTTTAAGCCCCTGAAGTTCAACCACTTCGGGGGTTCTGTTTTTCGGGGAATTACCTTCAGAAACCGGATTTTCTAACAGTTTTCTAACAAAATTTCCGAAAACCGTTTCATCTAATCTCCGAGCGGCATCATTTTCAAGGTTCGGCATTAAATGTCCATAGCGATCAAGAGTCGTCTTCGCCGACGCATGACCAAGCTGCGATTGAATGAACTTAATGTTCTCACCTTGAGAGATCAGAAGCGATGCATACGTATGTCGGAGATCATGGAAGCGTATCCGGCGTAAGCCTGCTCTGTCCAGTGCGGGATGGAATTCCCGCTTGATTAGGTTTTCGGGATCAAGAGATAAACCGTTTTCATTGGAAAAAACCAAATCCATGTCGGAGCCTCTTCCAAAAAGACGGTGCTGTTCAAGCGCCTGTCGAAGTACCGGAGACATCACTATCCTTCGAATAGAATTCTTCGTCTTTGGTTTTACGAATTCTCCTCTGAA
>JBMOKZ010000008.1:0-33985 GCA_049324195.1 Candidatus Zixiibacteriota bacterium | reverse complement strand
TATCCGTATCGCTTATTTCAACGAAATTACGGGCGTGTTCGAGGATGTTGAAGGACAAATCGATATGGTCAACAAGACCATCACCGCCGAACTGTATCATTTCTCGGCTTATGGTCTTATCTCTGATTTGAGACCTACCGGTAACTAAGAAACTCTGATGAGGAATCACCTTAACCGTGGATGATATGAGAACTATGAATACACTGAAGACTAAAATAATCGGGAACGATCTCTGCACCGGGATCAAAGACGGCTACGCGCTGTTGGAATTGGCCCGGGGCTGGTTGAAACAGGGTAATCCGATTGTAGCTTCGGAGCTTCTTGATTCCGCGATAAATTCATCGGAGGCCGACAGAGATAATGATCTGCGGGCTCAAATCCTCAAGGAAAAAGGCCGGAAAGAGATGATGCAGGCCAACTGGGAAAAAGCCGACGACTTCTATCTCGAGTCACAACGTGTCTTCCTCTATATCGAGAACTACCGGGGAGCCGCCGAGTGTTCGCGCAACCGGGCCAACATGTTTTTCCAGAAAGGCCGCTACGACCGGGCTTCGGAACTGGCCGAACAGGCGCTGGAATGGGCGTCGATGATCCAGGATTATGAACTCCGGGCGACGATTCTCAACACCCTGGGCGCGGTCAAGTCCGCGACCGGTGAATTGAAGGAATCGATTAAAATCTTCAAACTGTGTCTGGCCGACTTTCAGAGTTCCGGCAATAAAATCCGGCAGGGGTATGTTCTCCTTAATATAGGGCTGAGTTATACCGAACTGACGGAATATGACGCGGCGATATCGAATCTGAACCAGTCGCTGGCTGTGGCTCTGGAAGAACGGGATTTGACCCTGGTTGAGATTTGCTATCAAAATATCGCAAAATGTTATCTGAAGCAGAATGAAACGCACCTGGCTCAATCGGTGCTGGAAACCGCCCGGAAAATCCTCCCCGGGTTGAATTCCGGCGCCCTCGAGGCAGAGTTATTCCTCTTAGAGAGCCGTATCAGTCGGCTTATGGGCGATTTCGAAACCGCCGCCGCAAGGCTGGAAAAAGCCGCTGAAATGGCAAATGTTAATAAAATGACCTCGCTTTGTGCCGATATTCTATATGAACAGGCTTTATTGGCTAAGGAAAAAGGGTTGCATCAAATAGCTCTTTCCAAGCTCGAAAAAGCGGTCGACCAATTCCGCCGGCTTGGAATCAGCAAGGCTTGCGACGAGGCTACCCAGGTTCTGGAAGCGATAAAGAAACATATAGCGGCATAATAAGCGTGGGTCTTGATTCGGGTCATGGATGTTGATAACAATCTGGAGAAATTGCTTCAGGAGAACCACGACGGTTCCGACGCCGACTGGCTGAAAGCGATTCAAAATCTGATGGAGCAGGCCCGGGAAGCGAACAAGTCATTCGAATTCGAACGGGCGCTGGAATACTTGAACTCCCTGGAAAATCTCTGGGATTCGAAAGGAATGCCGGAATTCTCCAGGGAGTTGCGTTTTTGTATTCTTCAGGAAAAGGGGAAGGCGCTGGCTTTTCAGGGAAAATATGATCTGGCGATTAAAGAATATCAGAGAATCTTGAAAGATTGTCCCGACGCTCAACATCTCTCAATCAAATCCGAAACCTTCTCGCAAATCGGCCAGCTGCTGGCCAAACAGGGCGACCATGACCGGGCGCTCGGGTACCTTCAGCGGGCTATCGGCGCTTACCGGCGTCTGAACGAACCGGTTGGGATGTGCAAAGCCCTCAGAAATCTGGGTGTTATTTATGTGGAGTTGGGGGAATTCGAAGAGGCGGAGAGCACCTACGATGAGGCTATCGCCAAGGCTCAGGAAATCGGTGACGAATTGCTCAATGCCGACCTTCTTAATAATCTCGGAACCATCGTCAACATGAAAGGCAACGCCCGGCGGGCGATGCAGCTTTACCGACAGTCCCTGGCCATTTATGAAGCCCACAACGAAATCCGGAAACGAGCCTACACCGAGAACAACCTGGCGATAACGATGAACGAGCAGGGGCTGGACGACGAGGCGTTCATGTATTTCAAGCGGGCGCAGGAAACCGGCGCCGACATCAACGACAACAACCTGATTCTGATTGTCGATATCAACCTGGCGGATTTGTATCTCAAAAAAGACAAGCTGGTCGAAGCCGAGGAGCGCTGTCAAAAAGCGCACCAGTATATGCTCGACGCGGGACTGGTCAACGGCAATCTGGTCGAGATTCTCAAAATATTCGGCAAGATCTTCAGCCGTCGCGGCAAGCGGAAAGAAGCCCGGTTGTATTTCAACGAGGCGCTCGAGGTCAGCCGGGAAATCGGCGCGAAATTTCTCGAGGCCGAGGTGCTCATGGAACGCGGTATCCTGCTACGCAACACCAACGAACCTCTCAATGCCCTGACCGATCTCGAGGCTTCGTATCATCTCTATACCTCCCTGAAAGCCGAGGGTAAGCAGGAAGAGACCGAAAGTATTATCAATTCCATCGAGGCATTGTATCTCGAAATTTTCGAACTGATGGGCAAAGAAGTTGACCTGAAGGACAAATATACCAAGGGTCATTCCGACCGGGTAGCCTCGCTGGCGCTTTTACTGGCCAAGGAAATCGGTTTGGGGACACATCAATTAAAATCAATCGTGGCGGCTTCGCTGCTGCACGATATCGGAAAAATCAAGGTGAACGACTGCGTTCTTAACAAGGAAGGCAAACTGACCAGGGAGGAATTCGAACTGATCAAAAAACATCCCGAGTTTGGCGTTGAGATGCTTCGCGGGAAAGAATTCCCCTGGGATATCAAGCCGCTGATCCGGCACCATCACGAAAAACTCGACGGTACGGGGTACCCGGACGGTTTGAAAGGCGACGCCATTACCCTGGGGATGCGGATTATCAGCATAGCCGATGTTTTCGACGCCCTGACTTCGGATCGGATTTACCGCAGCGCCTATGATACAGTCAAGGCGCTCGAAATCATGACTCATGAAATGACCGGTTCGTTCGACCCGGCTCTACTCAAATGTTTCACCGAACTGGTCCAGAAAAGTAAGGCCGATTTAGTTATTAATTCCAAAACCCGCGATGACGAAATGTACAGCATCTGGTCGCAATGTCTCCGCACCGAGAGCGGCAGCGAACTGAACCAAGACAGCAAGGCGGTTTCGGAAAGAGTTCCGGTGTAAAAAAAGCAAGTGCACATGAAAAATCTCGGATTATCCCTGTATAAGGCGGGAGACGGCGACGATGCCGCCTCCCGTTTTTTTAGGGTGCTGTCAGGATTTCTGAAAACGCTTATTGGTATTTAGCATATTGAAATAACACCGAGCATTAGAATTGCGTTTTTTCGCAAAGCGACGGAATAAGATTGAGATAGGATTGGGGAAGAGTTTTTAAAGTTGCGGTGGGCACGGGTTAGCCACTCTTTTTTTAAACTCAAGAGGGGATATTCTCTATTAATGATGTGGTAAAAGCCCGGTAATTCAGCCACTTGTCGAATGCGGGGCGGGTTTTGGCAAGTCATATCATATTTAATTGCCGTTCAAAAATAATCGCTTGACAAGATTAAGGTGTTATTGTTATATACCAAGTTAGATTGTTAATATTTTCACAATCTTGTTCTGAATATGGCAATAAGTATTTAAGCCCCCAATATGTTGGGAAACAGGCATAAAGGAGATTAGCATGGCACAATTCGAACCGGTTGAAGACCAGATTGTTGCCGATACTCTGGTAGTCGGCGGCGGCATCGCCGGTATGACCACGGCTATCGAAACCGCCGAAATAGGCAAACATGTCATTTTGCTGGAGAAAAAACCCAGCATCGGCGGCCGGGTAGCGTCCTCATATCAGTATTTCCCCAAGCTTTGCCCCCCCACCTGCGGCATCGAAATCAACCTTCGCCGTATTCGCATCAACCCTTACATCCGGGTGATGACGCTGGCCGAGGTCGAGAGCGCTTCCGGTACCCCCGGCAATTACGAAGTAAAAATTAAAATTTCGCCCCGTTTTGTGAACGAGAAGTGCACCGCCTGCGGCGACTGCGCCAAGGTTTGTGAAATCGAACGGGATAACGATTTCAATTACGGTCTGGACAAAACCAAAGCCATATACCTGCCGCACCTGATGGCTTATCCGGCCCGTTATGTGGTTGACCCGGAATTCGCCGGCGACGAACGCATGAAGAAATGTGTCGAAGCCTGCCAGTACGGGGCGATCGAGCTGGATATGAAGCCGCGGACGATTACGGCCAAAGTCAAGGCTATCGTCTGGGCCACCGGCTGGAAACCCTACGACGCGACTAAAATCGAGAATCTCGGGTTCGGTAAATATGATAACGTCATTACCAATGTCATTATGGAACGCCTGGCTTCGCAGAGCGGCCCGACCGAAGGCAAAATTCTGCGGCCGTCGGACAAGAAAGAAATCAAAAACATCGGTTTCGTCCAGTGCGCCGGTTCACGCGATGAAAACCATCTGCCGTATTGCAGCGCCATCTGCTGCATGGCTTCGATGAAACAGGCGACCTATGTGAGGACCCAATATCCCGAGGCCGACATCCATGTTTTTTATATCGATGTCCGCTCGCCGGGGCGCCTTGAAGATTTTTATGTCAAGCTTCAGGGCGACGAGAAGATTCATTTCCACCGTGGTAAAGTAGCCAAAATTACCGAGAACGCCGAAAACAAAAACGTCATTCTGGAAGCGGAAAACACGCTTACCGGCGAAATCGTCAAGACCGAGGTCGAGATGGCGGTGCTGGCCACCGGGATGGTGCCGAATTCGGTTGATACGCCGCCGCCACTGGATACCCCGCTGGATGAAAACGGGTTCATTGTTCCCGACGCGATTCAGGGTTGTATCGGCGCCGGTGTCGCGGTCCGTCCGATGGACGTCTCCAATTCGATTCAGGAGGCTACCGGAGCCGCTCTCAGGGCTGTCAACATCGAGGCGAGGAGGTAGTCATGGAAAAGAAAATCGGAGTATATATCTGCAAGGGCTGTGAAATTGGCAAAAACATCGATGTCGACAAGCTGGTCGAGGTCGCGAAAAGTGAAGGCAAAGCCGCTATTTGTAAAGCATACGACATCCTCTGCAACAATGCCGCCGTGGATGAAATCAAAAACGATATCGCCAAAGAGGGCGTCAACCGCGTCGTTGTTGCCGCCTGCTCGGTAAGAGTATTCCCGGAACTGTTTGATTTCGGCAATGAGGTCGTTACCGACCGGGTCAATCTTCGCGAACAGGTGGCCTGGTGCCATGAACCGAATGACGAGGATACCCAGATGCTGGCCGAGGACAATATCCGGATGGGTTGCGCCAAGGTTCAGAACAGCGACCCGCCGGTGCCGCATATCGAGGCAACCTCGAAAGATATCCTGGTTGTGGGCGGCGGTGTCACCGGTATGACGGCGGCACGGGCGGCGGCCGACGCCGGTTACAAAGTCACGATTGTCGAGAAAGAGGACAAACTGGGCGGCTGGGCGACCAAATTCAAAAAAGTGTTCCCCAAACACCCGCCGTACAAAGAACTCGAGGATTCCGGTTATCAGAAATTAGTCGAAGATGTCGAGCATCACGCTAATATCACGATTTACAAATCGACCACAATTCAGAAAACCAAGGGTCAGCCGGGACTTTTCGAAGTTACTCTGAAAAACAACAACGGCGGCGGCCAGTTGAAGGTAGGCTCCATCGTTCAGGCCACCGGCTGGAAACCGTACCCGGCCCAAAAGCTGGGACATCTCGGTTTTGGAATTTCACCCGATGTCGTGACCAATATCCAGGTTGAGGAAATGGTCGCCAACGGCGGTCTCAAAAGACCCTCGACCGGCGGCAAGGTCAACAGTATCGCTTTTATTCAATGTGCCGGTTCACGCGACCAGGATCACCTGCCATACTGCTCGGCGGTATGCTGCCGGGTTTCCTTGAAACAGGCCAAATACGTCCGGGAGCAGTATCCCGACGCCAAGATATATATTATCTACAAAGACCTTCGCTCGCCCGCCCAGTATGAGCTCTTTTACGCTAATGTCCAGGAGGACGAAGGTGTATTCATGACCAAGGGCGAAATCGGCGCGGTCACCAAAGAAGCCGATGGCCAGATTCAAATCGAAGTTACTGATACGCTTTTGGGCGAGGATATCAGGATTAAATCGGATATGGTAGTGCTGGCGACCGGTATGGTGCCGACCACCAAAGTCGATGAAATTGCTCCGCCAGCGGAAGGCGAGCAACCGGCCGAGGGTGCGAACCAGGACGAGGGGAAACTGGAAGACGGCAAGAAAGCCGCTGAATCAGCCGAAAAAGGCGCCAGAATTCTCAATTTGGCCTATCGTCAGGGAACGGACCTGCCAACCTTGAAATACGGTTTCCCGGATTCTCATTTTATCTGTTTCCCCTACGAAACCCAGCGGACGGCCGTATATGCCGCCGGCCCGGTGCGTGCCCCCATGGATTTTGACCTGAGCATCAACGACGCCTACGGGGCGGCTCTGAAGTCGATTCAGGCGGTCGAGGCGGTAGCCCGCGGGGCAGCGGTGCATCCCCGCGCCGGCGATTTAACCTATCCGGAGTTCTTCATGCAACGCTGTACCCAGTGTAAGCGCTGTACCGAGGAATGCCCGTTCGGGGCTCTCGACGAGGACGAGAAGGGTACGCCGTTGCCGAACCCGAATCGCTGCCGGCGGTGCGGGGTCTGCCTGGGTGCCTGTCCGGAACGGATCATCTCCTTCAAGAACTACAATATCAATATGATTTCGTCCATGATTAAATCCATCTACATGCCCGACGAATTTGATGAAAAACCGCGGATTCTGGCTTTTATTTGCGAAAACGACGCCATGCCCGCGGTCGATATGGTTGGTCTTAAGCGGATGAAATACAATGCCATGCTTCGGATTATCCCGCTACGGTGTCTCGGCTCGATGAACACCATCTGGGTTAGCGACGCTTTGGCGTCGGGCTTCGACGGGGTTATTCTGATCGGGTGCAAAAAGGGTGACGATTACCAGTGTCACTTCATCCGCGGCAGTGAGCTGGCGGCCACCCGTATGGCCAACGTCCGCGAGAAGCTCAAACAACTCGTTCTGGAAGAGCAGCGGGTAGAGCTTCATGAGCTGGCTATGAACGATTATCACAAGATTCCGAAAATCTTCGATGATTTTCTGGAGGTCATCAATTCGGTCGGTATGAATCCTTACAAGGGTATGTAATTTTAGCGAAATCGTCTGATTTGATATAAAAAGCCCCTTTGAATAAAAGGGGCTTTTTTTGGGGAATTTGTGAAGACATTCCCAAAGTTTTTTTCGAGTAGTATATATTTGTAGGTATTTAAGAAATATAAATAAAAAGACTAAAGTTATCCTGATTCGCCCCGATAATATCATAATAAATTGATAAACAATGGGTTAACATTTTTTAGGCAGGAATTATTTGAAGATTATATGTTTAATTAATTTGAAAAGATAATGAATTTTTTCACATTTTCGCTTGACTAATATCTGCAAATTGATTAAGATTTCATGATAAATAAGTTGAATGTAAATTACGGGAAAACTGTAAAGTTACGCTCCGCAAAAGGGAAAAAGTATACTTATAAAAGCATTCAAATAAATAAGGAGAAACAATGGCAGACAATTTACCACAAACTCCACTGCTTGATGAACTTGAGAAGGGGGCTTGGCCGAGTTTCGTAAAAGAAATAAAAATGGCGGCTAAAAGAAGCCCGATGTGCAAAGATCTTCTCGGACAATTAGAGAAGTCCTACCGGGAGAAGATCGGTTATTGGAAGCATGGTGGTATCGTCGGCGTAATGGGTTACGGCGGCGGTGTTATCGGTCGTTATTCCGCTTTACCGGAAGAATTTCCGAAAATTTCCCACTTCCATACTATGCGTATCAATCAGCCGGCGGGATGGTTCTATACCACCAAGGCTCTCCGGAGTATTTGTGACATCTGGGAAAAACGCGGTTCCGGTTTGACCAACATGCACGGTTCGACCGGCGATATCATTCTGCTGGGAACGGTCACGGACCAGTTGGAGCCGACCTTTGCTGACCTGGCTAATATTGATTTCGATATTGGTGGTTCCGGTTCCGACCTGAGAACTCCCAGCTGCTGTTGCGGTATGGCGCGCTGTGAATGGGCCTGTTACGATACGATGGCGCTCACTTATGATTTAACGATGCATTATCAGGACGAGCTGCACCGCCCGGCGTTTCCTTATAAATTCAAATTTAAAATGTCCGGCTGCCCCAACGACTGCGTCGCCTCGATTGCCCGCGCCGATTTGTCGATTATCGGTACCTGGCGCGACAATATCCAGATTGACCAGGATGCCGTCAGAGAATACGCCGACCGCGGCATGGACATCACCGCTGATGTGGTTAACAACTGTCCTTCGAAGTGCATGGACTGGGACGGCAAGGAACTGCATATCGAGAACAGTTTCTGCGTTCGCTGCATGCATTGTATAAACGTGATGCCGAAAGCCCTGCGGCCCGGCAAAGATCGCGGAGCGACTATCCTGATTGGTTCCAAGGCTCCGATTATCGAAGGCGCTCTGCTTTCCTCGGTGCTTTTCCCGTTCATCAAAATCGAACCGCCGTACAGCCAGATTAAGGATACGGTTGACAAGATTTGGGATGTCTGGTGCGAAGACGGCAAGAACCGTGAGCGTGTCGGCGAGTTTATCCAGCGCGTAGGTTTGGGTAATTTCCTCGAAGCTATCGAAGTCGATCCCGTTCCGGAGATGGTGGCTCATCCTCGTGAGAATCCTTACGTGTTCTATGAAGAATACTTTGAAGAAGGCGATGATGACGAAGAAGAAACAGAAGGTTAATTTATTAAACAGGAAAACAACTTATAGTTAATAGAGGTTTGATATGGCAGTTGACATGTCACAAAGAAGAACTGATTACGGCCCGCCTCATTACGAGCAGTTTTTACCGCCGATAATCAAGGAAAACTACGGCAAATGGAAATACCACGAGATATTGAAGCCCGGCGTGATGGTTCACGTTTCGGAAACGGGTGATAAATTATTCACGGTTCGTTCGGCCTCCGGTCGTCTGATCAGTATCGATAAAATCCGGATGTACTGCGATCTGGCCGATAAGTATTGCGACGGTTACATGCGCTTTACGAGCCGTCACAACGTCGAGTTCCTGCTGTCTAAAAAGGAAAATATCGAACCGTTAGTCAAGGACCTCAAAACCATGGGTCACCCGATCGGCGGGATCGGCAATTCCATTACCAGCATTGTTCACACCCAGGGTTGGGTACACTGTCACTCGGCGGCTACCGACGCTTCGGGTATCGTCAAATGCGTCATGGACGAATTGATCGAGTATTTCGAAAACATGAAACTCCCGGGCAAACTTCGTATTGCTCTGGCCTGCTGTCTTAACATGTGCGGTGCGGTGCACTGCTCCGATATCGCAATTCTGGGTATTCACCGTCGTCCGCCCCGGGTTGACCATGCCAACCTGAAGAATGTCTGTGAAATTCCGAACGTAAGCGCCTCCTGTCCGACCGCGGCGATTCGTCCGGCCACGGTTAACGGCAAGCCTTCGGTGGAAGTTCTCGAAGAACGCTGTATGTTCTGCGCTAACTGTTACACGGTTTGTCCCGCAATGCCTTTGAACGACCCGCTTAACGACGGGGTCTCGATCTGGGTCGGTGGCAAGGTTTCCAACGCCCGCAGCGAACCGATGTTCTCCAAACTGGCAATTCCATTCATTCCGAACAATCCGCCGCGCTGGCCCGAGGTTACTTCGGCGGTCAGAAACCTGGTGGAACTGTGGGCTAAGAACGCTAATAAATATGAAAGAATGGGTGAGTGGATCAATCGTATCGGCTGGCCCAAATTCTTCAAGATGTCCGGTATCGAGTTCAGGAAAGAACATATCGACGACTTCAAGCATGCCGGCTTAACCTTTAAACGTTCAACACATTTAACTTTTTAAGGAATGATTAATGGCCAAAACAGTTGATGAAATCGCTGAAGCCATGTATAAATTGGTTGCTGAGGCCCAGGGGCAGAAAAAGCTGAAACCCATGGACCTCACCAAAACCGTCATCCAAATGTTTGGCGGCGAGGTCGATAAGCAGGTCTGCAAGGATGCTATCAAGCAACTGATCAATTCCGGAAGATGTGTGTACACATATTTCGGGGGAAGTTTTATTGAACTTCCGCATAGAGAGGGCGCGGCTAACGATTAATTCCGGTTGCGCCCGGGTTTGCTTCTTATGAATATAAAGGTTCCACGTCTTTTAATCGCCGGTCTTTCCGGCGATTCAGGGAAAACTATAGCCAGTCTCAGCCTTCTGACGCTTCTGCGTCAGAAGGGACTGGCTGTCAGTGTCTATAAGAAAGGTCCGGATTATATCGATGCCGCCTGGCTGGCTCATGCCTCGGGCGGGGTCTGTTACAATCTGGATACCTATATGGCCGATTCGAACGAGGTCGTCCGAACCTTTATGTCCAAGGCAAAAACCGCCGACCTGGCTCTTGTCGAGGGCAACCGGGGTATTTTTGACGGCAAAGATATTTCCGGAACGCACTCCACTGCGGAACTGGCCAAGCTGCTCAAGGCGCCGGTGGCGCTGGTGGTGGACGCCACCAAAACCACCCGGACCGTGGCGGCTCTGGTCAAGGGATGTATTGATTTCGACCCCGAGGTGAAAATCGCCGGAGTCATTTTGAACCGGGTCGCCGGAAAGAGACACGAGAAAATAATTACCGAAGCAATCGAGAAATACTGCGGTCTGCCTGTTGTGGGGGTGATTCCTAAAATCGCCGCCGACAGCGACCTGTTGCCGGGCCGTCATCTCGGACTCGTCCCGCCGTCGGAATTCAAGCAGGCGGACGCGCTCGACGAGAAACTGCGCCGGATAGCCGAGGAGTATCTCGACAGTGAGGCGTTGTTGAAAATAGCGGCTGCGGCGCCGGGGCTGGAAAGTCCGGTGGATGAAATTTTTGCCGACGTGAAAACAACGGTGAAAATCGGGTATTTCCGTGATTCGGTCTTTACGTTTTATTATCCTGATAACCTCGAGGCTCTTCGCCGCGAGGGTGCCGAGCTGGTGCCGGTGTCGTCGCTGGACGACCGGCAGCTGCCGGATATCGACGCGCTGTATATCGGCGGCGGTTTTCCCGAAACGCACGCCGAACGGCTGGTCGCGAATAAAGATTTGATGATTTCGGTAAAACGGGCGGTCGAAGAAGGCCTGCCCGTTTATGCCGAATGCGGCGGGCTGATTTATCTTGCCCGGACGCTTCGTCGGAGCGGGGAGACGTTCGCCATGACCGGGGTGTTCCCGGTTGACCTAACCATGAGGGACAAGCCGGTGGGACATGGTTATACGTTGATGGAAATTGACACCGGCAATCCGTTTTTCGAAATCGGGACACAGCTTAAAGGACACGAGTTCCATTATTCCGGGCTGGTAGCCGACGAGCTGGCAGCGGTGACCTCGATGACCGTACGTCGGGGTTTCGGTATCGATGGCAGGCGAGACGGTTTGCTGTACAAGAACTGCCTGGCTTGCTATACGCATATCCATGCCGCCGGCGTGAAAGGATGGGCGAAAGCCGTTGCGGCCGCCGCCCGGAAATTTTCTTTTGGGGCGAAAAGCGAAAAACGCGTTGAAAAAAAAATTGCGGAACGAACCGAACGGTCGCGGGTAGTTGAGCCGGAACCGGTCGGCCTGTCGGTGTAGCATCGTAAAGATAGCAGCCGCGGAAAATTTGAAAATATTGGATTGGAAATAGAGATAAACTAACTTCCGACAGCGAAAGTGATTGACCTGTAGGATTAAGATAAGAGAGAACAACATGGTTAAGAAGGTTGTCAAGAAAAAGAAATTAGGCGGATTTTCCGGCGCTTCCGGCAGTTCCGGTGTCGAGACCTCGCCTCTGCGGCCAAAATTTGTACAGAAGAAGCCGCCGTGCCTCAATAAATGCCCGAATAACAACATGATTCGTCGGGCGTTGATGGTGGTTTCCAAAACCGTGGATTTCGGCAAGACTTACGAGCAGACAATCGAGGAAGCCTGGCGTATTTTCATGGAAACGACGCCCTTCCCCGCGGTATGCGGCCGGGTATGTCCTCATCCCTGTGAAACGGAATGCAATCGTAAGGAGAAAGAGGGTGCGGTAAGTATCAACGCTTTCGAACGGTTCCTCGGCGATTACGCCCTGGAGAAGAAACTGGTCCCGACCAAGCTGACCGATGAAAAGCGTTCGGAAAAGGTCGCGGTGATAGGCTCCGGTCCGGCCGGCATGTCCTGCGCTTACCACCTCGCCCGCCGCGGTTATCCCGTGACAGTATTCGAGGCTTTCCCGAAATCCGGCGGTATGCTGCGTTACGGCATCCCCGACTACCGTCTGCCCGGTAATATCCTTGACGCCGAAATTAACCGGATTTTAGATATGGGCGTGGAGCTCAAACTGAATACCATCGTCGGTAAAGATATTACGATGGACGACCTGCGCCAGCAATACAAGGCCATTTTTGTTGGTATCGGCGCCCATAAGGGAAGACTTTTGGGAGTCGAGGGCGAAACAGCCCCCAACGTTTTTACCGGCACCGATTTTCTGCATCGGGTCAACTCCGGTGAAAAGGTCGAGGTCGGCGATTCCATGGTGGTCGTGGGCGGCGGCGACACGGCGATCGATGCGGCGCGGATCGGCCGTCGGCTGGGCGCTAAAGTCACCATTCTCTACCGTCGGACAAAAACCGAGATGCCGGCGATCGATGAAGAAATCATCGGCGCCGAGGAAGAAGACGTCAAGATAGAATTTTTGGCCGCACCGCTGGAAATTTACACTGAAAACGGCAAAGCGACCGGTATGAAATGCCAGCGGATGGAGTTGGGCGAACCGGATGCATCGGGACGCCGCCGGCCGGTGCCGATCGCGGGCAACACGTTCGATTTGAAATTTACCACCCTGGTGGCGGCTATCAGCCAGGAACCGGATTTCGAACCGCTCGGCAATCTCCGTGAAGGCCGGGACTGGATCAAGGTCAATGACAAGTTCAAGACCAAGTTCGACGATGTCTTTGCGGGCGGCGACGATATCAATCTTGATATCGCCATCACGGCTATTTACCACGGCCGTTTCGCGGCGGCGGCGATTCACGAATATATCTCCGGGGAACCCATCCCGGTCCCGCATCACGCCAATATGGAAATTATCCGCTTCGATAAAATGGCGCATTCTTACTATGAGGAAAAACCCCGGGTGGAGGTGCCCCCGTTGCCGGTAGCCGAGCGATTCAAGGCGATCGACGTCGAAATAACCCGTACCATGACTCAGGACGAGGCGGTGGCTGAATCCAAAAGGTGTATGAGCTGCGGTATGTGTTTCGATTGCGGAACCTGCTGGAGTTACTGCCAGGACAACGCCATTATCAAGCCGATTGAAAAAGGCGGAGAATACAAGTTTAAACTGGAGTTCTGCAACGGTTGCAAGAAATGTGCGGAGAACTGTCCCTGCGGTTATATCGAGATGCATTAACCGTTAATGACGAGAAGATTTTTTTTAAACAATAATTTTAAGTTAGTAAAACGGAGGAATTATCATGGCAATCTTTGAACACGGCGATATCAAGATCGATGTCGATGAAGACGGTTTCATGAATGAACCTGAAAAATGGAACGAAGAAGTTGCCAAGGCTCTGGCCACCACCGAAGGTGTCGACAACCTGACCGAGGAACACTGGAAGCTTGTCAATTATCTGAGAGATTATTATCTGAAATATGGAATTGCTCCCATGATTCGCAAGCTTTGTAAGGAAACCGGATTCTCCCTGAAGAAGGTTTATGAACTGTTCCCATCCGGCCCGGCGAAAGGCGCCTGTAAGGTAGCCGGTCTGTCGAAGCCGACCGGTTGCGTATAATATAGTAAGTTCAGGACGGGGTCTTTTATTCGGATGTTACGAAAGACCCCGGCCTTGTATCTTTCCTTTTTTTCCGGTAGTGATTTTAAAAGATGAAATTTACAGAAAATCTCGCGCAAAATAAAAAAGTCATTCTGGAAAAATGGTTTGATCTGATAATCGACAGTTATCCCTCCGACAGCTCCAACTTCTTAAGAAACGAAACTAACCGTTTTCAGAACCCGGTGGGATACACGATCTCCAGTGACCTGGAGCGCCTCTTCGAAGCCATTGTCGGGAAGTCAGATTATGACCGGCTGTCAGAATGCTTCGAGAATATCGTCAAGATACGCACCGTGCAGGATTTCACGCCGTCGCAGGCGGTGGCGTTCGTCCTGCAGTTGAAGAATGTCGTCCGCGAGGTTTCGGGCGAATCGTTCAGGGAACGGGATGCCCTCGACGAAATGCTGGCATTCGAGGCGAAGGTCGACTGGGCCTGTCTGGTCTGTTTTGACACGTACATGAAATGCAAGGAAAAAATTTTCCAGCTGCAAGCCGACGAAGCCAAACTGAGGGTGTACAAACTTCTCGAGAGAACAAATTTGATTGATAGGAAAGCAGAGCATGGAGAGTAATTTAATGATGGCAGGATTTAACGACCGTAATCGCCGGAAAGGGGGCAGCTGATGCATCTGATTTTTTCTCTTTTCGCGATTACCGTCCTTCTCTTGCTGGCCTGGGTCGGGGTTGATGTGATCGGGTGGAATTACCTGTTCGGAGGTATTCTGCCTCTGGCCACCATCGTTATTTTCATCATCGGGATGATTTATAACGTCATCAAATGGGCGAAATCGCCGGTCCCCTTCAGGATTCCGACCACCTGCGGTCAGCAAAAGACCTTACCCTGGATTAAAGCCAACAATCTTGAAAGCCCCTACAACATCTGGGGTGTGCTGGGACGGATGGCGCTGGAGGTACTGTTTTTCCGGTCCCTGTTCCGCAACACCAAAGTCGGCTTGAAAGACGGTCCGAAACTCGTTTATGGCTCGACCAAATGGCTATGGTTGGGGGGACTGGTGTTTCACTGGTCGTTTCTGATTGTTTTCATCCGTCATTTCAAGTTTTTCGCCGAGCCGGTGCCGTCATGGATTATGACGATTCAGAATCTTGACAGTTTTTTCCAGATAGGTCTACCTGTCCTTTATCTGACCGACCTGGCTCTGCTGGCGGCACTGACTTTCCTCTTTTTACGTCGGTTGTTTGATTCGAAATTGCGTTATATCTCGCTGGCGGCCGATTATTTTCCCCTGCTTTTGATTTTGGCGATTGCCGTTACGGGAGTGTTGATGCGGTATTTTACCAAAGTCGATATCATCAGCATCAAGGAAATGGCCATGAGCTGGCTGACTTTCAGCCCCTCCGTTCCCGAGGGGGTAAGCGCTCTGTTTTACATGCATCTGTTTTTGGTCTGCTGCCTGTTTCTCTATTTCCCCTTCAGCAAACTGACCCACATGGCCGGTGTCTTCATGAGCCCGACCCGCAACCTGATCAACAACAACCGCGCGAAAAGACATGTCAACCCCTGGGATTTCCCCGTCAAGGTGCATACTTATGAAGAGTACGAGGACGAGTTCCGGGAAGTCATGAAAGCGGCTGAGATGCCTTTGGAGAAGGAGTGAAGATGTCGGAAAGCACGAAAAAACCTCAAGAGATTATTAAGTCGATCAACTACCAGCCTCCTCGCAAGAAATGGATGAATCCGGCCGTCGAATTTCACCGCGGCTTTTACAACTACGGCGCGGTTAAGGAAAAGCTGGAATATCTTGGCTTGCCGTATCCCAAGAAATGGCAGCCGACCGACGTCGACTGGCAGCTGCCGGAAAACTGGCAGGATATCATCCACGAGGGATTCAAAAATCTACTCAAGAAATATCGTTCCCTGCGGATATTCATGGACGTGTGCGTGCGCTGCGGCGCTTGCGCCGATAAATGTCATTACTTTATCGGGTCCGGCGACCCCAAGAACATGCCTGTTCTCCGGGCGGAACTGCTGCGGTCGTTCTACCGCCGGGATTTCACCACCGTCGGCAAGATTCTCGGCACTGTCGGCGGCGGACGCAAGCTGACGTTCGAGGTGCTGAGAGAATGGTTCTATTATTTCTATCAGTGCACCGAGTGCCGCCGCTGTTCGGTTTTCTGTCCTTACGGGATCGATACGGCCGAGATAACGATGATGGCGCGCGAACTGATGAACCTGGTCGGTATCAATATCGACTGGATCTGCACGCCGGTCGCCAACTGTTTCCGCACCGGCAACCACCTGGGTATTCAGCCCCACGGTTTCAAGGACAGTATTGACTTCGCCGTGGACGAGCTGGCCGAGTTGACCGGGGTGAGGGTCGAAGCCCCGATAAACAGAAAGGGCGCGGAGATTCTCTTCGTCGCGCCGTCGGCGGATTATTTCGCCTCGCCGCATTATTACACCCTGCTGGGGTATCTGGCTCTGTTCCATGAGATCGGGTTGGACTATACCTGGAGTTCGTTCGCTTCCGAGGGCGGGAATTTCGGGCTGTTCCATTCGCAGGAGTCGATGAAGCGCCTGAACGCTAAAATGTATATGGAAGCCAAACGACTCGGCGTGAAATGGATTCTCGGCGGCGAATGCGGCCATATGTGGCGGGTGGTGCACCAGTATATGGATACTCTCAACGGTCCGGCCGATTTTCTCGAAGAGCCGGTCTCGCCGATAACCGGTACGAAATTCGAAAACACCAAATCCACGAAGATGGTGCACATTACCGAGTTCACCGCGGATTTGATCATGAACAACAAAATCAAACTTGACCCGAAACGAAACGACCACTGGCGGGCGACATTCCACGATTCCTGTAATCCGGCCAGGGCGGTCGGTTTGATCGAGGAACCCCGGTATGTCATCAGAGCGGCCTGCAACAATTTCTTCGAGATGCCGGAGAACACCATCAGGGAACAGACCTTCTGCTGTGGCAGCGGCGCCGGGTTGGGCACCGACGAAAATCTGGAGATGCGCCTTCGGGGCGGTTTGCCGCGCGCCAATGCCGTCAAGTACGTTCACGAGAAACATGATGTGAATATTCTTTTGTGCATGTGCGCGATCGACAAAGCCACCCTGCCTACCCTGATGGATTACTGGGTGCCGGGCGTGGAGGTCGGCGGGATTCACGAAATGGTCGGCAACGCCCTGATCATGAAAGGCGAAAACGACCGGCCCACCGACCTGAGAGGTTTCGAGTACGCCGGAAAGGAGGTTGTTGAGAATGCATGATGCTGGTAAAGTAATCACCGGTTTGATTGTCTTTTTGATAATTATTACCTTTCCGATTTGGTATAACGTGGCCAAGGGCAAAGCGAATTACGTCCCTGAGCTGGTTTACCCGGCGGACGCGAAGGAGTGCGTTGCCGACAAGGATTATATCCGCAATCGTCACATGGATATGCTGAACACCTGGCGCGATGACGTGGTCCGGAACGGGATTCGTATTTACGAAACGCCCGACGGACGGAAGTTCGAGATGAGCCTGTCCAAAACCTGCACGGACTGTCATTCCAACAAGTCCGAGTTTTGTGACCGGTGTCATGACTATCTCGGGGTGGATCCTTATTGCTGGGATTGTCACATTGAGCCAAAGGAGTTAACCCGATGAAAATAGACAGAAGGAAATTTATCAAGCTGTCCGGTCTCACCGCCATCGGTCTGGCCGGCACTCCGGCGGCGAAAGCATTTACCGGGGAGGATTCGTTGTTAACTCCGCCCAGGCCGGAGCCGTCACTGGAAAATCCGCTGACCGCCAAACGCTGGGCGATGGTGGTGGATTTACGCAAGTGTATCGCCGACGAGGGCTGCCAGGACTGTATCAACGCCTGTCATCATACCCATAACGTGCCGGATTTCGGCAATCCGAAGGACGAAATCAAATGGGTCTGGAAAGAATCGTTCGAACATGCGTTCCACGAACAGGAACACGAGTACCTCGATGAACGGTTGAAACACGCTCCGACTTTGGTATTGTGCAATCATTGCGACAACCCGCCGTGCGTGCGGGTCTGCCCGACCGAGGCGACCTGGAAGAGGGAGGACGGGATCGTGATGATGGACTGGCACCGCTGTATCGGCTGCCGGTACTGCGTGGTGGCCTGTCCCTACGGTTCGCGCAGTTTCAACTGGCGCGATCCGCGCCCGTTCATCAAGGAGATACAGCCGGATTTTCCGACCCGGATGCGCGGGGTGGTGGAGAAGTGTACGTTCTGTGAAGAGAGGCTGGCCCAGGGACTGCCCCCGGCCTGTGTCGAAGCCTGCAAAAACCACGCCCTTATTTTCGGTGACCTGGAAGACCCGGAATCCGAAGTCAGGAAAATTCTCAGCGAAAACTACAGCCTTCGGCGCAAGCCCGCTCTCGGAACGCAGCCGGAGATTTACTATATAATATGAGGTGGTTATGTTAGAAAAGGCGTTACAAGGTACTAAAGCATACTGGATTTGGGTCATCTCAATCATAATCGTTATCGGGATTGCCTTTCTCTTCTATCTCAAGCAGTATAATTACGGTTTGGGAGTAACCGGCCTCAGCCGGGACGTCACCTGGGGATTCTATATCGCTCAGTTCACTTTTCTGGTCGGTGTGGCGGCCTCGGCGGTCATGGTGGTTTTGCCGTACTACCTGCACAATTTCAAGGAGTTCGGTAAAATCACCATTCTCGGTGAATTTCTGGCGATCGCGTCGGTTGTCATGTGCATGACTTTTATTTTCGTCGATATGGGTCAGCCCTTCAGAATTCTGAATGTATTTTTGCATCCGTCACCCCATTCTTTGATGTTCTGGGATACGGTGGCGCTGGGCGGCTATTTGCTGTTGAATGTCGTCATCAGCCGGGTAGTGCTCGATGCCGAGCGCAAATCAATCGCTCCGCCCGGATGGATCAAGCCGATAATTATTCTGTCTATTCCGTGGGCGATAAGCATCCACACTGTCACGGCTTTTCTCTATGCCGGTCTGGCGGCCCGGCCGTTCTGGTTGACGGCGGTTCTGGCGCCGCGCTTTTTGGCCTCGGCGTTTTCTTCCGGTCCGGCCTTGCTTATTTTGCTCTGTTTGATTTTGCGCAAATTCACCCGGTTCGATCCGGGTCAGGGTCCGATTCACAAACTGGCGATGATTGCCACTTACGCCATGGCGGCCAACGTGTTCTTTATCCTCATGGAAGTTTTTACGGCGGCCTACAGCGATATCCCCGAGCACCTGATGCATTTCGAATATCTCTTTCTCGGGATCGAGGGTAAGGCGACTCTGGTGCCCTGGATGTGGGTTTCCGAAATCCTGGCCGTATTGGCTCTGGTTCTTTTGTTGAATCCGAACACGCGTAAAAAAGAAACCACCTTGGTGTTAGCCTGTATCACGGTTTTTGTTTCCATCTGGATCGACAAGGGTATGGGCATGGTCATCGGCGGCTTCGTGCCGAACCCGCTGGGGAACGTGACTGAATATTCCCCGACCCTGACGGAGATTATGATATCCCTTGGTGTTTACGGTATGGGGATTCTAATTGTCACCGGATTGTACAAAATCGTGCTGTCAGTCAGGGGCGAGGTTAAGGCCTAGTAAAAAAGCCGCGTTATCGCTTGAATTCGGAACCTTAAAATATAATTTAAGTAAATTATGATTAGGGTTCTAAGATAGAGGATGTATATGGATGGGGTTGTTTTACTGAGACAACCCCGTCTTTATCTGTATAAGCAGTTATGGAAAAATCGGATTTTGTCATTATCGGCGGCGTCGCCGCCGGACCCAAAACGGCGGCCGTGCTGGCGCGCCGGCTCGACGGTAAAAAAATAACGCTCTTTCAAAAAGAGGAGCGGGTATCCTACGGTTCCTGCGGGATGCCGTATTTCGCCTCGGGCGATGTCAACAGTTTCGAGGAGTTGACTTATACCTCGTACGGTATTCCCCGGACGCCGGAGTTCTTCAGACGTTCGAAAAATTTCGAAGTGCGGACCTCGATGGAGGTTATCGATATTGACCGCGGAAAAAAGATCGTGAGGGTCAAGGATTTGAAAACCGGCGCAACGTTCGACCACGGTTACGATAAACTGGTAATCGCTACCGGCGCGACACCGTGTCCGCCTCCTTTCCCGTGTGCGGTCAGTCCCAATATCCGTTCGTTCACCCGGCCCGGGGACGCGATGCATTTCCGGAAAATGGCTCAGCAGGGACAAATCGGAAAGGCGGTGATTGTCGGCGGCGGTTTTATTGGCTGTGAGCTGGTGGAGGCAATGGTCACCATGTGGGGCATCGAGGCGGTATTAATCGAAAAAGAACCGCAGGTCTTACCATATGTGCTTGATCCGGAGATGGCCGAACTGGTCAGGCAGGAAATGGTCAGACAGGATGTCGAGATTCTGACCGGCACCGAGGTCGAAAAAGTCGAACTGGACGAGGGCAGCAACCCGGTGGTGAAAGTCAGAGGCCGTGACGGGGTCACGGCCGATATCGTGTT
This sequence comes from Candidatus Zixiibacteriota bacterium, assembly GCA_049324195.1. GTDB lineage: Bacteria > Zixibacteria > MSB-5A5 > GN15 > FEB-12 > JAFGNW01. The sequence goes on along the minus strand of JBMOKZ010000008.1, from coordinate 13,577 downwards.
TTTGTGCCTGGGTGTGCGGCCGGAGATTACGCTCGCGAAGGCATGTAACCTGACGATCGGCCCGGCGGGGGGAATCGAGGTCGATGCGCATATGCGGACTTCGGACCCAGATATTTACGCCGGGGGAGACTGTGTCGAGCTGACTCACCGCCTGACGGGCAAAAAAATTTTCATGCCGATGGGGTCGCTGGCTAACCGGCACGGCCGGGTTATCGCCGAAAATCTGGCGGGGAACGATGCGAAATTCCCCGGCGTGCTGGGTTCGTTTCTGGTCAAGGTATTCGATATCAATGTCGGCACGACTGGTCTTTCGGAAGCGGCGGCGGCGCGTTACGGTATCAGAACCCGGTCGTTATGGGGCGCTTTTCCCGACAAACCGGATTATTACCCGGAAAGCAAAACTTTCTCGCTGAAGCTCGTATATGATGAAAAGGACCAGCGGTTTTTGGGTCTTCAGGCGGTCGGCGCCGGTGATATTTGCCGGCGGGTCGATGTGTTCTCGGCGCTGTTGCAGAATGGCGCGACGATTGACGACTTATTGGCTTTTGAGCACGGTTATGCGCCGCCTTTTTCAGAAGCGCTTGACCCGCTGTATCATATGGCATCAATGATGCAGGCTCAACTGAGAGGCACCAATTTCCTCAAACCGGGATTTGATAAAGATAATTCCATGGAACATAAGGAGTTTTCTGACGTTATATGGCTTGATGTCAGGGAGCCCGATGAAATCGAGGCTCATCCGTGGAAAAAAACCGGTGACATCGACGGCAAATTGTTGAATATTCCCCTGAACGACTTGACCGAGCGGCTGGCTGAGCTTGACCGGGACAAGAAAATTGTCCTGATGTGTCGGCGGGGACCCCGCTCCTATCAGGCTTCGATTATTTTAACGCAGGCCGGCTTCAAAGAGGTTTATATCGTCGGCGGCGGCGCCCAGGTCTCGATGTTGTAAAAAAGGGGAACAGAAAATTGCAGGAGACTGATTTTTAATGGTACAAATAGACTGGCACCTCATAGTTTGCGGTATCAGCCACAGTAGTTCGAAGCTCGAGCAACGTGAGCCGCTTCAATTCGGCCACGATGAAATCGCCCGGGCCAACGCGACCTTTAACGCTTTGCCCGGCATACTGGAAAACCTGATTGTTTCGACCTGTAACCGGATCGAGTTTTATTTCGTGTCGGAACGAGCTTACGACCCTTTTGACCAGGTCGTCTCGTTTTTCAAGGAAATCAAGAATATCGATATCACCGACCTTCGGGATAATTTCTATATCCGCAAGGGCAAACACGTCGCCGGGCACCTTTTCCGGGTGGCGGCGGGCATCGATTCGATGGTAATTGGCGAGAACCAGATTCTCGGCCAGTTGAAGGACGCCTACAGTTCCTCATGCGCCGTGAAGGCTTCCGGAAAACTTATTCATCGGCTCTTTCACCAGGCGTTTCGGGTGGGCAAGCAGGTTCGTTCGGATACTCCGATGGGTCGGGGAGCGTGTTCGGTATCAAGCGTTGCGGTTGAAATGCTCACGAGCAAACTGGATATGTACGAGGAACCCTCGATTCTTTTTGTCGGCATCAACCGTATGACCGACCTGGCGGCGAAGAATTTGAACCACGTCGATAAAAGCCATTACATTTTCGCCAACCGCACGGTCGAGAAAGCCAGGCTCATGGCGGAGAAATACGCCGGTGAAGGTTATTCGCTGGACGCTCTTCCTCGGCTTTTACCCCGGGCCGATATCGTTATCTCGTGCACCGGTTCGAAAGAACCGGTGATAACCCGCTCGATGGTGGACACCTACCTGGCGGAGAATCCAAACCGCAAACTTTTTATCATGGATATGGCGGTGCCGCGCGATGTTGAGCTGGAGAAGAATTATAATCCGGCGGTCGAACTGTATGACCTCGAGGATATCGGCCGCTTCGTCCGGGAAGGACAGCGCAAACGGGAGGAAGCCATTCCCGAGGTCGAGCAGATTGTCGAGCGCCTGCAGGGAGAATTCATTTACTGGTACGAGCACGTGCGCCATGAGCCGGTCTATAACGGTCTGGAGCAGTCGTTCGAGGAGATTCGCCGCGAGGAAGTAGCCGACCTGGTCGAGAAACTTCCGCCCGATTTGAAAGACGAGTGTGAAACTATATCGCGGCGTCTGGTCAAACGGCTGTTGCAGGTAAAAATACATTCGAACGTCAGTCATAAAAAAACGGGATAGGATGATTTCAGATGGCCAATAAATATTTACCGATAAATCTTTCGATGAGGAACCGGTCCTGCCTGATCGTGGGCGGGGGACAGGTCGCGCTGCGCAAAATCGAATATCTTCTCGATTACGACACGCAAATTACGGTGGTGGCGCCCGAAATCGACAAGCGCATCGAGTTTTATGCCGAAAAAAACAAACTGACGGTGGAAAAACGGAAATACAAGTCGCCCGAAGCGGCGTCATACGGACTGGTTATTTCCGCCTGTGATGATAACAAGGTTAACGAACAGGTCTCGGCCGACTGCCGGGCGGCCAGGGTGCCGGTCAATGTCGTTGACAATCCGCCGTTGTGTGACATCATTTTTCCGGCGGTGTTGAGGCGCGATTGTCTGACGGTAGCGGTGTCCACCGACGGCAAAGCGCCGTATATGGCGGGTTTTCTGCGCATGATTCTCGAAGATGTGTTCCCCAAGCAATGGAATCAAATTGCCGCTATGGCGGCCTCGTTCCGAAAGATGGTACAAAAGCGCTGGCCCGACAACGCCTTGAAAAGAACCGACTGTTTTAACCGCTTTCTGCAGACTGACTGGAAAACGCTGATTGACGAAAAGAAAGAAGCGGAACTTAAAAATTATCTGGAATGTCTCCTCGAGGACCAGGAAAACGAAGAAGAAAATACCTGAGCAATGTCATCGCATATTGTCAAAGTGGGCACCCGGGGTTCATTTCTTGCCCTGACCCAGACTCGTACGGTCATCCAACAATTAAGCGAAAAAAATCCCGAACTTCAATTCGAGTTGGTGATAATCAACACCGCCGGTGATATTGACCGGGTAACCGCCTTGGATAAAATCGGCGGCGCCGGTCTGTTCACCAAAAAAATAGAACAGGAACTGCTTGCGGGGAATATCGATATCGCTGTGCATAGCGCGAAAGATTTACCCTCGGTGATGACCGCCGGGTTGACCCTTGGCGCGGTGCCGGTGCGTCTGCCCGGCGAGGACGCCTGGCTGTCGCGCGACGGGATGAAACTGACCGAGGTTCCTTCGGGGACCGTGGTGGGGACCGGTTCCCCGCGCCGTCAAGCCCAGTTGAGGTACCTGCGCCCCGACCTCGAAGTACACGACATCAGAGGCAATGTCGAAACCCGTTTGCGAAAAATGAAAGAGGGACCGTATCAGGCGATTCTCATGGCCCGCGCCGGGCTCGCGCGCGCCGGATTTTCCGGAAAGATAACCGAGATTCTCGACCCGGAAAAATTCGTGCCGGCTCCCGGCCAGGGCGCCCTGGCGGTGCAGATACGTGCCGGTGATTTGCGTCTGCGCGCCGTCACCGCGCCGCTCGACGACCCATGCTCGCGTCGTACGCTGACGGTCGAACGGTCGTTGTTGGCGCGACTACAGGCCGGCTGTTCGACCCCGGTTGGCGGTCAGGCGCGGCTGGAAAACGGCCATCTGAGTCTCACGGCCGTACTACTTGACATTGCCGGGAAAACACGATTATTTGTGTCACACCATATTGACGAAAGCCAGCCTGACGATGTCCTGCTGGAACGGGTGGTAAACGAGTTGTTGTCTCAGGGTGCGAAAGAATTACTCGCAGGTTATCATGGATAAAGACAAAAAAGGCAAAGTATATCTGGTCGGGGCCGGTCCCGGCGATCCGGACCTGATAACGGTCAAGGGTGAGCGGCTTTTAAGAGGATGTGCTGCTGTCGTTTACGATAATCTGATTCCGCTGGAACTGCTTGTTTTTTTGCGTCCGGAAACAGAAAAATATTATGTCGGGAAAAAAGCCGGGCGACATACACTGCCTCAGGATGAAATCAACGAATTGCTTGTACGGCTGGCGCGTCAGGGCAAACAGGTCGTACGCCTCAAGGGCGGCGACCCGTACGTATTCGGACGCGGCGCTGAAGAAGCCGAGTTTTTGCGTGAGCACGGTATCAACTTCGAAATTGTCCCGGGTGTAACCTCGGGTGTGGCCGGGCCCGCTTACGCGGGGATACCGGTGACCGAACGCAACAAGGCTTCGTTCGTAATGTTTCTTACCGGTCACAAGGCCGACGATAAAGAACTGTCCTCGATATCCTGGGAATGGGTGGCCAAGTCCGAAAACGGCACTCTGGTCATTTACATGGGTGTGAAAGAAATTGAAAAAATCGCATGCCGGTTGATGGAAGCCGGGATGGCGCCCGGTCTGCCGGTGGCGGTAATCGAACGCGGTACTTTCCCCACCCAGCGGAAAGTGGTTTCCACTTTGGAGAAAATCGCGGTCGATGCCGGGAAGCAGGCGATAAATCCGCCGGCGCTGTTCGTTTTCGGCGAGGTCGTCAAGCTCCAGGAGCAGTTGAGCTGGTTTGAGGACCGGCCGCTTTTCGGTTTGCGGGTGATGGTTACCCGGCCCGCAGAACAGGCGGAATTCTTCTATCGCCGCCTTCGGGACCTGGGTGCGGAGCCGCTGCCGTACCCGACGATTGCGACCGATGAAGTAATCGATGACGAGAAATGGCAGTGCTATAAAAAAATCGACGCCGACGACGCCTGGCTGGTGTTTACCAGCGAAAACGGCGTGCGCTATTTTCTGAAGCAGCAGGCGCGTTATATCGGAGATGTCCGGCGGCTGAGCCATTTTAAAATCGCGGCGGTCGGCAGCGCCACCGCCCGGGAATTGGAGCGTTACGGCTTAAAGGCGGATTTCGTGCCGACCGAGGCGACCGTCGAGGCTCTCGCCGGTGAAATGCTCGCCGGGATCGAGCTCGACCGGGCTTTCGTTGTCCGGGTGCAGGGGACCCTGTCGAACGACACGCTGGAAAAAACCTTCAAGGAAAAAGGTGTCGAGGTTCTGCCCCTGACGGTATATCGGACGGTGTATGCTGAATGGTTCGAGGAAGCCAAAGAAAAACTTATTGCTTATCCGCCCGACGTGGTTGTCTTTACCAGCGGCTCGACGGTCAAGGGCCTGTGCCAGATTTTATCGGGCGATATCGAATGTCGGAAATTGATGGCGAAGGTAAAAATCGTGTCTATCGGACCGTCGACCTCAAAAGTAATCCGTTCGTTTAACATGGAGGTAGCTCTGGAAGCGAAAGTGCATACCGTCGATGGTATCATCGAGACCCTGCTCGAATATTATCAAAAAAAACCATTTGTGAGGCAAAAGTGAAATTTCCGCAATCACGTCCGCGAAGACTCCGGAAAAACGCCGCCATGAGAAATCTGGTGCGGCAAACCCGACTTCACCCGGCCAATTTTATCTATCCGCTTTTTGTCAGCGAGCGGGTGACCGAGTCGGAACCGATCGCGTCGATGCCGGGGATATTCAATTATCCCTTAAAGCAGGTGGCCAAAGAAGCTCAGAAAGCTTACCGGCTGGGGATTCCCGGCGTGATTCTGTTTGGAACACCAGCCCAAAAAGACGCAACCGGGTCATCATCGCTCAAAAAAGAGGGGATTATTCAAAGGGCGGTTGAAAGCATCAAAAGCGCCGATGAAAATATCATTGTTGTGACCGACGTCTGCCTGTGCGAATATACCGATCACGGTCATTGCGGCGTGATTAAGAACGGACAGGTGGACAACGACGCCACTCTGGAGATTCTGGCCCGGCAGGCGGTGAGCCATGCCAAGGCCGGCGCCGATATTGTCGCCCCTTCGGATATGATGGACGGCCGCGTGGGTGCTATCCGCACAATGCTTGACGAGTTCGGCTGTACCGAGACGGTCATCATGGCCTATGCGGCTAAGTACAGTTCGGCTTTTTACGGGCCGTTTCGCGAGGCGGTGCAATCGACGCCGCAGTTCGGCGACCGCAAGTCATATCAGATGGACCCGGCCAACGCCGACGAAGCGATGAAAGAAATCAGGATGGATATCGAGGAGGGCGCGGATATCGTAATGGTCAAACCGGCGCTGGCTTATCTCGACATCATCGCCCGCGCCAAAGCTGAAATCGATATTCCTCTGGCGGCTTACAACGTCAGCGGCGAATACGCCATGGTCAAACTGGCCGGGGCCAATAAATGCGCCGATGAAAAACAGTTGATTCTGGAAATCGCCACCGCCATCAAACGGGCCGGCGCCGACATCATCATTTCCTATCACGCGCCTGAAATAGCCCGCTGGCTGAAAGAAAGCGAATAATCTCATGACCGCCGATATGCGCAAGAAAACCGAATCCGAAAAAGTTTTCGAACGGATGTGTGAAATCGTGCCAGGCGGGGTCAATAGCCCTGTGAGGGCGTTCGGTTCCGTCGGCGGCCGGCCGTTTATCGTCGCGCGCGGCGAAGGCGCCTGGCTGTACGATATCGACGGCAACCGCTATGTCGATTACGTCATGTCCTGGGGACCGCTGATTTTGGGCCATGCCTATCCCGATGTGATGCGGGCGATTCGGGACAAGACTGCGGACGGTATTTCCTACGGCGCACCGACCCGTGAGGAGCTGGAGCTGGCTGCGCTGGTGCGCGAGCGTATGCCGCATATCGAGAAACTGCGCCTGGTGTCCTCGGGCACCGAAGCCTGCATGACCGCCGCCCGTCTCGCCAGAGGTTCGACCGGCCGGGAGGTTATCGTGAAATTCGACGGCGGGTATCACGGTCATTCCGATTTCTTCCTCGTACAGGCAGGGTCCGGCCTGGCTACCGGAGGATTGCCGGCCAGCGCCGGGGTGCCGAAACACGTGGCCGAGGTTACGCTTTCGATTCCCTATAACGATATCGATGCCGTCGAGGCTTGTTTCAAAAAGTACGGCGGCGATATCGCCGGCGTGATTGTTGAACCGGTAGCCGCCAACATGGGCGTGGTGCCGCCAAAAGAAGGCTTTCTGCAGCGGCTTCGCGACAAAACCGCCCAAAACGGGAGCGTCCTTATATTCGACGAGGTCATCACCGGCTTTCGGATTGCGCCCGGAGGCGCAGCGGAATATTTCGGGATTAAGCCCGACCTGGTCTGTCTCGGCAAGATTATCGGCGGCGGCATGCCGGTCGGCGCGGTTGGCGGAAAAAAAGAACTGATGGATAATCTCGCCCCTCTGGGAAAAATATACCAGGCGGGCACGCTCTCGGGCAATCCCCTGTCAACGACCAGTGGTATCGCCAATTTGAAAGCGCTCGGCTATCCGCTGGTGTACAGACATATCAAACAGTACGCCGACGAGTTAATCGGGGAACTTGAAAATTTGTTTGCCGGACACGGCGTCCCGGTCCGCATCAACCGGGTTGAGAGCCTGTTTACCCTGTTTTTCACCGAACACGAGGTCACTAACTTCGAGCAGGCCAAACAGGCTGACATGGCCCGTTATGCGAAATTCTTCCACACCATGCTGGAGAACGGGGTGTATATCGCGCCGTCGGGCTTTGAAGCCATCTTCGTGAGCACGGCGCATTCGCGGGAACATCTCGGACAAACAATAAAGGCCGCCGGGGAATTCGTCGACCGGCTCTGATTCCCGGCAGTCCTGTAATATTAAAATAATTCTTTCAATCATCCAAGGCTCGGCGCGCGACGGCGTTTCCTGCCTCATTTTGAGAACGGCCGCCTTAAGAGCGCCAGATGCTCAACCTCGGAATAAATCGGCGGAAAGGTATCGATACCGATAACCGTGATCGCCGGTCAGAAAACCGGACGCGTATAACCTAGGTGACCGGTTTGGTAAAGCGGTCGACCGGGCTGAAATCGCTATAGAACGTCGGGACAGCAGCGTCAGATTTTTTAAAGCACTCTTTTTTTAGCTCGTAAATCAATAATTATTCTGAACGCAAGGCATAAAAAAACCGATTCCAGCGAATCGGTTTTTCAAAATTTTTGCCCTTTCAACTTTTCGCCGTGCGACCGATCGAACGGCAGTAAACCAGCGCCAGGGTACGGTAAATCATGTGCGCGAATTTTGAATAAGGCATGTACCAGAGCAGGAAAAAGACCATCACCATATGTATGAAATAGATACTGTAAGCCAGCATCGGGGGACCGGACAGACGGGTCAGCCAGGACAACATGCCGGAGGTGGCGACAATGAAGATGACGTACAGGAACAACTGGTCGGTATAGCCGTTGGCGCCGACATTGTCACGGTTGGTCCAGCGCCGCACCAGAAGCAAAATGCTGCCGATCATCATCGCGATTCCGCTGAAGGCGCCGATGAATTTAATCGGGTTGGGCAGGTCGATGGGAGTCTCGAAATAGGGGGAGAATTGCTCCAATCCCAGAAGCTCCAGGTAATGGGGAATAAAAATAAAAACGAACACTGCCCCGGTGGTAACCATGGCTCCGATAAAACCGTACAGCAGGAGAATATGGCCGATATAACGGGGTTTGTTGGTCTCGCATTTGTTAAAGTTTCTGTGTATCAGGATTTCTTTGAGCGTCGCTATCAGCGCCTTTATGAATGACAGCTGTTTTTCCGAACCCGGCGCCTGCAGGCCTTTCCAGAATCTCAAAAAACCGATGGCGGCAAAAATGAAGATAATGATATTCCCGAAAACGAACAAGGCGTCTACCGAACTGTGCGGCAGAAAGAGGTTGACGTCGATAGTGCTTTCCTGTAAAAACAAAAACGAACCGTCGGGAGCTGTGGGAGCAAACGCGAAAATGCACCCGAGTAAAATCAGAGCCGGGAACAATAGCAGCAACGGCAGGGCGGCCGGTGAAGCCAGGGCGTGACCCATAAACGAGGGGAAGGCGAACGACTTGTAAATGTAGGAACGAATTGCAGCTAAAATGTCACCCGGACGGGCGCCTCGTGGACAATTTATGGTACAGTCATTGCACTGATAACACATCCAGATATCGGGGTCGGTCATCAGCTTTTTTTTCTGACCCCAGCTCGCCCAAATCATTTCCTTGCGTGGAAACGGACGGTTTTCAGGGGACAGATTGCAGACTACCGAGCAGGTCGCACATTGATAGCATTTTTTCAAGGTATTGCCGCCGACCTTGTTTATCTCACGTATGAGATTAACATCCGGGTCGAACAGTTGTGCTTGAGACATCGAAAAATCTCCTTACACCTTTTATTAGAAATAAGCTTTTTTCTTTTTCATTCCTACGCTGAGCAAAATAAGATTTCATCTGATATTATGTCAAGCGTTTTGTTACTTTTTTCACAATGTTGCTTGATGGTTTCGTAAATCGATTTTTCTTTTCATATATGAGCAATCGTAAACAGCTAATATTTTGATATATATCATTTAAATTTGTCAAAACGGCGTCGGTTGTCGTCGGTTTTCATGCACGTAAATTTCATAAGAGAATCCTTCTGGTGATGAAAGATTTTTTTATTGTTTTTTTTAATAATGTCGAAAATCGTCTCCGGCGTGCATTTAGTTATCAGAGTTGTAGGCTGGGAAAATAATATTAGGGGAATTATTATATTCTTTAGAAATTATGGATTTACTATGAGAAAGGGCAGGGGTCGGGAACGACTACGCACTATATTTCGCATCTTATTGTATAACATAGATATGTACTTTCCTTAAGTTTTAAAATTAACTCAAAAAAAAGAAAAATATGGTTTTTTCCCCTTGACATTGCTTGTGAAAAAAATTACTTTTAAAACTGATTAGGTGAGAAAATAAATATATGATGTTGTTGAATTATTTTTTAAAGATTAAATCGGCTTGTGAAAAAAGTTACATGCTAATAATATAATTCTTTGAATAATAGTTACCTAAAACATATGTTAGGGGATTGTATATGGCCAACTCAAAATTGATTCCCCCACATGGGAGTTCTGAGTTAAAAGTTCTACTGCTCGAAGGTAAAGCCCGCGAGGAAGAACTTAAAAGAGCTAAAGGGCTTAAAAAGATAGTCATGACTTCACGTGAAACCGGCGATCTTATCATGCTCGGTATCGGGGGGTTCACGCCTCTCGAAGGTTTCATGGGTCATGTTGACTGGAAGGGCGTCTGCAAGGATATGAAGATGTCCAACGGCATCTTCTGGCCGATTCCGGTTACGCTTTCACATGATGAAAAACTTGCTCCGGGGACGGAAATTTGTCTCGTATCCGGAGAGACCGATGAAATCATGGGAACTATGAAAGTCACCGAATCCTATCAGATCGACAAGGAATTCGAGTGCAAACACGTTTTCTCGACCACGGAAACCGAGCATCCCGGGGTACAAAAGGTGATGGCCCAGAAGGATTGGAACATCGCCGGCCCGGTCAAGGTTCTTTCCGAAAGCTATTTTCCGGAAGAATTCAAGGGCATCTATCAGCGTCCGTCCGAAAGCCGCAAGATTTTTGAGGATAAGGGCTGGAAGACGATTGCCGCTTTGCAGCTGCGTAATCCGATGCACCGCTCGCATGAGTATTTGGCCAAAATTGCGGTTGAGGTCAGCGACGGTCTGTATATCCACCAGCTGGTCGGGAAGCTCAAACCGGGCGACATTCCGGCCGATGTCCGGGTGAAATGTATCGACACTTTGGTCGAGAACTATTTCGACAAGGAACGCGTGGTGCAGGGCGGTTATCCGCTGGATATGCGTTATGCCGGTCCGCGTGAGGGTTTGCTGCACGCCTTGTTCCGTCAGAATTTCGGCTGCACCCACATGATTATCGGACGTGACCATGCCGGCGTCGGCAACTATTACGGACCGTTCGACGCTCAGGAAATTTTCCACAACTTGTGGGAAGGCGCGCTTGAGTGCAAGATGCTTCCGATCGACTGGACGTTCTGGTGCTTCAAGTGCGGCGGGATGGCTTCGATGAAGACCTGCCCGCACAAGAAAGAAGACCGGTTGTTCCTGAGCGGCACGGCTCTGCGTAAAGCGCTGTCCGAAGGCGGCGACGTACCGGCCGAATTCAGCCGTCCCGAAGTGCTCGATATTCTTCGTGAATATTACGCCGGTTTGAAGGACGACGAGAAAGTCGAAGTAAAGTTGCACGGTCACGCGACCGGCGACGCCAAGGTTAACAAGAAAAAATAATTCCTAAGACGTATAAAATCTTTAAGGAGGTCTTAATGCCTAGTTTTGTAATCCCTGATAAGTGCGATGGATGTAAAGCATTGGACAAAACAGCATGCCAGTACATTTGCCCGAACGACCTCATGGTTCTGAACAAGGACCTGATGAAGGCCTATAACCAGGCCCCGGAGATGTGCTGGGAATGTTACAGCTGCGTCAAGATTTGCCCGACCCAGGCGATCGAAGTACGCGGTTATGCTGATTTTTGCCCGATGGGCGCCAGTGTCACGCCGATGCGCAGCACCGATTCCATCATGTGGACGGTTAAATTCCGTAACGGGATGTTGAAGCGCTTCAAATTCCCGATTCGTACGACCCCGGAAGGCTCGGCGGTCCCCGATGGCGGTTATGCGACTGCCAACAACGATCTGAAGAGCCAGTTTTTATTCACTGAGCCTGCTTCCACTAAGTTAGGTACTAACGATCTGGCCAAGGTTAAGTAGGAAAGGATAGGTGAATATATGGCAAATTTTCAAACTGTAGAAGTCAAGACTGATGTTCTGATTGTCGGCGGCGGTATGGCTGCCTGCGGTGCGGCTGTGGAAGCCTCTTACTGGGCCAAGAAGAACGGTCTGAAGGTGACCCTGGTCGACAAGGCGGCGATGGATCGCTCCGGCGCGGTCGCCATGGGCCTGTCCGCTATTAACCAGTATGTCGATGTCTGCGGCGGTAAAAACACTGTCCGCGACTATGTCGACTATGTCAGAAACGACCTGATGGGCATTACCCGTGAAGACCTGGTGGCGAATATCGCCCGTCACGTCGACTCCACGGTACACCTCTTCGAAAAATGGGGTCTGCCGATCTGGAAAGACGCCGACGGCAACTATGTGCACGAAGGTCGCTGGCAGCTGATGATCAACGGTGAATCCTACAAGTGCATCGTTGCCGAAGCTGCGAAGAACGCTTTGAACGCGGCCGGTGGCGAATATTTTGAGCGCGTGTTCATCGTGGAACCGCTCATTAAGGACGGCAAGTGCGTCGGCGCCGTCGGTTTCAGCGTTCGTGAGAATAAATTCTACGTTTTTAAAGCCAAAGCCACGGTATGTGCGATGGGCGGTGCCGTCCACGTTTTCAAGCCGCGGTCTTCTGGCGAGGGTCTGGGTCGTTCCTGGTATCCGCCGTTCAACTCCGGCGCCAGCGCCTATTTCACATTGAAGAGCGGCGCGGAAATGACCTGTCAGGAAGTTCGTTTTATCCCTGTTCGTTTCAAGGACGCCTACGGTCCGGTCGGCGCCTGGTTCCTGCTGTTCAAGTCCCGCGCCACCAACGGCATCGGCGAGAACTACATGGATACCCGCCGCACCGAGCTGGATAACTGGAAACCCTATGGTTTGGTGAAACCGGTTCCGGCCAACCTGCGTAACTGGCTGATGATGCTCGACGTGATGGAAGGCAAGGGCCCCATCTACATGAGAACGGAAGAAGCCATTGCGAAACTTTCCGAAGCCGTACCGGATGAAAAAGAACGCAAGAAAAAACTTAAAGAACTCGAATCCGAAGCCTGGGAAGATTTCCTGGATATGACGATTTCGCAAGCCATTCTCTGGGCGGCCACCAATACCGCTCCGGAAGAAAAGCCGTCCGAAATCGCCGCCTGCGAACCGTACTTCATCGGTTCCCACTCCGGCGCCTCCGGTGCCTGGGTCAGCGGTCCGAAAGATATCGCTCCGGAAGGTTACTTCTGGGGTTATAACAACATGACGACCGTTCCCGGTCTGTTTGCTGCGGGTGACGCTTCCGGCGCCTCCTCGCACAAGTTCTCCTCCGGCTCCCATGCGGAAGGTCGTATCGCGGCTAAAGCTGCGGTCGACTATGCGGTCGATAACGCCGCTGAACCGACTTTCGACAATGCCAAGATCGAAGAACTGAAGAAGCTCATCCTCGCCCCGATCGATCGATTCGAACAGTTCAAAGGCGCTTCCTCCGATCCGAATATCAACGTAAACTACATTAAACCCAAAATGTTTATGTTCCGTTTACAGAAGATTATGGACGAGTACGCCGGCGGCGTGAGCACTCAGTTCACCACCAGCAAGAGCCTGCTCGAAAAAGGTCTCGAACTGCTTGCTTTCCTCAAAGAAGATTCCGAGAAGCTGGCTGCCGAGAACCTGCACGAACTGATGCGCTGCTGGGAAAACGTTCACCGTATGTGGCAGGCGGAAGCTCACGTCAGAACCATCTTGTTCCGTGACGAAACCCGCTGGCCCGGTTACTATTTCCGCGCCGATTGCCCGAGAATGAAGGACAATTGGCTGGCTTTCGCCAACTGCAAGTGGGATCGTAACACCGATAAATGGGAAATGATTAAACGCGATGTGAAACACATTTACGCCTGATAAGACGTAAAGTTATTTTAATCGTTTTCCGGACTCGGACGATGCGAGTCGATATATTACAATCCCCCGGA
>JBMOKZ010000007.1:3661-4494 GCA_049324195.1 Candidatus Zixiibacteriota bacterium | reverse complement strand
ATGGCGCGGTGGCTCTTTTCTGTGCCGTCGGCGGGGTCGAACCTCAGTCGGAGACGGTCTGGCGTCAGGCAGACAAGTACCATGTTCCCCGTGTGGCTTATATCAACAAGATGGATCGGGTCGGAGCCGATTTCGCCCGCACGGTCGAGACCATGAACAAACGCTTCGGAACCAATTGCGTTCCGATTGCTATACCGGCCGGCGAAGGGGAAATGTTCAGCGGCATTATCGACCTGATGAATATGAAATTCCGCGTTTACAACGAGGCCTCCCAGGGCATGACTTTCGACGATCTGGAGGTTCCCGATGATATGTTGCCGCTTGCCAACGAGTATCGGGAGAAACTGCTCGAGGCGGTTGCCGAATTCGACGACAACCTTCTCGAGCAATTTCTTCACGACGAGGCGCTCGACCCCGGTAAAGTTATGGAGGCGGTCAGAAAAGCGACTATTTCGTCGAAAATGGTTCCGGTCACCTGTGGTTCCTCTTTCAGAAACAAAGGCATCCAGAAATTGCTCGATATGATCGTGGATTTTCTTCCTTCCCCGCTTGATATGCCCCCGGTAAAGGGATTTCCACCCGATAAACCCGGAAAGCTTATTACCCGGCAACCCAGCCTTAGCGAACCGGCAACGGCTCTGGCGTTTAAAATTATGACCGATCCTTTCGTGGGCCGGCTGACCTATGTCCGGGTTTATGCCGGCAAGTTCGAGGCCGGAACTTATCTTTACAACCCGGCCAGCGGCGTTAAGGAAAGAATCGCCCGGCTGTTACGGATGCATTCCAACAAACGGGAAGATATCAAATCGGCACAGGCCGGGGATATTGTCGCT
>JBMOKZ010000007.1:0-3651 GCA_049324195.1 Candidatus Zixiibacteriota bacterium | reverse complement strand
TCGGGCTGCGCAAAACCACCACCGGTGATACACTCTGCGATTTCAAGCACCAGATTGTGCTGGAGCAGATGTCGTTCCCGGAACCGGTGGTGATGGTTTCTATTGAGCCGAAAACCCAGGTTGACCAGGAAAGACTGGCCGACGCCTTGGAAAAGCTGTCCGAAGAAGACCCGACTTTCAAGGTCCGCCACAACGAGGAAACCGGGCAGACGATTATCAGCGGGATGGGTGAACTGCATCTGGAGATTCTCATTGAGCGGCTCCTGCGCGAATTCGGGGTGGGTGCCTCGGTCGGTCGTCCCTCGGTGGCTTACAAGGAAACCATTTCCCGGGAAGTGGAAATCGAGGGCAAGTTTGTACGTCAGTCAGCAACCGGCAAGGGGCAGTTCGGTCATGTCTGGCTGCGCCTAAAACCGAGCGCCGATGGCAAAGAATTTGAATTTGTCAATAAAATTACCGATCACACCATTCCCCGCGAGTTTATTCCGGCGATTGAAAAAGGCGTGAAGGATTCCATGGCCAACGGTGTCATCGGCGGTTATCATATGACCGGCATCCGGTGCGAACTGTTCAGCGGCAGTTACAGCGAGACGGACTCCAACGAGCTGTCTTATCAGATCGCCGCGAACATGGCTCTTCAGGACGGCGCCCGCAAGGCTGGTCCCATTCTGCTGGAGCCGATTATGGATGTCGAGGTGATCGTGCCCGAAACGTATATGGGCGCGGTGGTCGGGGACATCAATACCCGGCGCGGAAAAATCAACGGGATGGTGCCCCGGAGCGATTTGTCAGTTATTGCGGTCAGCGTACCGCTCTCGGAGATGTTCGGTTATGCCAATACGCTGCGGAACATTTCTCAGGGGCGGGCTGTTTTTACGATGCAATTTGCCCGGTACGCACCCGTTCCGGTGGAAATAACGAAAAAAATGTTTGAGAATATAATTCTGTAAATAGGAGGAAATCCTAAGCTATGGCAAAGGAGAAGTTTGACAGGTCGAAGCCACACGTGAATGTGGGCACGATCGGCCATGTGGACCATGGCAAGACGACGTTGACGGCGGCGATCACGATGGTGATGGCGCAGAAGAACAAGACGGCGGTCCGTTCGTTTGATTCGATCGACAACGCACCTGAGGAGCGTGAGCGCGGGATCACGATAGCGACGGCGCACGTGGAATACGAGACGGACAATCGTCATTATGCGCATGTGGACTGTCCGGGTCACGCGGACTATGTGAAGAACATGATAACGGGGGCGGCGCAGATGGACGGGGCGATTTTGGTGGTATCGGCGTCGGATGGGCCGATGCCGCAGACGCGGGAGCACATATTATTGGCGCGGCAGGTGGGGGTACCGTACATCATCGTATATATGAATAAGGTGGACATGGTAGACGATCCGGAGTTACTGGATTTGGTGGAGTTGGAGGTTCGGGAGTTATTGAGCAAGTACCAGTTTCCCGGGGACGACATTCCGGTGATTCGGGGGTCGGCGTTGCAGGCGATGCAGGCGGGGACGGCGGGGGCGAAGTGGGATGATCCGGCGTTCAAGTCGATTTTGGAGTTATTGGCGGCCTGTGACAGTTACATACCGTTGCCGAAGCGAGAGATGGACAAGCCGTTTTTGATGCCGGTGGAGGATGTATTTTCGATAACGGGTCGAGGCACGGTAGGGACGGGGCGTGTGGAGCGGGGGGTGATCAAGCAGGGGGACGAGGTGGAGATAGTGGGCTTTGGGGAGACGCGCAAGACGGTGGTAACGGGGGTGGAGATGTTTCGGAAGTTACTGGACCAGGCGGAGGCGGGCGACAATGTGGGGTTATTGTTGCGGGGGATAGACAAGGACAGTTTAGAGCGGGGGATGGTTTTGGCGAAGCCGGGTTCGGTGACGCCGCACCGGCGATTCAAGGGTGAGGTATACGTTTTGACGAAGGAGGAGGGGGGTCGTCATACGCCGTTTTTCACGGGGTATCGTCCGCAGTTTTATTTTCGGACGACGGACGTGACGGGGGTAGCGACGTTGCCGGATGGAGTTGAGATGGTGATGCCCGGCGACAACATCACGATGAACATCGAGCTGATCACGCCGATCGCGATGGAGAAGGAACTTCGTTTCGCCATTCGCGAGGGCGGTCGTACGATCGGCGCCGGTGTTATCGCCGAAATTATGGAATAAAGTGATTTTGATATACTGAGGTTAGATTAAGTGCCAAGAGAGAGAATAACCCTCGCATGCGGTGATTGCAAAAGGCGCAATTACGAAATGCTGAAGAACAAACGGCTGCACCCCGAACGGGTGGAATATCGCAAATTCTGTCCTTTTTGCAAGAAACACACCATGCACAAGGAGACCAGATAAATAGCGATTTAGGCCAGTAGCTCCAAGTGGTAGAGCGCCGGTCTCCAAAACCGGATGCTGGGGGTTCGAGTCCCTCCTGGCCTGATAATTTATAGAAATGGTGGAAACGCGTTGCAGAAGATTAAGAAATATCTCAAAGAAACCATGGCCGAGCTTCGCAAGATGACCTGGCCGACCAAGGACGAGTTGATCGGTTCGACAATCGTCACCGTGGTCGTTTCTCTGATAGTGTCTGTTTTTATCGGTATTGTTGACCGCATCCTGACTTTGATTATCCGCACCATTTTCGGAAGTGGAATGGGGGGATAAATGGCTTTGCGCTGGTACGTTGCCCATACTTATTCGGGGCATGAACAGAAAGCCAAGAAATATCTGGAGTCGGCCATCGAAAACGCCGGTTTGCAGGATAAATTCGGTCAGATTTTGGTTCCAACCGAGCAGGTGACGGAAATGAAGCAGGGCAAGCGCTCGACTTCGACCAAAAAATTCCTGCCCAGTTATATCCTGATTGAACTGGATCTGGACAAGGAAACACAAAACCTGGTAGTATCAACTCCGGGGATAACCAATTTCGTAGGCGCCGGCGGCAAACCGGCTCCCCTGAAAGAGGACGAACTCAAACGCATCGTCGGCCAGATTGACCGCAGCCGTACCGAGGAAAGCACCGATATTCCATTTCAGGCCGGCGACCCGGTCAAGGTTAAGGACGGTCCGTTTATGGACTTCTCCGGAACGATCAGCGAAGTCAACATGGAACGACGCAAGGTGAAAGTTATGGTTTCGATTTTCGGACGTCCCACCCCGGTGGAACTCGACTTCCTTCAGGTTGAGATAGTGAAGAACAAAACGTGATTGTGATTGGAGAATAGTTTAAAGTGGCCAAGAAAGTAGCAGCTGAGATAAAACTTCAGATTCCCGCCGGTCAGGCGAATCCGGCTCCGCCGGTAGGTCCCGCACTGGGTCAGCGGGGCGTCAATATCATGGAGTTTTGCAAAGCGTTCAACGCTAAGACCCAGGGAGGTAACGGAATCTTAACGCCGGTGATCATTACCGTATACACCGACAAGTCCTTTACTTTCATTACCAAGACTCCGCCGGCTTCGACCCTTTTGAAATTAGCCGCCAAGGTTAAAAAAGGTTCAGGCATACCCAATAAAGAAAAGGTGGGTCAGGTAACTAAAAGCCAGGTTCTGGAAATTGCCAAAACCAAAATGGCCGATCTCAATGCGGCTTCGGAAGATGAAGCGGTTGCCATTATAGAGGGTACGGCTCGTTCGATGGGCATTGATGTT
>JBMOKZ010000006.1:0-4500 GCA_049324195.1 Candidatus Zixiibacteriota bacterium | reverse complement strand
TGACCGGCTGTGAGCGGAATATCAAATATCCGCCGACCGAAACCAAAGTCGTGGTCGATACTTTTCACGGTACGGTGGTCGAAGACTCTTACCGCTGGCTGGAAGAGCAATATTCCCCTGAAACCAGAGCCTGGATCGAGGCACAGAATCGTTTTCTGGCTTCGTTCAGGGAGAAATTCCCCGGCCTGGATAAAATCAGAACCCGCCTGCTGGAATTGAACAAGGTCGATGTGGTCCGGCTGCCCAGCGAAGCCGGAGGGAAGTATTTCTACCGGGCGCGTTCCAGTGACGAGGAACTCTATTCGATATGTATGCGGGAGGGGCTCGATGGTCCGGAACGCCGGCTGGTCGATCCGAAAGAGCTCGACGAAAACCTCTCGCAGAGTGTGGAGATAATGTCGCTGTCGCTTGACGGGGGTATGCTCGCATACAGTATCCGGGAAAGCGGCGAGGATGAGGTCGTGATAAAATTTCTCAACGTGATGACCGGTGAATATCTCGACGATGTTTTTCCCCGGGCCGCTTATTTCGGGCTGGATATCGACCGCGACGCCTCGGGCTGTTTTTACACCCGAATGGACTCATTGGGCAACCGGGTTTATTATCATCAATTTGGCGCCCCGATGACGGACGATAAAATGATTTTCGGAAAGGACTACAGCAACGAGAAATTCATCTCGAGTTCACTCTCCGAGGATAAGACGTATTTAATGTTGACGGTGT
Organism: Candidatus Zixiibacteriota bacterium; assembly: GCA_049324195.1. GTDB lineage: Bacteria > Zixibacteria > MSB-5A5 > GN15 > FEB-12 > JAFGNW01. Next base: position 3,777 of record JBMOKZ010000006.1, on the reverse strand, counting down.
ACTACGGCGCCGGCGGACATAAAACCGAGGTCTGGCTGAAAGATGTCGGCCGCGACCATCCGGTGAAACCGGTCGTGACCGATATCAACGCCCAGTTCTATCCTTCGATTGCCGGCAATAAACTGTACCTTTTGACCAACTGGGAAGCGCCCAACCGGCGGGTGCTGGTTACCGACGTGACCAAACCGGAGCAGAAAAACTGGCAGGAGGTAATCCCAGAAAGCAAGTTTGCGATTGAGTCGTTTTCTCCGACCGGGGGCTGGCTGTTTGTCGGGTATCTTGAAAATGTCACCAGCCGCATCAGGATATTTTCGCTTGACGGCAAGGCGGACGGCGAGCTGGAACTCCCGGCGCTGGGATCAGCCAGCGGCGTTTACGGCAACTGGAAAGGTAATAACGCCTTTTATTCGTTTTCTTCGTACGTTTATCCAGATATCTGTTATCGGTACGATATCGAAAATAAGACGAGTTCGCTCTGGAGCGAGCGCAAAGTACCTATAAACACCGATAATATCAAGGTCGAACAGGTCTGGTACGATTCCAGGGACGGGACGAAGGTGCCGATGTTTCTGGTGTATCGTGACGGGTTGAAACGCGACGGTCATAATCCCGTCCTGTTGTACGGATATGGCGGATTCTCGGTCAACATGACCCCGAGTTTCTCGGAATCGTTCGCCCTTTGGGTGGAAATGGGCGGGGTTCTGGCGGTGCCCGGTCTTCGCGGCGGAGCCGAGTTCGGGGAAAACTGGCACCGGGCCGGAATGCTCGAGCAGAAACAGAACACCTTCGATGATTTCTACGCCGCGGCCCAATGGCTGCTCGATAACAAATATACAAACCCCGCGAAACTGGCCGCTATGGGCGGCAGCAACGGCGGTTTGTTGACCGGCGCGGCGATAACCCAGCGCCCCGACCTCTTCAAGGCCGTAGTGTGCACCTATCCGCTTTTGGATATGCTGCGCTATCACAAACTCATGATGGGGCCGTACTGGATCGCCGAATACGGCAGCGCCGATGATTCCGCCCAGTTCCCGTATATTTACAAGTATTCACCTTATCAAAATGTGACCTCGGGGATGAAATATCCGGCGGTGATGTTTATCACCGGCGACGGCGACACCCGGGTGGACCCGATGCACGCGCGGAAAATGACGGCCCTGCTGCAGGCGAATACCGGGTCGAATGAGCCCATCCTGTTGCATTATGAGACGGAAATCGGCCACTCCGGCGGGCTCGCCATTTCGAAAGGCATCGAACAGAGCGTTGACTGGCTGGGTTTTATCTGCTGGCAGCTCGGGGTGAAACCATAGGTAAGAAAGATAAGCCATATCCATCGGGACCGTTCGCGGTCCCGCTTTTTTTTCGGTCAGGCTTTGACGAGACGGTGAACGGTGATTTCCGAAGGCGCTCCGATACGAAGTTGCGGACCCCAGTATCCGGTGCCGCGGCTGACATAAATCCGGGTCGCTCCGTGCCGGTGCAGACCGGCGATATAGGGCTGAGCCAGCGCCGCGAGGAAATGATAGGGGAAATACTGCCCGCCGTGGGTATGACCGGAGATAACATAGTCAAACCCGGCCCGGGCGGCTTCGAAAATGCTTTTGGGCTGGTGAGCCAGCAGTATTTTGATATGACAGTCGGGGGCGCCTTCAACAGCCCGGTACGGGTCGGAGGTGTGCTTTTCTCCGAAACGGGAGCCCTCGTAGTCGGTTACGCCCGCCAGCAGCAGCTTACCCTCGCCGCGCTCGATAAGCCGGTGCTCGTTTAAGAGAACGTCGAACCCCAGTTCCCGGCAGTGGGCGACCCAGGGTTCAACCCCGGAATAATATTCATGATTGCCGGTTATGAAATAAGAACCGAAAGGTGCTTTCAAAGTGGCTAGCGGGGCGACCTCGTCGCGCAGCTGCGCCACTGTACCATCGACCAAATCCCCCGTCAGCGCCACGAGATCCGGCTCGAGCCGATTGACGGTATCGACCACCATCTGCACGAACGGCCGCCTGATAGTCTGGCTGGCATGGATGTCGGTTATCTGGACGATGGTGAAACTGTGCAAATCATCGGGTAGATTCTCGACGGGGAGCTCAACCGTAATGACTTTCGGTTGGCGCCGGGCCTGGTACAGGCCATACCCGGTCATGGCGGCGGCAACGGTCAACAGGCCGAGATTGACCGAATTGACCAGCAGGCGGCGGCGTTCGGGATTAACCGTCTCGTTCGAGGTGCTGTCGCCGATGAGATGGAAAAGCGTCATAATTTTTTGCGCGCCGGTGTACAGAAGCATTGACAAGTCCTTGACCACCAGCAGGGCGAACAGCAAAGTCAGAAAGCCGAAACTCAGATACCCGACCCAGGCGATGATATTCACCGGGGCCCCTTCGAGACCGAGCGGTCGGGCGAAATAGGGGAAAAAAAGTAAAACTAAAAAAAATAGCAAAAGCCCCCAAAGCAACAGGTTTACCGGCAACGAAAAAGCCGCGGGTACGATAATCCGCCAGCCGATATAACCGTACATCAGCGAAAATATCAGGATTACTATTATAAAAAACAGGGACATAAAACCTCGGCTGTATAACGGTTGCGCGGGCAGTCCTGTTCCCGACTATTACGGGAGATAATATAGGCCGCAGGCCGGAATATGTCTACTTTTACCTGAAGTGGGGAAGGTTTATATTTGTTGATATAGGTCTTATTTGATTGTATTTTGCCTGAAAATTCTAAGTATCGAATCGGAGGCATTAGTGAGAAAAATTATTTTAATGTATTTGTCTGCAGTCATTTTTTGTTTAACCGGGTTTGCCATCGCGGACGCGCAAGGGGATCCATATCAGGCAGGTAAATTCGAGTTCGGGCTTAAAGCCGGGCTGGGTCTGACCAAAATGCCGGACAATAAAACAGGAATCAGTAACTTCTATCTGGAAAATGAAATTTACGACGAGTTCAACGTCGACAGTAAATATCACAAAGGTTTCCTGTTCGGGGGAATGGCGGTGTACCATATCAGCGAAAATATATCCCTGCAGGCGGAATGCCTGTACACTTCCAAAGGGGTGGAGATAGAGAACAAGGGGTATTCACGGGATGATACGCTCGATGTTTTCCTGCTGGAAAAGGAGAAGATGTCACTGACCTATCTGGAGATTCCCCTTCTTGTGAAATATTGCATTCCGGCCGGGAAATCTTTTTCACCGGCGCTTTATGCCGGGACAGCGTTGAGTTTCAAACTCTCGGCCCAAAATGATATTAATTACGATTTCAGAGTATATTACGAAGATTTGCTTTTGTATCAGGAAGTACTTGAGGGTAAGCCGGATATCGATAATATCAAGAGCACGGATTTCGGTCTCGTATTCGGTGGGGAATTCGGTTTCAGACTCGGTAGCCATAAGCTTCTGTTCGACATTCGTTATACTATGGGTATGACGGAACTGTTCGAGGATGTTGACCCGGACGATATTCCTTCGGTAACAGATAAGTTTCCGCCGGATTATCCCCAGGTCAATTCCGATACCGGCAAGGCGCCGAGCATGAAAAACAACTCGCTAGTGTTTTCGGTCGGGTTCCTTTTTTAATAGAAAAATGTAAATATCTCTATCTTCCCGTGAATTTGACCGGGATGGCAATCGCAAATTTGTAGGTACCTTCAGGGGTATAGTACCCAGAGGGTGGTAGCGCGATAAGTTAAATCGAGCGATAAGATGCTACACCTCAATGCCTTACTTGTGCTGAACATATCATGCTGCTGAATCTTATCAATTCTTTAAAGAAATATTGACA
>JBMOKZ010000005.1:0-4519 GCA_049324195.1 Candidatus Zixiibacteriota bacterium | reverse complement strand
GCGGACAATTTGACTTTATTGACCGGTTTGAACCAGAGGGCGCCCCAGCCGCCGGTCGAGTTAACACCGTCGATCGTACTGGAATTGATAATGCCGCCCATGTAACCACCGAGGTTGGAACCGGTATAAGCCTCACCGGAAAGACCAAGCCTCTTGCTGAGGTTCATCATCAGATGGCCGTTAACCGCCCAGCTTTCGTATGTTTCCGAATTGCCCAGACTGGTCTCGGATTTCATCTGACCCCACAGACCGGACACGCCAAAACGCAACGAGGCTCCGGACTCGAACTTGTGGTTGACATCGAGCTGACCCTGAAATGACGGAATCGCGGCATCGGTACCATCATCGGCGGCATCGTTGGTTTCACCTGTCGCCAGCGAGAAACTGGGTGTCAGGTCGCTGCCGATCGTCCGGAAGAAACCGCCGGCCATCGACATACTGGTATTTTCGCTCGGACGAAGATTGTACTTCAAGGTAATCTGCGGCCGGCGGTAACCGATATTACCGCAACCCCAGAGAACCGGATAGTTCAAGGTCGCCGGGTTGAGCGGGGACAGCAGGTCCCAGGTCTGACCGGCAATCAACTGCCAGTTGTTCGCATTGACGCTGAAATAGGCGTGACGAAGCTGAAGCATCGCTTTGTTCTCGGCAATCGTGGCGTTAGTCACGCTGGCGTACAAATCGAATTCCAGCTGGCCGGTAACGCTGACATTGTCATTCTGCTTGTTGTTCAACTGGACCCCGAACCGGGTCTGATTGGCCGTCATATTGAACTGCTGGTCATCAGCATCATAAGATTTCTGATTTACCCACATGACGAAATTTCCGTGACTGGTCAGGTTCTGGTCAAAAGAACCGTCCAGTTTAAAACTACCGTACCAGTTCAAGTCATAGGACTTCTGCTCGGCGGCGAAAACGCCAGCCGTCAGGGCTACGGTCATAATTGCGACTAATGTAAGAACCAACTGTTTCTTCATTACATTACCCCTCTTGATTTGGTTAATTTAATAATTATTTTTTTTCTTATTTTTATCGGTATAATAGAAAGAAGTCTCTACTACCGCCCTTTTCGGGAAAGGTATGACAAGTACAGTCAGATATTCTTAATGTATTATCTGATAAGAAATTATGACAAGAACGGTGAATCTAAATAAAAAAAGGTAGCTTTATCTTTTTTTAAAATTACCGGACAGGTAATAATTAACCGGGCATGGAATATTAAACCCGATAAATGGCGTTTTTTCGTCCGGCATAACCTTCACGCCCCCAACTTGTTATGAGAAGCAAAACATTTTTTCGGCGGCTCAAAATTGAGTGTGAGACCTCATCATCTGAAGATTTTAAACTCTTTTTGAAATATGCCGGTTGTTCAAGGAATGAACAATTTTCTTGTAAATCTTAGCGTGGCGTCAGAATATTAAACTGTTTTCACTGTTTTTCGCGTAAAACTGAAATCTAATCTATTAGAAAACTCACATGAACGGTAGAGACGATTTCTTTTTCAATCGACGAAACATCGCTCATCCCCATTCCGGATACTTCCTGGGAATGCTGCGGTCGAATTTGAAAGATGCCTGCCTGGGCCGATACGGGTGAGCCGACTTCGTGTCCCGTCGTGCGAGCCAGTTGTTCCGCCCGCAGTTTCGCATTCTCGGTGGCGGCGCGAATCATCTCCAGCTTCAGGGAATCCAGACCCGTAAACAAATACTGCGGCGGCAAGGAATTGAATTCCACCCCGTCATCGATAAGGCTCGATGCTTTCTTGGCCAGCCGGGTAATGCGGTCGACGTCGCCCATTTCGATCTTGACCGTTTGATTCAGTGAATAACCGGTGATGGTCTGTTCGCGATTATAATTCTTGTAAATATAAACGGGTCTGATTTCGTATTCGTCCTCGGTCAAACCCTCTTTTTGCAGGAAGGCCTCCGTCTTCTTGCGGTCGGCTTGGAGCTTCGTCGAAGCGGACTCCATGGTAGCCGCGGTCACCGATATCGTTCCCTCCCAGACGGCGTAATCGGAGATAATCGGTTTATAAGCCGCTCCCGTGACCGTAATAGTTCGGCCGAAACCCTTGACCTTGATAAAACCATACGTGACTATCAGCGCACAGATAATCAATCCCAGCGCCATGACCATACTGGCCGTGACCAGACCTTTATATCCTTTATTGTTTTCCGATGAGACCGGCATTTGTCCTCCTTTTACAGTTAGTACCGGATTTTCTGTAAATCATACGTTAAAGTACCTTTAATAACCGCTTTATCAGTCAAAATCCAGTTCAAATTTATCTCCCTGAGCCGGAATAACCACGTCCCAGCCGAACTGCTGTTTTATTTTATCCGCCAGAGCTGCCGAGGCTTCGGGTTCCCCGTGAACGATAAAGGTCTTGTGCGGCGCCCGGTTGAAACCCATCAGCCAAGCTAAAATCGCATGATAATCGGCATGACCGGAAAAGGACGGGATGTTTTCCACTTTTGCTTCGACCGGGATATAGCGGCCGTGAATCTTGATCTGCTCGGCCCCCTCGATAATCGAACGTCCCCGCGTTCCTTTCGCCTGGTAGCCGACAAACAAAACGGTGTTCTTTTTATCCGGCAGACGGTTGACCAGATGATGCAAAATCCGTCCCCCGGTGGCCATGCCGCTCGAAGAAATGATAATCGCCGGTCCCTTTTCGGCGTTAATCGCCTTGGATTCTTCCCGGGTTCGGCAATAGGTCAATTGTTTTGGATGAAAAATGCTCTTGCCCTCGAGTTTTTGTATGCGCGTACTGAGATTCAAGTCGACCAGCCGATTCTCGAACACCGCGGTAGCATCGATAGCCATCGGGGAATCGACAAATATCGGCAGCGAGGGTATTTTCCCCTGCTCTTCCAGTTCCCTGAGATTATATAAAATCACCTGGGTGCGCTCCACAGCGAATGAGGGCATCACCAGCATTCCGCCGCGGTCGATACTTTCGTTGATTACCCGGGCCAGTTCCTTTGACCCGGACAAATCGCCGTGAAGCCGGTCGCCATAGGTGGACTCGATTATCAGGTAATCGACATTGTACACCTGGACCGGGTCGCGCAGAATAACGTTCTCCGGCTGGCCCAAATCGCCGCTGAAGACAATTTTCCGGGATTGGTTGCCGTCGAGCAGCTTGATATCCACCAGCGCGGAACCCAAAATATGGCCGGCATCCTTAAACTTGATTCGGAAATCTTTTTCAATATACAAATCTTCGCCGTAATGCAATGGAGAAAAATAAGTGAGGGCTTTCTCGACATCCTCAACGGTGAACAAGGGCAGAGCCGGCATGTGTTTGGAAAAACCCTTCTTGTTGGCCCAGTAGGCGTCTTCTTCCTGCAGATGCGCGCTGTCCCGAAGCATGATGCCGCTCAGTTCGTGAGTCGCCCAGGTACAGTGAATCTTCCCGGAAAAATTGCCGCGGCACAACCGGGGCAGATACCCGGTATGGTCGATATGGGCATGTGTCAGAAAGATTTTATCGATATCGGCGGCGGAAAGAGCAAACGGCTCCCAGTTTTTACGTCGATTTTCTTTCGTACCCTGAAACAGGCCGCAATCAATCAGGTAATTGCGGTTGCGTACCCGCAGCAGATGTTTTGAACCGGTGACCGTCCCGGCGGCCCCGAGAAAGGTTAGAGATGCCATAAACTTCCTTATCGATTAACCGTTATACCACGAACATACCGGAAAAAACCAAACGGTATCACAATAACGGTCATTTCGGAAGTTTTCGCAATCTTTTATATATCATCGCCGTCCAAGCCCGACATCGGCACCCACATGCCCTTCTCGATACTCACCATTGTCGAGAACGAATGCAGCATACTGGAATTAAAACAGCGCACCGAAAACCATTCAATATTGTCGATATGCGTCAAACCCTCTTTGATTTCATCCGTTACGACCACGCTCGATTTGCGTTCCTGATGGACCTTCTGGATGATATGCATCTGGTCCTCGGCGGTCAAAAAGGAGTACACCGGCGAAAGAGCCCGTTTGTCCACCAGCTCAATCAAATCTTCCGGGAATGGATCCTCTGAAGCCTTGACTTCGAGCGAAATCAAACTTAACTGCCCGAACAGACCCCCGGCTTTATCCGAGTCTGAGGCCGGGTCGGTAGTGATAACCGGTACGTCGATTTTGAAAATTACTTTAGGTTTCTCGTCGGTTCTGGATATCTTCGCCGAATAGGTACAATGATAACGGACCAGGCATTTCTCTTTCGAAATCGGTGTTTGCTTTTCCATAAAAAACGGATATTCGTAATTTATTCTCACGCTGGCGGCCTGCAGTTCTTTTATGTAATCGGCGATATTGGCGCGAAGGTTCCTGGTGCCGATACGGTCACGATGACGATGAACAATCTGAATAAATTTGTCGATCCAGCGGGCTTCGAATTCAGCGGTAATACGGGCGTCGATGGAAATATCCCCGACCGTCATCTGACCTTCGGGATAAACCCTTGAGACAACTTTCATCGGGAAAGGCATTTTCTTCATGCCCA
>JBMOKZ010000004.1:0-34369 GCA_049324195.1 Candidatus Zixiibacteriota bacterium | reverse complement strand
GCGCCTGGGCTTTCTGGATTTTTTCCGCCAAATCCTCGAGTCTGGCCGGCTTTTCGATGAAATCAACCGCGCCCAGCTTGATAGCGTTAACCCCGTGCTGGACTGTCGCATGTCCGGTCAAGACAATTATCTGGAGTTCCTGGCGTATTTCCAGCAGCCGCTGCAGGGTTTCGATACCGTCCATCTCCGGCATGGCTAAATCAAGAATGACCGCATCGTAACTTTTCTTCTCGACCAACTCTATGGCCTCTCTGCCACCCGCGGCCGTATCCACATCCAGATTAAGGATTTTCAATCTTTCGGAAAGTACATCGCGAAATTCCTGCTCGTCATCTACCAATAAAACTCTGGCTCTGGCCATTTTCATCTCCTGAATTTATAATCACATAACGGGGCGCTTACGCTTTCGCCCCGGATAAAAATATCTCGTACGCATTCCTGGCTTTTTCCGGTCCGCATACTAACCCGGCCTTCAAAACTTCACTCAACATTTCCAAATATGCCAGATTCCCGGGCATCTGCAAATCTTTTCCGGACAGGGAAATCTCGATTACCCCCCGGCCATCGGCATAGTAAAGCTCGATTCGGAGCACGTCGTTTTTCACCGCCTGGTCGAGCAGCTCCCGAATAATCAAAAAAACCATCTGCTGGGTCAAAAACGGATTGCCGGTCATTATCAGAGGACGGTTGGGGTAAATCACTTCCTGCTTGACGGCTTTCAAGTTCGCCAACCGTTCGGTCAGGGCGGTCAGGTTTTCGATCACGGCATTGAGGTCGAACTCCCGGACCGGTTTGTCGGCGCTGTGAGCGAACGTGTTCAGGCGCTTGATAATCCCCACTCCGCGTCCGGTCTGCATCGTTATTTTATCCGCAACCCGTTTGAGCTGCTCCTCCGAAAGAGGACGGCCGTGCTGTACTCCGGCCAGGAGGTCGCCGAGCAACCCGGCGTTCTGGTCGATAATCGATATCACGTTGTTCAGCTCGTGCGAGACCGATGCGGTTACGGCTCCGAAAAAAGCCAGCGAACCCTCGTGAAGTTTCAATTCCTGTTCTTTTTCGTCCGTCATTCGGCGCCCACCGCTTCCCTTATTTTCAATATCAGGATATCGAGATCAACCGGTTTGGGCAGATAATCGAACGCCCCTTTGGGCATATCCTCGCCGTTGATCAGCGAACCGTGTCCCGTTATCAGGATTATCGGGATATCGGGATGTTCCTTTTTTATAACCCGCATGGTTTCGATGCCGCTGATACCCGGCAGTTTCAAATCGAGCAGGACAACATCGAACTTTTTCTCGCGCATTCGCTGAATCGCCGCGGCGCCGTTAAGCAGATATTCGGCATCGATATTACGGTACCGGAGTCGTTCGACCAGAGTACTGACCAGTTCTTCTTCGTCGTCAACCAACAGAATTTTAATATCTTTCATAATCACTTCCTGAACGCAGATTTTTTGGATACAAAGGGAAGCATAACGATAAATCGGGTTCCTTCTCCCAGCACACTCTGGACATCGATTGTCCCGCCCAGTTTATTGACGATATCGCGGGTAATCGACAGGCCCAGGCCGGTTCCGAACTGACCCTTGGTGGAATAGAACGGTTCGAAGATATGCTGCAGATTTTCCTCGGCGATACCGCTCCCATTGTCGGTGATGGAAACCGCCACTCTGTTTTCGGGACTTCTGGTGACGCTGATATGAATCATCCCGCCGTCTTCGACCGCCGCCAGGGCGTTGTTAATGATATTCAAAAATACCTGCTGCAACTGTCCCCGGTCACTCTCAATCGTGGGTAAATTATCGGCGACATCGATATCGACTTTCAGGTTGCGGTGGTTGATTTCACTGTTTTGAAAGCCCACTACTTCCTGGAGCAGCAGTTTCAGATCGACCACCTCGATATTATCTTCCATTCTCCTGGCGAATCCCAAAAGCCGGTGGGTCACTTTGCTGCAGCGGTCCACCGAACCGGTAATGGAGGTTGCCAGAGCCATTACTTTTTCCTTCTGGGAGAAATTTTCGGTATATTGAACCAGGTCCTTCAACAGCCCCGCCTTTTCGTTGATAATTGCGAGCGGGTTGTTGATTTCGTGCGCGACTCCCGCCGCCAGGCGGCCGATAGTGGCCATCTTGTTGGTGTACTCGATATTGTGCAGCATTTTTGCCCGCCTTTTGTCAAGTTCGCGCAGCCGCTTGACGGTGTGGGTGGAGCCGTAAATCATCGCCGCCAGAATCAAACCGCTGCTTAACAGCAGAAACCAGATTAACCCGGTGCGCCGGTAGAACCAGTGCAGGAACGGATTTTCCCGCTGCTTGATGACCATCAGAATAAACGGCGAATCCTCGATAAAAGCGTAGCCCGAGGTCAGCCAGCTGCCGCTCTCCTGGTATTCTTCGATTATCTCTTTCGTGCGAAAATGCTCCGGGACGTTGATTTTTACTCTTTCGAGAATGTTGCCGTAGAACGACGACGGAGTCTGCAGAATCCCGTCCCGGTTGATAATGAAGGCGTCGGTCCCCTTGTCCAGGTCCAGGGAATAAATCAAGCGGTACAAAAGCTCCATGTCGAGAGTGGTACGAATGACGTAAAAATCGCCGTTGCTCTTTTCGTGCTTGTAGGCGATAACGAAATGGGGAATATTGCGATGTCCCATGAAAACGTCGCTGACATAAACGTCGCGTACCAGAATCTCCTGAAACCAGGCCTGCTGTTCATAATTTTTGCGCATTAAATCATACGGGCCGGCATAATATGTCTGCACTCCGTTGGATTCGATCAGGCCGATATCAATAAACCCGCCGAACGTGCTTTTCAAATTGTTAAGGGCGGATTTCAAACCCTCCTGGCTGCACAAATTCTCATACGAGCGCTCCTGAATCATCAAAGACAGCGCCGAACTGCGTTCTTTGATGGCGAATTCGAGCGTTTTCTGCGTGTTGGAGAGAATGCGCGAAATGGTGTACTTAGTTTCGGCGTGGTAAGCGTCCTGGTCCTGGTAATAATTGAGCAACGTCATGATTATCAGCGGCACCAGCGCCACCAGCGAAGTGATAATAATCGAGAGTCGTTTTAATTTGCTATAACGCGGCAGAGCCACCGCATCCTGCGGGGACTCTTCCTTCAAATTCGAGAATATTGTTTCATCCGGCTCAGCCATATGATATCCCATTAATCAATGATGGGTTCCTCTTTCAAAATAAAGTCCCTTCTGTCGCCCTAGATATGGAGAAACTACCGGGAACCGTTCTTCTCCAGGTTTATTTTCCGGTAAGCTTCGTTCATAGTCCGGGCCAGCAAATCGATATCGACCGGCTTGTGCAGATAGGCGAACGCCCCCAGCTCCTCGGCCGTCTTTTCCTCTTTTTCCGAACCGTGCCCGGTGAGAATAATGACCTCGACCTGGGGATGGTCCCGTTTCACCCGGCGCAGGACTTCCAGCCCGTCGATACCGGGCATCATCAAATCCAGCACCATGACGTTGGGTTCGTCTTTACTGACGAAATCGATTGCCTGCTCGCCGTCGTAAACCACCGAGGATTCGATATTGCGTGTCTGCAACCGTTCCGACAGAGTATGGACAAAATCCTTTTCGTCGTCCACCAGCAGAATTTTCGGAGGAACCTCGAGATTGGCCCAGGGATTCATCGAAACTGTCTGGAATTTCTGCCCGATCCGGGTTTGCACTTCACTCACCCCCGCAATATTGGAAGCTATTTTGCTGAGTTCCTCCCGGTACTGGTTCATCCGCATGACGTCCTTGTTGATGGTCAGCGTCACCCGGCCATTCTCAGAAAAGACCTCGACATCATGTCCCTCGTTCACCAGCGCCAGATTGACCGCTGCTGTCAGCACGAAATCCCGGGCGATCTGGGCCGCTCGCTCGGTGTATTTGACCTGGTCGCCGCCGGCATGTTTTTTCACTGTCTCCACGGCTTCGTCAACCGACATATCCTGCATGGGAATGACAATATCGTACAGAGTCTCATCGTAAGGATTTTTGTTCAGCAGATGCCCGGTCATCTTGACGTTGATGTCGTCGTCGCGGTGAATGATTTTCACGGCATCCCTTTCGGATACCCCATCTTTCTCCATAACCCGTTTTACCCGGTAATCGTGATTGGCAATGATACATACTTTAAGGACATGCGGCAGGTAGCGCGGAATCAAATGAACGGGAATACCGTCGATCAGTTTTTTGTCTCCGACAATAAACTCGCTTAAAACCGCCTTGAGCGAGGCGATATTTTTTTCCCGGGTCCGGCCCATATGCCCGAACAGGGAACTGGATCCGGTCAGGGTTCTGGCCAGTTTCTCGGGTACAATCTCGAAGCGACGCGATGTTTCCTCGATTATTTTTTCCGTCACCGTTTCATAGCCCAGGCTTTCGACAACTTTTGCCGCTATTACCTCACTGTCACAATAAGAACCGCTGAATAACGCTATAATCGCCAATTGCTTTACCCTCTTTGATTAAACTTAGAAACCCATATTAAAATGCGACTGTGGTTGAATCATTTTGTACACCTCTAACTTCTAAAGTTAAAACAGAAAACACCTTACTGCAAGCGAATTTTCTCCAGCCGGGCTGACACAGACGCGAACGCCCGCCGGCACGAAAGCGGGCCGGGCACTTTTATTTGATCCCTGTAAAACGAGTTCAGAGGTTTGATCCCGACGATATCCCGGCAAATCAAATATATCTTGCCATAACCCGAATTAAACCGTAACTTTGTCCGAGGTGTGTAAATTTAATTAATAGATATGAGTTTATCATGGGAGCCTTCTTGAGGGTACGTTCACAAAAACCGGTAACTTCCCTTAGATTCCTTTATTGGTATTTATGCAGAGCAACCTGACCCGGAACAAAAAACGAAGCCACCTTAATACGTTTCTGATACGGTTTTTTCCCTTTTTGGACTGGTTCGGGAACTACAACCTCAACAGCCTGCGGGTCGATTTCATCTCCGGTCTTACGGTCGCGCTGGTGCTGGTGCCGCAATCTATGGCTTACGCCCAGCTGGCCGGTTTGCCGGCCTATTACGGTCTGTATGCCTCGTTCCTCCCCCCGCTGATTGCCTCACTGTTCGGATCCAGCCGCCAGCTGGCCACCGGGCCGGTTGCCGTTGTGTCGCTGATGACCGCCACGACCCTGGAACCTCTGGCCACCGCCGGGAGCGAAGCATTCATAGCATATGCCATCCTGCTGGCCCTGATTATCGGCCTGTTTCAGTTCCTGTTGGGTTTGCTTCGGCTCGGACTGGTGGTCAATTTCCTCTCGCACCCGGTGGTCAACGGCTTCACCAACGCCGCCGCCCTGATAATCGCCTCCTCGCAGCTGTCCAAACTGTTCGGTGTTCACGTAGACTCGGCCGAGCACCATTACGAAACCATTTACAACGTCGTCAAGGGCGCTTTTGCCTATACCCACTGGCCGACCCTGGCTATTGCCCTGCTCGCTTTCGTCATCATGATTGGATTTAAACGAATCAACCCCCGCATCCCCAACGTCCTGGTGGCGGTGATAATCACCACCCTTATTTCCTGGGCGCTGGGGTTCGAGCATAATTACAAAGCGACGCTCGCGCAAATCGACGATCCCGCCACCGAGGAAATCATTCTCAAATACAACAGCCTCATCGATTCCGTCGAGGAAAAAAGCCGCGAACGCATCAGCCTGTCCGAAAGCAGCCAGCGGGCGATCGAACAATTCGGCGAACATTCCGTGGTATATATCGACATCAACCACCGGCAAAGCATTCTGAATCTCGAAATCGCGGATTTGAAAGAGGAGTCGCGTTATATCCGCGAAAAACTGCGTAATTTGCATTTTAAGGGTTTCGAGACCAACGATGGCCGTCTGTTTTTTTACAATTCCGAGAACGCGCCCGCAGACAAGAAATACGACGGCCGCAACTGGCGCTTGAAAGTCGGTAACACCGCCATCAATCCCGAGGCGGTCCGGCTCACCGGCGGCGGCGACGTGGTCGGCACCGTCCCCAAGGGTCTGCCCGCCATCACCGCCCCGAATTTCAATTTCGGCACCGCTCTGGGCCTGCTGCCCATGGCCATCATCATCTCCCTGCTGGGGTTCATGGAAGCTATTTCCATCGCCAAGGCGATGGTCGCCAAAACCGGCCAGAAACTCGACCCCAACCAGGAACTGATGGGTCAGGGGCTGGCCAACATCTTCGGCTCTTTCAGTCAGAGTTACGCTGTCTCGGGTTCGTTCTCGCGTTCGGCGGTTAACATCCAGACCGGCGCGGTCAGCGGTCTTTCCAATGTCTTCAGCAGCCTGGTGGTTCTCATCACCCTGTTGTTCTTCACGCCGCTTTTATATCATCTTCCCCAGGCCACGCTGGCGGCTATCATCATGATGGCGGTTATTGGGCTGATCAACGTCAAGGGATTCATTCATGCCTGGAAAGCCCAGAAATACGACGGCATTATCGGCATCATAACTTTCATTTTCACCTTGATGTTCGCGCCCCATCTCGACCGCGGCATCATGATCGGCGTGGTTTTGTCCATCGGCCTGCACCTCTTCCGCGGCATGAAACCGGATATCGCTCTACTGTCGAAACATCCCGACGGCTCCTATCGCAACCGCGCCCGCTTCAACCTGGCTCAGTGCTGGCACATTGCCGTCATCCGCTACAACGGCTCGCTCTTTTTCGCCAACGTTAATTATCTCGAGGAACAGATACTGGAGCGCGTCGCCAACATGCCCGAGCTGAAACACATCATCATGGTCGGCAACGGCATCAACGAACTCGACGCCTCGGGCGAGGACATGCTCTCGCAGCTGGTGGGACGGCTGCGCGACGCCGGGTATGACATCTCCATCACCGGCCTCAACGACGCCGTGCTCGATGTTCTCCGCCGAACGCACCTGTACGAGAAAATCGGCGAGGACCATCTGTTCCGCAACGTCGACCGGGCCATCGCCGCCCTGCATAAAAAAACGCATCTCGGCTCGAAAGAGACCGCTTGCCCCCTCGTCGAAGTCGTCACCATCGACGAACCGAGGTAGTAAATTATCAGCACCAGATATAAATCATCAGTAAAATAAAATCAACGTCATTGCAAAATTCTGTAGGTCGAAAGCCTTGCGCTTTCGACAAAAATTTATAATTTTATATTGAAAATGTCGAAACCATAAAGGTTTCTACAATTGGAATGTACGGCAACGTCACAGCAAGGAGCGAAGCGACGCGGTAATCTCTTTTCACGTGTACGATGAAATTCTTCCAGTTCAATCAGGTCTTGCTCGCTTAAGACGATTGTGACCTGAAAGCTCCATCGGCAGGAAAAGCAAATTATTTGTCGGCATCAATTATCGGCGTCCCCTGATGAAAGACCATTTGCCAGCGGCTGTCGCGGTTCCTCCAGAGTGAACTGCGCCACGACTTGTGCATTTTAACCCGGTCACCTTCGGATATTGCCGCCCGGTACGTGACCAGAACGGTATCCGCGGTTATGACAACGGCGTTGAAATCGGTCATGGTTATCCGTATGCAAGTTTCCTCGAAGAGTGCCGCGATAATCGCGTCCCGGTCGTAAACCCTACCGGAACCGCCGATTTCCACGAACTCGTCGGCAAGCAATCCTCTCAGTTGTTCGGGCGAAGACCGAACTTCGAGCCGCTGCAGTCGCAGTTCGAGATTATAAAGTTGTTCCCTGACGGTATCATCGGCTTTCATTGGTTACCTGCCTTCAGAAACTCACGGCTATTCACTGTTGCCGAGAAAAGATACATGGAGCGTTTCCATTCCGAGCTTCTCATATAGCCTAACCGCCCCCCGGTTGGTGACCGCCGTGTAAAACGTGAAGTATTTGACGCCTTTCCTTATGAAGAAATTTTTAGCCTCCGCCATGATTCTGGTTGCGATTCCCCGGCGGCGATATTTTTTCGCGACCATCAGCGCGGGCACGGCTCCGACCTTTTTGATTTTATAAAAACGCGGCTGCTCGCGGATAATGACCGAGGCATAACCAACCACGACATCGCCGTCGAGTGCGATGATGGTGGCGCTGCGGTCTGATGTCAGCGAATCCTTGAACAACCCGGCGATATCGTCGTCGCTCAGACTGTCAGTATCGAAGAATTCCTCGTGATGTTTTTCATACTTGGCGAAAAAGTCCTTACACAACGCCAGCACCGTGTTAAGGTCATCACCGGGTTGCATTTCGCGGACGGTAATTATTTTATCGTCATGGTACATATTAGAGATTCTTTAAAACAGCTCATGGATGTAAACAAAAACATAAATCCAGTCATTTTCAAATACAATATTTAAACAAACGTTATTTGAATTCTTATATATGATATAATGAAGGAGACAGAATTACATCCAGACAATCAATTTGCCCGAAATTGATATTTTGTCCTCTAAAAAATGAGTATATAAGCATAACTTATTCTGTTTTAATTGTAGAATAAAATCGAAATAACCAATTGTCAAACAACATGTTACTATTTTCGACCCGATCCCCGGTGCGAGTCTAACAAAAATTGCACAGCTCAAACAAGTTAGTAAAAAATACCGGTCTTTTCGAGCGATCCGCTAAACACAACCGGCCGGTTCATCAGGGAAAAGCTGCCTCCCGATGATATTTTCTTTACTGCGGATATAAAACATCTATTATAGGTCTTCTATGGACTGGATCGTCATAACGGTATTCATTATTGTGTATCTCGGAATGATTGCGGGCCGCATTCCGGGTCTGGCCCTTGACCGCACGGGCGTGGCTCTTCTCGGCGCTATTGTTTTGCTGGCTTCGGGAACGGTTCGCACTAGCGACCTGCCCGAGGCAGTCGATATCGGGACCATCGCCCTGTTGTTCGGTTTAATGATACTGTCCGCCCAGTTCCGCCTTGCCGGGACCTATTCCAGCATTGTCCGGAAAATCGGCAGTTACCGTCTGGAACCACAGCGTCTCCTGGTCCTTATCATTTTGATTAGCGCTGTTCTTTCAGCCTTGCTTATCAACGACGTTGTCTGTCTGGCCATGACTCCAATTGTCATAGCCATCTGTTACAAACACCGCTTCAATCCGATACCTTTTCTTCTGGGAGTGGCCGGCGCCTCGAATATCGGCTCGGCCGCAACCCTGGTCGGCAACCCGCAAAACATCTTGATCGGTCAGACGCTGGCGTTATCCTTCTCACGATACCTCTGGTACAGCACGATTCCCGTGATGGCAAGCACCCTTTTGTTGTGGTTGATCATATCATATCAATATCGAAAGCAATGGTACGCACCGATCGAGGAACCCGGGGTTGTCGTACCCCTGTTCAGCCGATGGCAGACTATCAAGGGAACGGTCATCGCCGGGTTGTTGCTGGTCGTATTTTTGACCGGGCTCTTTCCCCGCGATCTGGCGGCTCTGGGCGTAGCCGGTCTTTTGCTGTGTTCGCGGCGCATGCGGTCGCGGGAAATCCTGGGAATAGTCGACTGGCAGCTGCTGGTGCTGTTCATTTCGCTGTTTATAGTCAATTTCGCCTTAAACGCCTCCAACGCCCTGCAGCTGTTTCATTCTGTCGCTCTGGGAGCCGGCCTGGACATGAGCCACCCCGGCTGGTTGTATTTGGTAAGCGCCGCGTTGTCCAATATAGTTTCCAACGTACCGGCCGTAATGCTTTTACTCCCGTTAGCCAAACATCCTATGGCCGGACCCGCCCTCGCTTTGTCCTCTACCCTGGCGGGTAATCTCATAATCGTCGGCTCGATCGCCAATATTATCGTCGTCGACCAGGCCGCTCGTCTGGGAATCAATATTTCCTGGACCCAACACGCCAAAACCGGCATCCCGGTTACGTTGATAACATTGATAGTCGCCGGTCTTTGGTTGTGGCTATGTTCATGACCGGTTTTAAGTCGAGTTAATCAACTTTAAATAAACAACGGGGTTATATTTCCGCTTATTGAGATTTGTGGAGTATTTTAACTTTAATATCGACACGATAATCGAGGACAAAAAACCGCCCAAACAAGCATTCTCTTTCTCCTTGACATTTTGAAGACAATTATTAAATTAAATAATAAGGGTTCCTGAAGTTTTTCTCCTCGCTTAATATCAAGTCAACCGGTCTTTACGCCATAAGCCTGATCTTTAAAAAAACCCTTCAAACAAGGGGTTCCAACTTAAATATGACAGCAACCGCTAATCTCATTATATAAAATACTCGGGAGGTATTATGCGCAATTTGCTAAAGTTGATATCACTCGCATTTATTTACACCCTGTTTTCATTCGCTGCCGCCACAGCCGACATGACTGTGGAACTTACCGGAGGCGTTTTAAACGGCGTGTCTGTCGAGAGCGGCATCCTGGAACTTACACTGGAACCGGGCGCGGAAATCACCGGAAACGTTTCCATCGAGACCGAAAACACCAGTTCACCTTCGAACGTTGCTCCGCTCGTGCTGGTCTGGAACTGGGACGTCCACGAAACAAGTTTCGCAACCATCGACGGCTGGATTCCCATCGGCGAAACAGGGTACGATATCCCTATCATTTTGACCCTGCCGGATACAGGTGGTCTCTATTTTCTGACATTCGCTTACGCTCTTGAAAAAACCGGCGCCCAGGTGGCTTCGTTAACCAACTGGCAGGTTGACGGTACGGCACACTGGAACGATGGAGTTGATATCGCCGACTGGGACGAAAACAAATACAGCCAGTCGGTAAACGACCATTTCGTCACCACCTTTTTTGAACTGGTCGGGGGCTTTTTTGACCGTGACGTTCCCGCCGCCATGGTAAAAATCTACGCGGAATTACCGCCGCAAATTACGGGTACATCGCCGGGTCAGAACGAACTCGATGTCGCCAGAGCGGCGGATATTTTCGTTGTTTTCAACGAGGCGATGGAAGAGATTTCTTTTAACGACACTACTTTTCTCGTGACCGGTTCCTGTTCGGGCAGATATTCGGGGAGTTTCAGTTATGACGACGAATCTCATACCGTAACGTTCGCAGCCGACGAGGCGTTCGGGTATGGCGAAATCGTTACGGTACTGCTGACCACCGGGATCAAGGCCGCTGGCGGGACGCCTCCGGAACAAAGTTTTTCCTGGTCGTTTACGGTTGCCGCCGCCAGCGGCGGAGGAAATTTTGTTACCTCGGATACCTATCCGGTCAGTGCCACTCCGCACGGTCTGTACTCCGCAAACCTTGACAACGACGATGATCTCGATGTCGTTACGATCGGGCGCGACGGTGGCCTGACGGTCGTGTTCAACAATGGTGATGGTACGTTCTCGGTGGACACCACTTACGAAGCCGGTTTTCACGCCACCCACGTAACCGCGGCGGATTTCAACGGCGACGGACTTATAGATGCCGCCAATACGGAAGTGAACAATTCCAGGGTCCATGTCCATATCAATACCGGGGATGGCGCCTTCGCCACCGCCATCGAATACGATGTCGGCACCTATCCCGGCGGAATATGCGCCGCTGACTTTAATGGCGACGGTCATATCGACCTGGCTTCGGCCAACAACGGCACCAGCAATATTTCCGTACTTACCAACCTTGGCGACGGAACCTTCGCAACCCACACTGATTACTCCGCCGGATCTGAGGCTCATGGAATTTGCTGCGGTGATCTGGACAATGACGGCGATATCGATATCGTCAGCGGAAGCTGGGCGTCTTCCAGCATATCGGTATCATTGAATAACGGCAATGGTACTTTTGCGTCCGGAGTCGGTTATGCCGTGGAAAGCTGGCCGCGATGCCCGGTGACAGCCGACTTCAACGGCGACGATTACCTGGACATTGCCGTCGCCAATTTTTCCGGCAACTCGATATCGGTCCTGCCTGGAAACGGCGATGGTACCTTTGCACTGCAAACCGCCTACAGTATTAATTTCCCCCATTCAGTTTGCCAGGGGGATATCGACGGTGATGGTGACATCGATCTGATAGCGCCGGATTACAACAACGGCTGGTTAAAAATTTTCACCAATGACGGTTCGGGGAATTTCACTCCGACGGATTCCGTAACCACCGATGAAGGCCGGCCTTTCTGGACCTGCGCGGCCGATTATAACGGCGACGGTATTCTGGATATCGCCTCCACCGATCTGGTCGGCAGTAAACTTCGGATTATTCTGAATCAGCTGGTGACAGCGGTAATCGATAACCCGAACGCGGTGCCGTCGGATTTCAACCTGAGACAGAATTACCCCAACCCCTTCAACCCGGAAACCGTTATCGAATACCGTCTGCAACTACGCGCGCCGGTAAACGTGACGGTGTATAACGTCCTCGGACAACCGGTGAAAACACTGATCGACGAAACTCAGCCGGTGGGGAATTACCGGACCTTCTGGGACGGCACCGACCGCGACAATCGGCCGGTCGCCACAGGAGTTTATTTCTATCGCTTGAAAGCTGGGGATTATCTGGAAACTAAAAAAATGATTCTGCTGAAATAAGTCCGATATACTTTGTCGCTGAAAAGGGACAGGCCATAAAGCCTGTCCCTTTTTTATAAACACTTATTATACCAGAGTGGTATTATAATTTAGTGATAACTAACTTGAAGGTTATCAAGCTGTATTTCCCGGCTGAATTCGCACTCCTCTGACAAACAGTCACAACCCTGACGATAAAAACGATTTAATAACCGGCACCGGCGAACCGGGCCGGCGGCAAAGGGAATTAGCAGCAGAAAAATCAGTCATTGGAATTTATTTTATTTGTTCCGGAGACCTTTCTCTCGGCAGGTACTCTATTCTTTTAACGAAAAAAATTAACTCATAACGAGTGTTCGCAAATGAACACCAACTGTATCGATACCGTTCAACTGCGGCTCCCGGCTCACATATAAAGTGATTGTCTTTCACAGACTTGATATCGTCGGCATTATTTTTGCGAACTATTCATATACGATTACGTAAATAAGGTCAAGAGAATATGTTTAAACACAATATCAAATCGATTCTGAGAAATCTTCTCAAACATAAAAGTTCATCAATAATCAACATCGTTGGGATGGCCATAGGGATCGGCTGTTGCCTGCTGGTAACCTTATGGATATCTGGTGAATATAATTACGATAATTTTCACGAACACCTGAAAGACATTTATAAGGTCTTCTCCGAAGGTGAAAATAGAAGAAATCCCTCCATGCCGGCACCGCTGGGACCGGTGCTCGAGGAGCAGTACCCCGAAATAGAATATGCTTCCAGATTTGAATCCTTTTCAACACTTCTTTTCGTTTACCGGGATAAAAAATTTTACGAAAACAATATCTGGGCGGCAGATAACTCCTTTTTCAGAATCTTCTCATTCGAGTTCGTCGCCGGTAACGCTGCCTCGGCTTTCGCGGACATGTATTCGCTGGTTATCACCGAAGCCACGGCTAAAAGATATTTTGGAAACGAAGATCCGCTTGGAAAAGTACTCAACAAAGACGGCGCTGTTCCGTTTACGGTCAGCGCGGTCGTTAAAAATCATCCGGTAAATTCATCTTTTAATTTCGATATGCTGGTTCCGTTCGAATACCGTATTCTATTCGCAAAACAGACAACCGGGTGGGATATGGGCTGGGGATGGTTCAGTCCTTCAATATACGTCAGGTTGCGAGACAACTGCAAACCGGCAGAGGTGGAACGGAAAATTTCTTCCTTCTTCAGCCGGCAAATGGAGAACGAAAAGGACGGCCTCCGCCTCATGCCGTTTAAGGAATACCATTTCTACGACGCCGGGACAAAACAATATACCTATATCTTTTCGACCATCGCGCTTCTGGTGCTCGCAATGGCTTGCATAAATTTCGTAAACCTGAGTACGGCTCGTTTTTCGGACAGAGCCCGCGAAGTGAGCGTCAGAAAAGTATCCGGCGCCCCCGCTCGTCAATTGTATTTCATGTTTCTCGGCGAGTCGATCGCCGTGTCCCTGGCAGCTGTGACGTTGGGAATGGTTTTCGCCGAGCTCACCATACCCCTCATACAATCATCGACCGGGTTCAATATATATCTCGGCATAACCGACATCCCATATTTCCTGCCGGTTTTGACGCTGGCGGCGGTTCTAATCGGCGTTATTGCCGGAGCATATCCGGCTTTTTACCTCTCTTCGATTTCTCCCAAAGCGGTAGTCGAGAGAAGTCTGAAATACGGGGAAAAGGGTCTTAATCTCAGAAGGATTCTGGTCGTAATCCAGTTTTCATGTTCCGTCTTTTTGATAATGGGAACAATCATCATCTTCAAACAGTCCGCATACATCGACAATAAGGACATGGGCTACGCCAAAGAGCAGATTATTAATATTCCCCTGCGCGGCGAGACCGTAAAAAGCTACCCGGTCTTGAAAAGCGAATTAAATAAAAATCTCTATATCGCAGGAGTCAGCGGAAGCGCCGCCAGTTTTCCTTTCTGGCAATGGACCACCGGCGCGGTAAGCTGGGACGAAAAGAATCCGGACGAGGAAATCCAGGTAGGCATGAATTACGTCGATTACGGTTTTATCGAAACGATGGGAATAGAAATGGTCGAGGGCCGAAGTTTCTCCGAAGAATATCCTTCCGATCTGACCTCTGGTTTTTTGATAAATCAAGAAATGGCCAAGCTTATTGGTCCCGACTCCCCGGTCGGTAAGAACCTGAAATACATCGAACAACCCGGGCAAATCGTGGGCGTCATGAAAAATTTTCACTGGGAACCGCTCCACCGCGAAGTGCGACCTTTGATTTTCGCCCTTGTCCCGGAGCAGGTCATGATGATGTCGGTCCGGGTTCTGCCGGGCAACTTCTCGACGGTACTGGATTCTCTCGAAATCGTCTGGGAAAGAATCGTGTCGGGATATCCCTTTGAATTTCATTCGATAACACAATCGATCCGCCAGAGATACCGTTCGATTGACCGATTGGGCAATATGTCCGGCGGGCTCGCTTTTATTGCGGTGTTTATCGCCTGTCTGGGACTGATCGGCCTGACATCGTTTATCGTCACTAAACGCAAAAAAGAAATCAGCATACGCAAAGTCCTGGGAGCTTCAACCTGGAATATCGTCGGATTGTTGTCGAAAGAATACGTCCTTTTACTGCTGGTCGCCTGCCTGCTGACTTTCCCCCCGGCTTATCTGCTTCTACGTTCCTGGCTCAGCGATTTTGCTTACCATACAAATATTATGAAATTTGATTTCCTGCTGTCGGGACTGCTGGTGTTGGTCACAGTTTTATTGTCGGTCGCCGCTCAGGCTGTGAAAGCGGCGACCTCGAACCCGGTAAACTCTCTGCGCAGTGAATAAGCGCTGCGTTAATTACTTTTTTACTACCCCGACCACCGTTTATTATTTTCGGTAAAACAACATCGACGCCGGCAGCGCTCGTCTGGCGAGCGAAGGTCCCGCGAGCGACACCCCGAGAGCCTCGTCGCCTACGCCCTGAAACATCTGTGCCGTAAACCGATGATACCCCGCTTTGAGACCGATTAGCCCCGCCATATCATAATCGCCGTGCGCGCCGTCGTTGTCAACCAGCAGGGTGTCCGAAATATACAGGCGGCTGCCGTCATCGGAATGTATCGAAAACGCGTAAACACCGTCTTGCGGCACCATCACGAAACCCTCAAAAGTCAAAGCGTAATTCTCGTCGCGGGCGATATCCGGAATGGCAACGGCGTCAGCGATAAATTCAGCGACCGACGTCACGGAATCGAAATCAGGCAGGCGTTCCCATTCCCCTTCGTAATATTTGCCGGTCAGACCGGCAGCGAACCCGGTGACCGTCACTGCTTCGCGCAATGTCAGTTTATTGACCGTCTTGGAAGCGACATAGTTGTCGTTGTACCCCTCATTAAAAGCCCGGGCGTTGATAGTAGTGGTGGCGTCGACAATTATCGGTTCGGTATAACGGGCCGAGGATGTCGTCGGACGGGAGCCGTCCAGGGTATAGTATATCGATGCAGCCGGGACGGGACTGCTGAGCGCCACCGCCGCCCGCCCGCCGAACGAACTGCTGTCGGTCGCGATGCGCACGAGAGAGTACCTGGCCTCATCGTAAAGGGGCTGCGCCGGCGATGTTTCTTCGTAAGGTGTATAGACCAGCGTGGCCGCCATGATTCTGATGCGGTCGTTCACGGGAAGCACCAGTTTCTCCGCCTTGCCCGAAAGATTCAGGTCAATCAGATACAGGTATGTGAAGCGATAAATATCGTTTTCGCACTCCGGGGTGTGGCGATGCGACCCGTACCAGGCTACGGGCATGCGGTTGATATAAGTTGGCGAGATAAGCTCGGGCGATTCGACCATGGCACCGTCCAGCATACGGTTGTTCCACTGCCCCACCGGATCAGCGTAATCCTGGAGATTTACCGTTGTAGGGGTCGTGTCCACGATGAAAGCCCCCTGCGTCGGACCATCGACCGAGGCCGCCAGCAGATAGAGATGATTGAACATCCCGTTCGGCAATTTCACTTCCTGTCCCTCGCACCGGACCACATTCATTTTACCGTTCTCTTTCGGTCCGAAAACAAACGGGATATCCAGATAATCGAGCGTATCGGAAATCAAATCGCCGGACAGTGTGTAACCCCGTCCGTCGAAATCGCCGTCACAGCGGTCGTCGTCCGAACTGATACCGTCGATATTGTAAGGCAGGTCGACCGCCAGTGAAGTCGGTCGCTTCAGTTCGATTCTCGAATCATTTTTTAAAGTGACGGCAAACGCTTTTATCTGGAAAGGAGTCAGGGAATACCTGAGCCTACCGTCTTCGACATCGACCGGAGCGATGGTTTCCTCCTGGCCGTTTACTTCCCGGGCGGCGAGTATGGGAAAACTATTACCGAAGGTCAGGGAGTTATTGTCATTCGACTGCCCGGTAAGGTCGCGAAGGCGGATAATTATTTCGTCGCTGTTTTCCGCGAGCTTCATCGAGGTAACCAACACCGCGGGTTCATAGTCAGCCGACGAGTACGTCCCCGTCTCCGCACCGCGAACCTTACCCAGATGCAGCACACAGAAGTCACTTCGATTTTCCAGAAAACCTTCATGTTTGGTCGTTTGAAACGCCAGCAGCGGCTGGTTGAACCGGGCGGCCTGCCAGGCGACCTCGCCGTCACGCCAGTCGCCCCGGTGACCGTAAACCGCGAATTTCATGGTGTGGTGGCCGTTGTCCTGCGAACGTTCGTCACCCACCCAATCCCAGCCGTCGGCAATACCGGGAGTGTGAATCAGGGTCAGCCGCAATTTTTCAGGTGCAGGATGGTCCCAGCCGTATTTGCAGTCATTGAAAAGAGCGACCCCGTAACGGCCGTCCTTCGCGGTCACGTCGGCCCACTGCTGACCGGGGACTTCGTACCGCTTGTCGGAATTCAAGCCGCGCTCGATAACGCCAAGACCGATATCATAAGTCACGATATCATTGGGGACGGTGGTCGCAAGCGCCAGCTTTAGCAGTTTAGCCCGTTCGTACCAGTCGATGTCGGTTTCAAACTCGACCAGCCTGCCGTCGGCCGTCAGCCGGACAATCGTATTGAATACCGAGTTTTCGGTTTTCTGAGTTATTTTGACCGCGACCGAGGAGAATCCGTTTTCGATAACTTTGATTTCCGGTTTCCCGACAAACAGGTCAAGCGGGGCCGCCATGATATCGTCGAAATCGACTTCCCAGGCGGGCCAGCGATTGGGCGTGTCTTCCAGAATTTCATAACGCAGCGGCGCCGAAAGCAATTCCTTTTCTTCCAT
This sequence comes from Candidatus Zixiibacteriota bacterium, assembly GCA_049324195.1. Lineage (GTDB taxonomy): Bacteria > Zixibacteria > MSB-5A5 > GN15 > FEB-12 > JAFGNW01. The sequence goes on along the minus strand of JBMOKZ010000004.1, from coordinate 16,665 downwards.
CTTATCATAGATTGAAGAAACTTCACCGGCTTCGTTGATACTCACTTTATAGTGTTCATTTTCCAGATGATTCCCGGACACCGAAAGAACCGGCTTGACATCGGGCGGTTCGTTCGACGAACGCATATCATAAAGAGCCAGGCCGACCTGGGGAACCCGGGCATTAAAGCGAATACGTACGGAATCTGCATATTTCTCTATGATATCACATGGGTTTTCCCCTTGTCCGTCATAGGCGCGGATATATTTCGAATCGAATCCGGGCACATGAAGCACAATTTCGACGTTGTCCGGACAAGCCACGGAATTCGGGTTATAAACGATGACCGGCACGCCCTCGACGCGGGTATCGAAAACCGCCGAAGCGGTCCGCACCGCTTTTGTCAGTACCGCCGCGAACCGGTTCTGACAAAGGATTTCGTCGTTCCATGAATACTCATAAGCTTCGGGAATACTGGTCCCGGTCAGGTCGTCATGGAACTGGTGCCAGAGGAAACGGATCCAGGTATCGCGCAACATCTCCCGCGGGTATTGTTGACCCCCTAAAAGATGGGCGATAACCGAGATACGTTCGGCGGCGTCGGCCAGCAGTTCGTTTTTGCGGTTCCACCGTTTCATGGCCGCCTGGGAGGTATAACAGCCGGTGCCGTGCCGGGTCATAATCAATTCGCCGTCGTATAGCGGCAGTTTCGACCGGTCCGAGGATTTGACGAGGTCGACGATATCATCGGCGCCGGCGCTCATCACCTGCAACGGGCCGTCGCTGTGAATCGATTTACTCAGCCAGTCGACCGAGGCTGAATCGGGGCTACCCCCCGTGTCGCCGGTCCCGAAATAACTGTAAGCGGCGTACAGACCGGACTTTTCACCCTGACGCCGGGCGGTGTTAAGCCAGGCGGTATCCCGGCTCAAATCTCCCTTGATTTCCGAGACGTATGCGCCGGGATTGACCGCCGCCGCAATCGAGGAACCGTCGACTCCCTTCCAGATACCGATATCGAACGGTCGGCCGACCCAGGAACCCCAGGTCAGTTTCTGGGTGGAGAAACACTCCAGACCGCAATGCGCGGCAATCGACGGCAGGGCGTAGCCGAATCCGAAACAGTCGGGCAGGAAAATATCACGGCTGGTTTTACCGAACTCTTGTTTGAAATAGCCGTTGCCGTAGAGCGTGTGGCGGATAAGGGATTCCGGCGACGGTAGATTGACATCGACCGCATCGACCCAGCTGCCGGTAACACGCCATTGCCCGGAAGCGATATAGGGTCGCACCCGTTCGAAATCATCCGGATAGTACTCGTGCATCAGCATATAACGAAACGCGCCCTCGAAACTGAAGACATAATCGGGATAGAGGTCCATCAGCTTGTAATTGTCCCTGAAAGTGGCGGGAATATATTCCTCGATACTCTTTTTGACCGTCCATCGCCACTGCGTGTCCAAATGCGCCGTACCTACGACGAGTAGTTTCCCTTCTTTTGCTGCCGCCGTCTCGCCGGTGGATTGTCCCGTAATCGACACCGCCGATAACAACAGCACGGTTGCTGCCAGATATAAATAACGCATAATCCGTCTCCTTAACCGCCCGTTAAATCTTTTCGCTATCAAGTTTCTTTTTTATGCCACAAGGCTTTTAAATTGAATTTTTTCTGCTTGAGGCGGTCGACCAGAACCGCCGCGAGAATAACCAGCCCCAGAACCACCTTTTGGGTGTAACTTTCGACATTGACCAGGTTCATCCCGTTTTGAATGACGGCAATAATAAACGCGCCGATAAGAGTCCCGAGAATGCGGCCCTCACCGCCCATCAGACTGGTTCCGCCCACGACGACCGCGGCAATCACATACAGCTCGTAGGTCAATCCGTAAGTCGGCGCGCCGCTTTTAAGCTGGGAAGCCATGACGACCCCGCCCAGCCCGGCCAGCATGCCGCATATGGCATACACCGAGAAAAGAATCAGCTTGACGCGGATACCCGACAGGCGCGCCGCTTCCTGATTGCCGCCCACCGCATAGATATACCGGCCGTAGGTTGTACGCGTCATGACCAGATGCGCTACCGCGTAGAGAACCAGCATCAGAATTACGGCGTAGGGCACATGGAAGAGGGGATCAACACCCCGGCCGAGCCAGACGAAACTGTCAGGCAACTGGTAGATTGGTTTTCCCCGGGAAATAATATAACCCAGGCCAGCCGCCACCTGCATCATCGCCAGGGTCGCGATAAAAGGCGGAATGCGAAATCCCGTAATCATCAAACCGCTAAACGCTCCGACCCCGCCGCAAATCACGATCCCGCCCAGAGAGGCGAGAATCATGGTCGTTGCCGAGGCTGATTCGCCCCCGAACTGACCGATCATCCAGGCGACAATCACCGCCGACAAAGCGATAACGCTGCCGACCGAGAGGTCGATCCCGGCCGTGATAATCACCATCGTCATGCCGATGGCGATGATGGCAATAACCGTTATCTGGTTGGCGACATTGCGGATATTATCCGGCATCAGGAAAGTCGGCCACTCGTGTGACGATGGCGACACTATCGGGATATTCTGAAAAGCCTTCAACGGCAAAGTAATCATCCGGACGGTAGGTGAAAATTCGTGGGTGGAAACCACATATTGAAAAGACGACGCCAGAGTATCCAGCGCTTCCAGTTGTGAACGGATTTCACTCGGGGTACCGGTGATAAAGGTCAGAACGCGACAAACCGAGAGGTCCTGGTTCTTTTGCAGGGTTTCGACAAATTCCCGGTCATCGCCGCTCGAGGAAGTGATGACCAGAAAACCGGCTGGTTCGGTAAATTTTTCTTCAACCTGCCTTATAATGTCTTCCGCCGCGGCCGCCCCGGTAGGGTATTGTTCGGTTATCGTCAACAACGAAAACAGCAGACAGAGAATCGCCAGTACGATAATCATACCGTAATCGGACAACAGGTGATGGAACCAGGCTGAGCGTATAGATAAATTCGGTTTTTGACCTTGCGGGTTTTTCAAACAAACTCCTCTCAATATATCTAAACGGCCATCGCCATGATCGCTTCCTGGGTAGCGTTTTTAACGTCGTCGATTTCACCGGCGATGCGTCCGCCTTTCATGACCAGGATGCGGTCACAGATGCCGAGCAGTTCGGGCAATTCCGAGGAGATGACGATGATCGCTTTTCCCTGTGCGGCCAGATTGCCGATTAACACGTACATTTCATATTTCGCCCCGACATCGATCCCCCGGGTCGGCTCGTCGAACATTATGACGTCGGTGTCAGCCTCCAGCCATCGAGCCACCAGCAGTTTCTGCTGATTGCCGCCGGAGAGTTCTTCCGCCTTTTGCTGGAGATGCGCCAGGCGTATCTGCAACTTGTCCACCTGATCGGCGAACCGTTCGTTTTCCTTTTTCCGGAGAATCCACCCCAGTGACGACCACGATTTCAGATTGGGGAGCGCGAAATTTTCTTTCACCGTGGCGCCCAGCACCAGCCCCTGAGCTTTGCGGTCCTCGGTTAAAAGGCATATCCCCCCTTCGATAGCGTCGTGCGGGTTGGCGATTTCAAGCGAACGGCCGTCCAGACAGATCTCGCCGCAGTCTCGAGAGTCGGCTCCGAAAATCAACCGCGCGACCTCGGTGCGTCCCGCTCCCATCAGTCCCGCCAGTCCCAGAATTTCGCCGCGACGGACCTTGAACGACACGTCATGAATCATCCCGCCCGCGAGTCCCCGCACCTCGAGACAGACCTCTCCGAGGGCAACCTCTTCTTTGTAATACTCCCGGTCGAGCGAGCGCCCGACCATCTGTTCGATAAGTTCGAACCGCGAGTACCCGGTAGTGAGGCGGGCGGCCATGGTCGCGCCGTCGCGCATGACGGTTATACGCTGAGCCATAGCGAGAACTTCATCGAGACGATGACTGATAAAAATAACGCCCATACCGCGTTCTTTCAGTTCCCGCAGCAGTTCGAACAAATGGTCCACCTCCTGCGGAGCCAGTGCTGCGGTCGGTTCATCCATCACCAGAACATCGGCCTCACGCGCCAACGCCCGGGCGATTTCGACAATCTGCTGCTGGGCGACGGTTAACTCGGATATCAGGGAAGAAGGGCTGAAATTGCCTCCGAGCCGGTGCAACAGCTTTTCCGCTTCATGGCGTTCGAAGCGATGGTCGATAATACCAGCCCTGGTCGCTTCATGCCCGAGAAAAATATTGGCGGCCGCCGACAGCCCCGGCACCAGCGTGAATTCCTGGTAGATGGTCGCGATTCCGGCCTGTTGGGCCTCGAGCGGCGTTTTAAAAGAAACCGGTTGACCGCTTAGAAAAATTTCGCCCCCGTCCCGTTGCACCACCCCGGTCAAAATTTTAATAAGGGTACTTTTACCGGCGCCGTTTTCGCCTACCAGGGCGTGAATCTCCCCCCGGTAAAGCTCGAAATCGGCCGCTTTGAGCGCCTGTACGCCGGGGAAAGATTTACTCAGCCCCGAAATCTTCACCAGCGACGAAGGGCTGCTTGACTCGGCTTCAGTTGATTGCTCCATCACCTGACAAAATAATCAGTTGGCTTCGGTCTGTGAAAACAGGTCACAGGGAATCAGGATAGTCGGATCGACCGTGCCGCCGGTAAGATAAGTTCGCACCGCCGTAATCGTACTCTGTCCGATTTTCTTCGGCTGCTGGATGACATCGGCGTAAATCCGGCCCTCGGCAATCGCCTTGCGCGCCTCCGGAACGGCGTCGAACCCGATAATTTTCACTTTTCCGACCTTTCCGGCTTTTTCCACCGCGGCCAGCGCCCCGAGCGCGGAGTCATCGTTTATCCCGAAGAAAGCCTTCAAATCCGGGTGCGCCTGCAGAACATCCTCCGCAGTACGAAACGCCTGGTCCTTGACCCCGTGGCCGGACAGTTTCGCGGCGACGGTAATATTTTCATGGGTGGCAATCTCTTCTTCAAACCCTTTCACCCGTTGAATGACCGACTCGACCTCGGGGTGGTCGATAATGGCGATTTTACCGGTGCCGTCGATGGCTTCAGCCACGGCGCGGGCGGCCAGCCGTCCGCCCTCAACATTGTCGGAAGCGACGTGGGAGACGACCATAGCTTCGGGCGCCAGACAGGCGATATCCGCCGTAAAAACCGGTATCCCGGCATCGTTGGCGGCCTTGATGGCGGTGCCGATTGACCTCGAATCACAGGGGCTGACAATAATCGCGTTGACTTTCTGAACGATAAAATCATGAATCTGGTCTTTCTGCCGGGCGACATCGAACTCCCCGGCGGTGATAATCAATTGGAATCCCGCCGCCCCGGCGGCCTCCTGAAGCCCCGCCTCGAGTTCCTGGTAAAACGGATGGGTGCGGGTTAAAAGCGATACCCCGACCTTAATGCCCGAGGATTGTTTCTGCTTGAGATTTTTTTCCGAATCGTCACTGCCGCCGCATCCCCAGAGTACCAAAAATAAAGCGGCGACCGTAAGCGCCGCGGTCCATCTGATCAGCCTGTACATCCACTACCTCTGATTTCCGCCGTTACCCACAATCAACGGCAAGGTCATAAATCTTTTCTTATGGTTGTAAATATAAAAGGTCGTCAGGACCGAAGCAAGTCAATCCTCTTAAAACGCGGTTCTCCGAAATTTCCAGCTATACATTTGTTCACGTGTCGTAAGTACAAAGCCGACTCTGGATTCTGTTACCGGTCTTTCAATGAAATCTTATTTTCAAAAGTAATATAGCGGCGGCAATCAGCAGGGTGGCCGCATTGGCCACAATCACTGGCAAAGAGCCAATACACAGGCCGTATATCAGCCACAGCAGGATGCCGGTGCAGATAACCACATACATCAAAAGAGAAATGTCCTTAGTTGAACGCGATTTCCAGGTCTTAATCAATTGGGGTAAAAAAGCTGCTGTAGTAAGAGTGCCGGCCGTTAGGCCGAGAAGAGTAATACTGTCCATACTTGTTATCTAAATCCTCTTTGAAAGATTCTTATGCCGTTGATGCTCGGATAATTAAGCCACTTGTCCGGTGTCTCTCGGGATTGTCGCCGCTCGTCGAAAAATGACCGCGAGCGACCAGGTCGCACCGGGGAACGTCACCGCCCACAGGGCCGCTATCCAGATCATCCAGGGCCAGAACATCTGTAAAGCTATAAAGGGAAGAAGCAGTCCGTTGGCAATCAGAAACCATCGGACAACTCGTTCGGTTCCTCTGCCCGTGAACACCATCGCAGCGAAAAGCGTGGCCACGCTCATGAAACTGTAACCGAGAATGTCCACGGAATACAAAAACGAATCGAAGGGCACGAAAATAAACTGTTCCATGCCCTCCGTCCGCCCCGCCGCCAGACGTGGCGTTACCCAGGTGAGTTGCACGTAATAGTTGATGCTTATGAGAACCGTGTAGACGGTAGCGAACACGACGGCGGCATGGCTCCAGATTTTTTTATCCGGTTCCGTGATCTGGTGGATACTCACGACGAGCACGAGGAACGAGGAGCCGAGAAACAACGACGGCGTCAGCAGGACAACCAGTCCGAAAGGCGTGCTCAGACTTTCCGGACCGCCCTTCGACCCCAGCCAGCCCAGCCACTCCGCGATTTGAGCGATGACATAAGTGGCGCTGAATACGGTCGCGAGAACCGCGGACCAGAAGCCGGCGGTTTTAGTCGATGAAGAAATTTCTCTGACCAAGGAATCACCTCCGATGAATTATTTTCTCGGAAAATTTTAGCGATAAAGTATATGGATACGACAGCTCGTTCGACAAGATAATTTTTATTTAAAGGATACAATTTCGCGAATAAACCGGCTATGTCCATATCATTAAACTTCCAGAATCGGCTTAATCTTTTCCTCCGCTTCAGGTTCTTCCATTTTAAGAATTACTTTATCCGGTCGAACTTTTTGAAAAATCTGGATCAATATTGTGCTGTGCCGGCTCAGATGTACGGTATCGTCGTTAATGAAGTTACCGGCAGCGGGCGTAAAACTGCCGATATAATCAAATTACCGGAACCGGTAAGACTTGATTTGTGAATCAAGGGCAAAGATGTCATGAGCCACCCCTTCAGGAATTTCTCCGACTGACGCGAGTAACCCAAAAAAATACTTATCGATAAATTCCCGGCTGAATGTCCCGCAGCCGGCTCCCGTCATCGATTCGGAACAGATATCCTGATAAAGCTGACATCCGAGAAATATTTCGACGGTTAGCCCCGAAACCCTATTTTGGTAATTCGTTCATAGAATTGGCAGCCTGAAGTCCTGCGGCAACTTCGGGCATAACCCCTTTTTTAACATATATGGGACGCACCAACTTTGTTAACGAGGGCAGACGATACATATAAAATAAGGTGCCGATAATGCAACATATTCCGCCCAGCATAACCGTGTTCGACGTCCCGATGCGGCTGCCCAGGCTCCCGGCGATAATACTGCCGAGAGGCGCCATGCCGAAAAAAGACATGGCATAGAAGCTCATCACGCGGCCCCGCTTGTCGTCATCGACAATCGTCTGTAAAATCGTGTTGCTGGCGGCCATCTGCAACATCATCCCCATCCCGACAAAGAATAATAGCACCAATGACACCCATTGATGGCGCGAAAGCGAAAAGAGAATCAACCCGGCCCCGAAAGTCCCGGCGGCATAACCGACAATACTCCCGAGTCCGAGGACGGTTTTTCTGGAGGCCAGATAAATCGCCCCGACCAGCGCGCCGGTGCCAACCGCCCCCATGAGAAAGCCCAGCGTATGCGGCCCGCCGTGAAGAATATCCCGGGCAAAAACCGGCATGAGCACCGCGTACGGCATCCCCATCAGGCTCACCAGGGCCAGAAGCAGCAGTATCGACCGGATCGGGGGAAAACCGTAGGCATATTTAAAGCCTTCGACGAAATCCGAAATTACCCGGGCTCCGCGTTTCCTGTTACTACCGGTTTTTAAGCGCATCGCCAGAAGAGCCATAATCACGGCGAAAAAACTCACCGCGTTCAACAGGAAGCATGCCCCCTCACCCATTACGCTGATCATCAGTCCCGCGATAGTCGGGCCTATCAATCGCGCCCCGTTCACCATCGTCGAATTGAGAGCAATAGCGTTGCCCAAATCCTCGCGACGCTCGATCATCTCGACCAGCAACGATTGCCGGGAGGGCATATCAAACGCGTTAATTAAACCCAGAATCACCCCCAGCACGATAATATGCCAAATCTGGACATAATTCGTTAACACCAGAATCGCCAGAATCAACGCCTGGATAGTGGCCAGAATCTGGGTAACGATCAGAATATGATAACGATTTCTCCGGTCGATTATCACTCCGGCCAGAGGCGCGGCCAGAAAGGTCGGAATTTGCGTGCTGAACCCCACCAGCCCAAGCAGGAAAACCGAATCGGTGAGCCGGTAAACCAGCCAGCTTTGTGCTATCCGCTGCATCCAGGTGCCGATTAAAGAAATTCCCTGGCCGCCGAAATAAAGACGGTAATTGCGGGAGTCAAGAGCGCGCCATATGAAGCGAAGGCCCGACTTCCCCTCGGGTTCGGTTTTATCGCTCGTTTTCATCGTTCAGGCTTTATACCTTTCAAGTCATCGACAGTATACTCCGGGGTAGATGAAAAGAATACAAAAAACACCCTGGCCATTTTCGGTCTTATTTCCGTCTTTTTAAAGGCATTCTTTCGAGAAAGGAGCAATCAACGGCTAAAAACTAAAATGGATATGATTTAGAATATTAACCTGACCGGTAATTGTTATCGGCGGTTCACCGGGATTCAATGAAGCTCAATGAGGGTGGATTTGAGGAAGGTGACCCGGAGTAAAGGCCACCTCACTCAAACCGTATTTATTTCAGAACATCAACCTTTTACATGACAACATCTTATAATCGAAAACAAGTAACAGGCCAACCTTTCTGTTTACCTGTCGGTCCCGCAGGCAGTTACATCTGTTAACCGATAGGACGCCGCCTTAAACCTTACTTGCTAAAAAACTGCCTCAGAATCTCTCCGCCGCTTTCCCAGAAAATCAGGACAACGCCCATCAGGGCGCCACCGGCGACTACACCAGAGGCTACCGGGAACAGATATTCTTCGCAATTTTTCTGATTTTTCTTTTGCCAGCCGTAGCCGATCAACGCGCCGATGAAGAAAAGCAGACCGTAGAACCAGTGAAATACCCAGGCCAGACCGATACCGGCCGGTGAGGGAATCCACATCTGCTTTTTAGGAAACATCCGGGAAAGAATCGGCAGGATGATACCGATAAGACCGCCGATGACCATGCTCCAGATTTTCACCGGGTGCATCGTGCTAAGCCCGAGCGCCATTGCCTCGGCGACCCCTTTCCAGGTTTGCGCCGCCGGAGCGGGGAACTGGTCCGTCCCCAGTACGCCGGCATCAGGAACCAGAACCCGGAACGCCAATACGGTGACGACGGTGCCGATGAAAATGCCCGTGAACTGAGCGAGGAACTGCTTGCGGGGATGCGCTCCCAGCATATAGCCGCTCTTCAGGTCGGTAAGCAGGTCAGCCGAGGAAGTTGCGGCTCCGGCGGTAATATTGGCCGCCATCAGGTTCACACTCATGTTTCCGGGCGAGAGCGCCCCGAAAGTAAGCTGCGTGATTTTACCCATGGCTCCCACGGGCGTCGTGTCGGTTTCACCTGTCACCCGGCAGGCCACCAGCGCCAGTGCAAAACTTAAAATTACAGCGACCACACTCTGCCACCACGGCATCCCGAATGTCGAGTGCGCCAGCCAGGCAAGAGCAATCAACGACACCAGTTGCCCGAGAAGAAACCATGACCCGGGGGTTTCAATTTCTGTTATTTTATCGCTTTTCTTGCTGCTCTTTTTCATGAACATATCCCCCAGCCCCTTGAATGCCCGCAGAGCGCTTTTCCACTGGAAAAACACCGACAAAATCCCCGAGGTAACCATACAGGCCGTGCCGCCCCAGAGCGACCATTGCACCAGCATGCGGAAACCCGTTTCTCCGGCCGCTTCCGGTATATAGCTTTGCAGCCAGGGGATAAAAATCATCCAGCAGGTTATTGACCCCAGAAGAATACTGATAGCCACTCTCATCCCCACAAACATCCCGGCGGCGATGAAAATGGGATCCCAGACAAACATAACCGTCCGGCCCATCCACGCTTCACCGAATGTTGCCGTGTTAAAACGGGCAGCCAGAGTTGAAATCTGGAAAGCTTCGAGGCGACCGCTGATAAGCCTCAAGCCATCGGTCAATAAAGTGCTCAAAACCGCGAAAAGACCAGCAATACCGAGGGCGCGCGCCGCGCGCATCCCTTTCTGGCCTTTGGCGTGCAATGCCCGAAGGGTTTCGGCTGCGGCAATCCCGCTGGGAAATCGGAGCTGTTCGATATTGATCATCTGACGTTTCATCGGGACAGCCATCGTCACCCCGAGAACCGCCAGGAAAAACACCCAGCCCAGCATGATAGGGATGGGCAGGGTTTGATTGTAAAGCATAATATAGGCGGCAAAGGCTGAGACGAGAGTACCGCCAGTAGAATAACCCGCCGCGCTGGCGGTGGATTGCATGCAGTTATTCTCCAGAATCGTCATCTGCGTCTTCACGATTCGCATTTTGAAAAGGAGTGTCCAGATAGCATACGAAAGGATACAGGCCGTGATGGCAACCCCGAAACCCCAACCGGCTTTGAGACCGATGTAGATGTTGGTCAGCGAAAGTACCCCGCCGAGCACCGATCCCATGATGAGAGCCCGCAGAGTGAGCTGTTTGATGGTGTCGCCACGACCGACGTAACACTTTTCATACCACTGGTGCTCGATCTCCTCCGCACTCCCCTTGAAGCCCTCAACTGGGAGCTCATAATTTTCATAGGCATCGTAAGCATCCGCTGGAACGCCTTGCCCGGAAGGTTGTTGTTTTTCTTGAGCCATCGACATGGGCATGATCTCCTTTCAGATTTGTTAATATCGACCGAGCGGGATGAAATTTTCCATATTATGACTTAAGTTAATGCATTTCTGCCGTTGGTGTAAATACATTTTTTTATGGCTTTGCGAATGCATGCCCCGGGAAATGACTACATTGTCTGCGGTTTTTCGACAACTACAAAAATACTGCTCGAATTCCTGTTTTTAAATTAGACGAGTGCTCAACTATACGCATAACCCATTGGGAAACAACTAAATAAAATATGCCGCAAGACGTCCTTTCTATTAACAGCCGAAGATAGATCATAAGAAACCGATAACCTGATTTAATAATACGGAAAGCTCAAAATTCTTGAAACCCTTTGAAATCGACATATAAATTATATACTATCGAAAAGGCAAATGCCGTTTTTTTATTCCGACACTGCAGCCTGACAAAGGAGCTTAGATTGAATATCCAACTGATAACCATGATGGTCGAAGATGTAGAGCGCAACCTCAAGGAATCCTCCACGCTCACTTTCCGCTCCTACCAATTTACTCCCGGAGCCGTGCCGCCCGTAATCGTTTTTACCTCAGCCCTGGAACGAAGGCGCGCCGGCGAATCCTGGTTCTGGTGTGCGCCCCGCCTGTTTTATTTCCCGGCTGAAAACCTGATTATCGGTTCGGGTTGTTTCAAGAACTCGCCGGACAACGGTGAGGTTGAAATCGGCTGCGGCGTCGCGGAATCCCACCGCCGGAGAAATCTCGCGACCGAAGGTGTCAGGCTTCTTTTGGCCGAAGCTTTTTCCAAACCCGAAGTTACGGCCGTCACAGCCGAAACAGCGGTCGGGAACACCGCTTCCGGGAGAGTTCTGGAGAAAGCCGGATTTATCCGCACCGGCCGACGAGACGCTCCCGAGGACGGTCCGGTAATCACCTGGCGGCGGGAACGCCAAACTGAATGAGAATCCTCACCGCGTATCAATACGACTCCAATTAAATAATAATTCGATTGCCCGGTAATATGCCTTCACGCAACAAACCAGCGGGAAATTCCTTTTTCATAATGAATCAAGTGTCATCCCGGCCCTTTTTTTGCCGGCAGACCGGCTTTAAGCGGAAGGAGACAAAGTCCGTCTTCATCACTCCTTTGCCGGTCGCCGGGACCTGTCCCCCGCTTTTCAACAAGCGCGAGTTTACTTTCAGAAGTTACGCGGTTAGTTCACCTTGCCGCAGAATTCGATAATGTTCCCGAAAAAGTGATGGTGTCATATTATCCGAACTCCAAATTTTTTCCGCCTCTTAGTTTTCGCCAGCCCGGCGCGCGGAAATCTCCGCGCCGGTTTCTGCGGTTCTCTGTCTGGAATTAACACGCCGCAGTCTGAAATGAACAAGGCAGTTTAAGCGTTAAAATGAAACGCGCTTCACGATTCGCCCTTTACAGAAAGCGATTTAATTATGACCTATAAACTTTTTTTGAGAATTTGAGATATTTCGCAAGATGCTATGTAGAAATATTGGCACTTGCGAGAACCCGGGATATTATTGTGGACACCCTGATTGCAATACCCTACCTTTTTCCCATGAAATGAATTTAAAGAAGGGAAGAATATGAAACTGCCGTCAATCGTTCAAATCGGAACGGAATATATCAAAACCATCCGACGCTTTCCGCTGGTCATTCTCAGCGCCGTGGCCGGGTCGGTCATGGCCATTATCCTGGTCGAAAACGAGGGAGAGCCGCCCGCGTCGATCCTGTACAACATACTTCTCGCTTCGATTCTGGCTTTGCCGCTTCTGGCATCTTTGAAACTGACCGCCGAAAAATTTAAACTGCCGACCGCGAAATTGTGGAGCCTTCAGGCAATCGGCCTTTGCCTGCTTATAGCCTATGCCTTCACCATCCCGTCCAATTTAGATGGCGCCCCGATGTTCTATCTCTTCCGCTTCTTTGCTTTTGCCCTCGGCCTCTGCTTTCTCTTTTCCGTACTGCCCTTCAGCCGTGTAGGTCAGGCAAACGGCTTCTGGCAGTTCAACAAAATAATTGTCTTCCGCATCATTCTCACCGGCGCGTTTGCCGTCGTGCTGTTTGCGGGACTCGGGCTGGCGCTCGCTGCGCTGGACAATCTCTTCGGGATGGATATTCCCCCACAGCGATACGGCGAATTATGGATTCTCATCAACGGACTGTTCACGGTCGGCTTCCTTTTAGCCGGAATACCGGACGACCTTGACGCTCTGGAGAAAGTCGGTGATTACCCGAAAGGACTCAAAATTTTCGCACAGTATGTTCTCGCACCGCTGGTGCTGGTCTATTTCGTGATTCTCTACGCCTACATCGCCAAGATTATCGTCACCTGGAACTGGCCACAGGGGTGGGTCGGCCGGTTGATTCTCGGTTTCTCGGCCACCGGCATTCTGGCTCTCTTCGTTCTCGACCCTATCCGGGATCAACTCGGACAAAGCTGGCTCAGGCGCGCCGCCCGCTGGTACTACATAACCCTGGTTCCTCTGGTGGCGGTATTGTTCCTTGCCCTGTGGCGGCGGATATCGGAATACGGCCTGACCGAGGATCGCTATCTCGGGCTGGCGGCCGGCGTCTGGCTGGCAATTATGGCCGCTTACTTCATCATCAGCAAACGCCGAAACATCAAGATTATTCCCGCTTCGCTATGCGCCCTGACTTTTCTAATCTCTTTCGGCCCCTGGGGCATGTTCGCGGTTTCTGAAAAAAGCCAGATTGCGCGCCTCCAGGGTTTCCTCGAATCCAATTCGATATTGGTCGAGGGCTCGGTACAAAAGGCTCCCGGCGTAGTTTCCGAAAACGACATCGCCGAAATCAGCTCTATCCTCTGGTATCTTCGTGAGGTCCACGGCTATGACGGTATCCAATCCTGGTTTTCGGAAAATCTTCGACTCGATTCTACAGAAACAAGCTGGTTCAAAGACGCCCCGGCTGTCGCCGGGATGATGGGTTTCGAGTTCGATATGTACAGCCGGAGCGGCTCCAGCGGTTTCTTCTCGCTCACGGTTGACCTGAAATCCCCGGTTTCGATATCGGGATATGACCACCTGGTGCAGGTAACCTACAGCAAATCCGAAGCCGTGACGCCACCTTTCCCTATTAACGCGCCCTGCGCCATTATGACCGCTCCGGATTCGATTGTGTTGACAATCCCGCAGGATACATCGGCGTTCGATTCTCTCGCGATGGACCTGCGTCCGCTTATCGACAGTATGACGGCGGCCTATGGCGGCATCCGGAGTCAAAAAATTCCGGCCGATAAGGCGACCGCGGAATACGCGTCGGCTTTTATGAGAGCCAAAATCATCATGCTTGACCTGTACCTTGAGCGCACCGACGACACGACTGCAGTAATCAACTACGACGCCCTGATCATGTACTCGACCGCTGTCAAATAAAAATGAGAAGTCGGTTTAGCATGAACGTAAACGGTTGTAAGCGACCGCTGAGGTGAAAGAGGATACTGCCTAGCCGCCAACCACATGTAATCTGACCGGGAATTATAAAACGGTGGCGATTGGTCGGTTTTCAAGATTAAATGCCGTGCGAAAAACTCACACCTTATGGATAAAGCAGGATTATTGAACGATCCCCAGCATTTTCATTTTGCGCCAGAGGGTCGTACGATGCATCCCCAACTCCAGGGCAGCCTGGGAGCGGTTGCCGTTGTAACGCCGCAGGGTTTCGAGAATGATCTTTTTCTCGTTTTGTTCTTTTCCGTTGCCGGTGCTCCGGGGGATTACCAGCGAGGTAATATGAAGCGGCAAATGTTCCAGGCGAATCTCCGGTCCGTGACACATCACGAACGAATACTCGATGGCGTTTTCCAGCTCGCGGACATTGCCCGGCAGGGGGTGTCGCCGTAAAGCGGCGACCGCTTCGGGCGCCATCCGCTCAATCGGTTTACCGCTTTTTCTGCGATACACCTGCAGGAAATGGTTCACCAGCAAGGGGATATCTTCCGACCGGTCTTTCAGCGGAGGGATTTTTATATTGACGACATTAATACGATAATAAAGGTCCTGACGAAACCGCTCCTCAGCGATACTCTCCTCCAAATCGGCGTTGGTGGCGGCGATGATGCGAGCGTCGGTATGCAGGGTCTTGGTCGACCCCAGCGGCCGGTACTCCCCGTTATTGAGCACCCGCAGCAATTTCACCTGGAGAGAAATATCCATCTCGCTAATCTCGTCGAGTAACAGGGTGCCGCCGTTGGCTAAACTGAACTGCCCCGGCTTGTTGCTCTTGGCGTCGGTGAAGGCTCCCTTCTCGTATCCGAACAGCTCAGACTCCAGCAGGTTGGCCGGCAGCGCTGCGCAGTTGAGCTTGATATAAGGCCCGTATCGGCGCGGACTGAGATTATGAATAACCTGCGCAAACAGTTCCTTGCCTGAACCGCTTGGCCCCTGGATAAGAACATTGCACTCGGACTTGGCGACATCGGGTAAAAGATTAATCAACTCGTGCATCTGATGGTTGACGCTGACGATATCCTCGAGAGCCTGTTTCTGTTCGAGACTTTGACGAAGGTGCTCGATTTCGGAGATATCGCGGAAGAACTCCACCGCCCCGATCAGGTTGCCGGTATCGTCCTTGAGCATGGTAGTCGTCACCTGAATCGGCAGTTCGTTACCGCTGCGGGTGATAATCGTGACGCGGGCGTTATCGACCGGGTCTTGTGTTTTCAGCGTATCCTTGAGAGCGCATTGACGATGGCAAACCTCGGTACGGAAAATATCAAAACAATGCTTGCCGATAGCCTCCTCGGCGCGGAAACCGGTTATCGCCTCGGCGGAACGATTAAAAGACGTTATCACGCAATTCTTATCAACGGTGAATACTCCATCGTTGATACTGTCGAATATGAGACGGCTCAGTGTCTCTTCCACATCAACCCCATTAGGCACGATTATTTTACTTTCGCTTCAAAATATATGAAAAATAATGACAGACACAAGGGTATTTCGAAATATCATTATCGCAACCGAGACCTTGTATCTGAAAAAACCGCGATATCAGGCCGAGATCGATTTTACCGGCAACCAATCCTCTTTATCCAGACCGAGCGAGTCGGCAATCAAGGCGGCCCGGCTGTTTAGATGATAACGGTCCGGGGTATCCGGTCCGACCAGTACCACCGGACAGATAAACGATTCGGCGAACTCCTCAATCGGTTTCCGGCCGAAATGAACGCCGTCGCTCACATAACCAAGCACCAGTATCTGAAACTCGCGCACCAGCAAGCAGCGGTGAAGCTCCACCCATTCGGCATGCTCGCACAACCGAAAACCGACATCGAGATAGTCACCGGCACGCTGGTCATAATACAATCGCAGCTCTTTCTCGCGTTCGATGGCGAGTCTGGCTCGCTCGTCATTACTCAAGGAAGCAATCTCGTCATCGGCCACTTTATACGGGTCGCTTAAAAAATGGAACACATTCAATTGAACTTGATGGATCCGCGAAAGGCGAAGGGCATAATCGAAAGCCCAATCGCCCTGCCTGGAGTAATGCGCGCAAAAACCGACAGCATTTAATGTTGGAATAGCCATATAAACCTCCCACCGTAAGTACGGTGAATTAACAACTATAAATCTCTCTCTCTCATTTTTAGCTCATCCGGGCCGAAGCCTGGACCGCTTCCTTTAAATAATAATCCGAATAAACCGCCCCGATAGGATTGTTCGCCAGCGAACGGTCTTTGACAAAAAGGGTAGTCACCGGCGATTTGCTGAATCGAGTAAAAACACAA
>JBMOKZ010000003.1:0-4560 GCA_049324195.1 Candidatus Zixiibacteriota bacterium | reverse complement strand
ACAGCTCCCTGTTTTCTAAAAAAATATATATATCAACTAAGTCCCGTTATAGGCGACTTCGCAAATTATATCTCCGTAATAAGCCCCGGCGGTTTGGTCCACCGCGGGCGTTACCCGACCGCCCAGATAAATGCGGGTTTCATTGTTGCCCACCCCGCCGCTGCCGACCTGAATCGCGGCCGGTAAATCGTGCGGATCCTCGTCAATGAAACCGTCCGCCAGCAGCACCGTCGAGGGGGTCGCGCCCGCCGTATCGACTGCGCAGTCGGTGACGCCAAATGAAATCGGCATCCGGTCGGACCCATCGGTCAAAGCGATATAAAACGGCAAAGTTAAATATACCGAGATCCCGGAACCCCGGTTTCCGATAATCGTGAAAATACCCGAGTTAGCGTCCTCGTTCCAGCCCACCGATTTGGCCACGCCCTGTAAAAGGTCGCCGAATTGAAGGTCCTGGGTAGCGATGACCTGAAGACCCGTCAAGACGTTGCCGGTTGCCTGTCCGGTAGCTACATCCTGCCCAAAACCGGAGGGAACGAATATTAATAAAATTATAAGAACAATCCCCATCCGGCAGGTTGTAAATTTTAGTCCTTTTTGAAGCTCCGCCATTTGTTTCTCCACAAGATTTTATTGTTTAGCAGTATTACTCCTTTTCTAAATACATTTATCGTCAAAAACAGGGAAATTTCGTTTAAAATCGGGCTAAAAAAGGAAGTCTGCTATAAATGTTGATTGAAGAATGAACAAAGGGGCTTTTAAAAGAAACTTAATTGCCGGTATATGTCACGGTCAGGACTATCGTCGCCTTGTAATCCCCCGGATATTGCACGACTTTTGGAATAACCATCCCTCCCAGCCAGATAGTCAGACCATTGAAACCGAGTCGGTAAGTAATCGTATGCCAGGGGTCGAGGTCATCATAGCCGGGATTGGACTGGTCCGGCGCGGCGCTGGAGTCCATGGCGCAGTCGGTATCGGTGAAGACCATCTGCATGTTGAAGCCGCCGCTGTTCATATAGGTCGGGAGCGTGAACTCGACCGTAACCTCGGCTCCCGCTGTCCCCGAAACATAAAATTCGGCGGCGGAGCCGGCGGCACTTTTTGAAACCGTTTTCGGGATACCCGGAAACATATCGCCGAATACCAGGTCGTTGTTAACGGTGATGCTCTGAGCGTTCAGTTCCGAGAACGACAACGGGCACAACCCGAATATCACCAGAATAAAATATAAATATCTCAAACCGTTTGCACTGCTCCTTGAACGAATCGTATTAAATCACGGTATTGATGTCAAGATTAAGATGGCGCCGAACAGCCCTCTCAGTCGGCCGGGCGGACAACTGTCAGAGTGAGCGTTTGGCCCTGAGCGGGAAAGAAGCGAAGGATATCAGAAGCTGTCAGGCGCGTTACTTTACCCCCGGAGAAAACCTGCGCGTCGGCTGACGACAACTCGTCGGAAAAAACGACTGTTTCCTCCCGGCCGCGGTCGTTGGTAAGCGTGTACTGAGCCTCGCCGTTGCCGGTATAAAAATACCAGCCCGGAGAATCGGATATTTTATCGTTCCGGGTATTTTCCGAGAGACTCTCGGATAATAAAAGCGATGTGATGCCGAGTGGATATTCCACCCGGGCGGTGGCGCGGATGACCGCCTGACGGGCACAGTCCGTCTCGCTTTGAGCCGAAACCGCACTCAAAACAAAAAGGCAAAAAACCAAAACGACAATTTTTATTCGTTTTAAGCGAATCATTACGGTATTTGACAAAAAGTGACTGGTACATCACCAAAATACCGTAAAATTAAAAATTGTCAAGAACTACTCTGTTTAAACCCTCCCGGCATATGTCATAACATTAACGCCTTCCGGGACTTACGCCATCAACTGCCGGTATAAGCGACGGTCAGAACGATATCCGCCGCATAATCACCGCCGGTCTGGGTCAGGTCGGGATAAACCGTTCCCCCTATCCAGACTGTCATTTCCCCGCTGATAGCGCCGAGACGCTCCGCCGACGGCCCGTTGGGATTGATGACCCCGGTTGGCGATGACTGCGTCCCCGTACCATCGCTGAACGAGGCATCGGTATTGGTAAAATCGATCCTCATCCCGATAGTCGAATCGGCCAGAATCAGAGAATCCGGCAGGGTAAAATCCATCGATATCTCCGCTCCGGTAACGCCCATAATAAGCCATTCGCCGGCGAAACCCATCGCTGATTTATCAACGGCTTTGTTGACCCCCGGTGTCACGGTGCCGAACTGCAAATCATGGTTACCGATAATCGTCAGGGCGGAAAGAACCGTGGCGGTCGCCTGGATAATTCCGCTTTCCTGAGCGTCGGTCCTCGGCACCAGAATCACAGACAGCAACAAGATACAAACCAGGAGAGTCAGCGTTTTAATAAACATTGAAGCCTCCCTTGTAGTTAAAAATCCATAAGTCTTTGAAACACATTAAAAGCAAGGCTGATGCCGCCCGTCCTGACACAGCGTATGACATTACTGGTCAATAGCTTACAGCTTTTGAAAGACTTTCCGAAGAATCCAGGGCTTTTTTGAATATGGGGAGAACCCTATATCATGCTGGAAAAGAGATTGCAAAACAATGAGTTAAGATTCAATTATCCTTCCCCTGCTTATGGGCATATTCAGGTAAAGGCAATTATATGAGCTTGACTATAAAAATTTATTTCAGAGCCCTAAACTTCTGAAAAAAACCGTCGATGTATTTCAATATGAAACAGCTGTTCAATATTTAAACAGCGAAATCGTTTCAGCATGAAATCTATAGGATAGGATAATGCGAAAACGTCACGGTTTCTTTTTAGTCTTGTTCGTCAGCCTGCTGTCAACAGCCGGGCCGGGGTATGCCCAGGACCTTCTCTGGGCCAACAACTATGGCGGTACGTACAATGAGGGCGGGTATTCCTGTAAGGTCACGACCAACGGCAGTTATATCACGCTCGGCTCAACTTATTCTTACGGGACAGGCGACCATGACATTTACCTGTTGAAACTCGATTCCCTCGGGGATACGCTCTGGACCCGCACGTTCGGCGGCGACGATACCGACTACGGTTACGATATCGAGCAGACCAGCGACGGCGGCTTTATCCTGGTCGGTAAAACCCGCTCTTACGGGGCAGGGCTGATGGACGTTTATCTTATTCGCACCGACAGTCTCGGAAACGAAATCTGGAGCAAAACTTTCGGGGGTACGGCCAACGACGATGGCATGTCGGTCCGGCAGACTTCCGATGGCGGCTTCATCGTTTGCGGCACGACCAATTCTTTCGGTAACGGTTACGCCGATGTTTACCTCATCAAAACCAACGCCTTGGGCGATATGCTCTGGGCGCGCGCCTACGGCGGCGCGGGCGGCGACCTCGGGTACGCCGTCAGGCCGGCCGCAGCAGGCGGGTATATCCTCATCGGCACCACCGGCTCATTCGGCGAGGGCTACAGCAGTATGTATGTCGTACGCACCAACGCCAACGGCGATACGCTCTGGACCGCCACCTACGGCGGCACCGGCGCGGACCTCGGTTATGCGGTGGAAAACACTTTCGACGGCGGGTTCGTGTTCGCGGGCGCCACCGGTTCGTTCGGCCTGGGTTACTATGACATGTACCTGGTCAAGACGGATCCCGACGGCTGGGTGGATTGGGACTATACCTACGGCGGCAATTATGACGACCGAGCCTATTCGGTCTGCCCCACCGCCGACGGCGGCTATATCCTGGCCGGAACCACCGAATCGTTCGGCTCCGGTATGATCGACATCTATGTCGTCAAAACCGACCTGATGGGCGAAAAACTCTGGGACAACACCTTCGGCGGCTCCAAATCCGATTACGGGTACATGATTTTAGAGGAATCCAGCCGCGCATATTTCCTGGTAGGATATTCTTATTCCTACAGCGCCGGAGGGTCCGATGTTTACGTGGCAAAAATCGACGGCGGCGACCCAACCCCGGTAATCGATGACTGGTCCGAAACGCTTCCGGCTGATTTCGAACTGCACCAGAATTACCCCAACCCGTTCAACGCCGTCACTCAGATCGAATTCACTCTTTCGAGACGCTCTGATATTACTCTGGTCGTTTATAACGTGCTCGGGCAGAGGGTCCGTGAATGGGATTTCGGCTCGCTTCCGGTCGGTACCTACACGGAAACCTGGGACGGGACTTCCGACGGCGGCGCCGAAGTAGCTTCCGGGGTTTATTTCTATATGCTGCGTGCGGAAAATTTCACGGATACCCGCAAAATGATCCTGTTGAAATAGCCCTTTCCCCCTTACAACAAAACTCTCTACAGGATTTATTTTATCCTATATTTCCAGCGCCTTCCGGTTGTCAATATTTAATTAAAATACAATTTTTAGGGGAACTTATCATTAACCTTAATGTTTACTTCATAATACAATTTAATTTGAAAAAATAAACTAAAGATAAGGAGAGATTAAAATGATGATTTCAGAAAAGATGGCTAAACGCCTTAACGAACAGGTCCGTAACGAATATTTCGCGAAATGGGCCTACCTGGCCATGGCGCTTGC
>JBMOKZ010000002.1:0-4560 GCA_049324195.1 Candidatus Zixiibacteriota bacterium | reverse complement strand
GATATATCCGATGTCGCTCTGTTGATTGACCATCTGTATCTTTCCGGGATGCCCCTTCATGCCTGTCCATGAACATGGTGTAAAATTGAGACAAAAAAAGCCCGCCGGTGCGGGCTTTTTGTTCGGCGGCAGCCACAACCGGCATAACAGTTTGACAAATCGCTCTAAGTTGTGTATAATTAAATTGAATCAGGTTCGTATCTTCTTCGGTCTCCCCTTTTTTAAATCCAGAACCTATGAGGAAAGGTTTCTAATATTGTGCTGACGCGAGTAATTGAGCAGCGGATTTCACAAATTCTGGAGAATTCCGCGATAAGAGAAATTGTCCGAAACGAGGTATCTCTGCTGATGAAGGAACGTCCGGTTGATATCCCGGTGCAGGAGTATTGTACGACGATGGCGATGTTTATACTGAAGGAGATTTGCCGTCAAACGGAAAAGGGTTGCGTCGGGGTCTCGGAAGCCGATATGGCTTCGCAGCATATAGTCAAGCCGGATATGACGGCTGTTTTGAACGGTTTGTTACACTGGACCCAGTACGAATTGCTGGGCAGTAACCTGCAGATGGTGAAAGCCCTGGGCAGCGCTATCGCGGTTCGAGATACCGGGTCGGTAGAACACAATCTGAAAGTCACCCTCTATGCCTCTCTGATGGCGGAGCAAATGCGTCTGAAACGACCGCGGATGCAGTCGCTCATCAAGGGTTCGTTTTTGCACGATATCGGAAAAATCGGTATTCCCGATGCTACCCTGTTAAAAACCGGGAAGTTGACTCAGGATGAATATAATGAGATGAAAAGCCATGTCTCCCGCGGGGAGCGAATTATTCGGGGTGTCTCCTGGTTGGAGGATGCCCGCGAGGTCGTGCTGTATCATCATGAACGCTGGGATGGTACCGGGTACCCGATGGCGTTGAAAGGTCGTGAAATCCCGGTCAATGCCCGCATTTTCGCTATTGTCGATGTTTTTGACGCCCTGGTTTCGGAGCGCCCTTATAAGAAAGCCCGTTCCTATGAACAGGCTATGAAGCAAATGGAAAAAGAAAAGGGAACCCATTTTGATCCTGTTTTTTTTGATAAATTTACCCGCATCTCCAAAAGCCTTTATGACCAATATATACCCCGGAATATCGACGAGCTCGAGGACGACCTCTTTGATCTTGTGAATAAATATTTCGGGCTGGATAAGCGAAGCGGCTATTTGGGAGCGATTTATAAAAGCCTTAAGGGATCGGACTGAATTGACCTCCTTATTTGGCGAAAAAACCTCCGATAAGATTTATGCTTGCTTTATGTTCGGTAATAAAGCAATTTAAAATAAATTCAACGGAGGTGTTTGCATGTCAGCGAAAACGACCCGGCTTATAAGCAGTGAGGAAATCAATCACAATACTTATCATTTCCATTTCGAAAAACCCCCTGATTTTCATTATAAAGCTGGTCAGTTCGTTCAGGTAACCCTCGAAAACCCGCCCGAAACCGATAGTTCCGGGAATATTCGCTCCCTTTCCCTGGTCAGCAGTCCCAGCGAACCGGACTTACAACTGGCGGTCCGGATTCGGTTAAGCGCCTTTAAACGTTCTTTGAAAGCTCTGAAGCCCGGTGAAAAAATAGTCATTGACGGCCCTTTCGGCTCGTTTAAGTTACACGACGACAACACCAGGCCTGCCGTATTCATAGTCGGCGGCATCGGGATTACTCCGGTTATGAGTATTGTCAGAGATGTTATCAACCGGCAACTCGATTATCGTATGCTGCTGTTATATTCTAACCGGATCCCTGCTGATTCTCCTTTCTTACAAGAACTTACTGATTATGACCGTAATTACGGCTTTTTTCAGCTGGTGCCGACTTTCACTGCCCGGGAGGGTATCGGCGATTCCTGGGACGGGGAGAGCGGGCAAATCGACGAGGCTATGATTAGAAGGCATGTGGAAGATATTTCCACCCCTATTTTCTATATTGTCGGGTCTCTGGCGATGGTGCTCGGCATTACGGCCACTCTTCGTAATATGGGAATTTTTTCGGATCGGATTGTTTACGAAGAATTTATCGGTTATTGATTCCTGCATATAAATATTGGTATATATACACCACTATTCCCTTGACAACCAGGGCCTTAGAACTTATATTTTATATAAGTATGGGATATCTTTACTTTCTCTAAAGTTCTCTTTTTACGCAATACTTTAAATTGGATTCTAAAAGTGCAATATCAGCAAGTCAGTTGGAAAAGCACATATATCATCAAATTTTGAAAGGAGCGCGAGATATGAAGGTCAGGCTGCTTTTTGTCGTTTTTGTTCTTTTCGTTCTGGCCGCGATGCCGGCCAGGGGTGATGAGGGAGGGGCGAAGGACACGGTCGACATGGTGGTAACCGTGCAGCCCAACTCCACACTCGGGGTATTCAATTTACAGCTCCAATTATACGTATACGACGACGCTGACACGCTCAACGGCTGTTCGATGGGCTGGGGCTGGGACAACGCCAAGCTTCAGATGACATCGGCGACAGCCTCGACGATGCTTTCGACTTCGTTCAGCAACCCGATATTTTTCGATGCGAACAATATTGACACGACCAACGAGCGACAGCGGTTCCAGTGTGTGGGGATACGTTTGTTCACGCCGGGGGTGCGTCCGAATCCTTCGCGGCAGTTATGGGCGACGTATGATTTTTCGCTGTCCGGGGATTGGGGTCCGGGCGACGTGGTTCATATCGATACCTTTGCCTTCAATTCGGGGACGAAATACAAGTTCGTTAGTTCGACGGGTGGGGATTATTTCCCGTACTGGACTGGCGGACTGGAGATTTACGATTATGTCGATACCGACAACGACGGGGTGGTCGACAATCTGGATAACTGTCCGAACGATTACAATCCGGGTCAGGAGGATAACGACGGCGACGAGGCGGGAAATCTGTGCGACAACTGTTCGGAGACGTATAATCCGGACCAATATGACGATGACAATGATAATGTGGGCAACGTCTGTGACAACTGTCTGACGGTGTCGAACGAGAATCAGTTGAATTCGGACGGCGACAATTACGGCAACGCCTGCGACAACTGTATAACGGTGGTGAACAACGACCAGTTAAATTCGGATGGTGACAGTTACGGCGATGCCTGCGACAACTGTGTCAATCAGACCAACGAGAACCAGGCCAACGGTGACGGCGACAATTACGGTGATATTTGCGACAACTGTCCTGATGCGGTCAACAACGACCAGAGCGACAGCGACGGCGACGGCAACGGCGATGCCTGCGACCTGTGTCCGGGATATGACGACAATATCGACAGCGACGGCGACGTGGCTCCGGACGGCTGCGACAACTGTCAGGGGCTGTACAATCCGGACCAGGCGAATACGGACGGCGACAGCTACGGTAATGCCTGTGATAATTGTCCGGCGGTGACGAACGAGAATCAGGCGGATACGGACGGCGACGGAGTCGGTGACGCCTGCGATCTCTGTCCCGGTTACGATGATAACGATGACGCCGATAACGATAATATCCCTGATGCCTGTGATAATTGTCCTGCTGTCGCCAACACCAGTCAGGCTAACGGCGACGGGGATTCCTTTGGCGACGCCTGCGACAATTGTCCCGGAGTAAACAATGAAGACCAGCTTGACTCGGACGGCGATAATATCGGCGATGTTTGTGACAATTGTCCGGATATCAGTAATCCCGAACAGGAGGACAATGACGGGGATGGACAGGGTGACCCGTGCGACCCGGACGACGACGACGACGGGATATTAGACGACGGCGACAACAGCGGCACGATCGGCGACAATAACTGCACCGGCGGAGCGACGACCGGTTGCGATGACAACTGCCAGTTCGATGAGAATCCCGACCAAGCGGATGTCGACGGCAACGGCGTCGGCGATGTCTGCCAGGAATATACCGGCGGTCGCTATGTAAACGTCAAACAATGGCGCATCGAAGACGGCGGAAATGACCACTGGTACGGAATTCTGCCCGAGTTGTTGGTTATTGATGAGGCGGACTATATCATCAGGAATCCGGATTCGCCCGAAGGAGCGCATGGATTTCTGGCTTCAATTACTTCATCTTTAGAAAATAATTTTATATTATTCGAAATTATCGACGGAATGGACAAAGTATCGCCGGTGATCGATGCCTACTGGCTGGGAGGATTATACGTAACCAATCCAGACATAAAGCTATGGTTTGACGGCGACCCGTTTTCTTACACCAATTGGGCGCCGGGCGAACCTTCTGGTGACAACGAGTATGTCATGGCGTTATGGGGTTTCCATGAAA
The DNA here is from genome assembly GCA_049324195.1 of Candidatus Zixiibacteriota bacterium. Lineage (GTDB taxonomy): Bacteria > Zixibacteria > MSB-5A5 > GN15 > FEB-12 > JAFGNW01. Next base: position 257 of record JBMOKZ010000002.1, on the reverse strand, counting down.
CAAATCCTTTGCATATCCCCGGGACATGGTTTACCTGTCATGATTATTACACCGCTTTTTATTCCATCGCTGAATGGGTATCCCTGGAAGATATTGATATGGATGACGTCCCGGATATAGCTGACAACTGTCTTAACGATTATAATCCTGACCAGATCAATTCCGATGACGATCCCTTTGGAGATGTCTGCGATAACGATGACGACGACGATGGTTTGGAAGATTATTATGATAATTGCCCCCAGGATTATAATCCC
>JBMOKZ010000001.1:6114-34689 GCA_049324195.1 Candidatus Zixiibacteriota bacterium | reverse complement strand
GCCGATGGAGACTTTTACTGACGGTTTTGATTTGGCTAAGAAGGCAAATTTGGAAAATGAGGAAAAACTGACGGCATAAAAAAACACCAGAGGTAAATGACTGTCAACTCAAGTACTGGTCAGTACACGTTATATTTTGTCATAAAAAGAGAGTACTAAAGATTCACTCATTAAATAGGATTGGTTGTCGTTTTACCAACCTATTGTTGGATAATAAAAACCTCCTATACTTTTAATTTCCGTACGAAATTTTAAATCCAATATTAAGCCTGTTATCTTACCATTTACACATATTTCTAAGGGTTCAAAAGTCTTAATTGTATAATACGCCGGGAGTGAATAGTTTAACTTGGGACCTGGCAAAGGGATCCAAGTTGTCCAATCGAATAATCGATTAAAAAGAATATTGAATGTTGTAATTGGTTCCATTTTTCTCAAATATTTAAATTTTGTTAGGTTACTTTAATAGCAACATCTTTTTGGTCTCTAAATAATTCCCTGCTTTAAATCTGTACAAATAGATACCCGTAGAAATATTATTACCTTTTGAATTAGTTCCGTTCCACTCTACTTGATATTCACCAGCCGGTTTATTTTCATCAACCAGTGTAATCACTTTTTGTCCAATAATATTAAAAATATCTATGGAAACGTGTACTTGACGTGGTATGCTATAATTTAATGTTGTTGTCGGGTTAAATGGATTTGGGTAATTACTTATTTTAAATGCATCTTCTTCATTGATAACTGCAATATTATCGGTCTTGCTTTCCTCACTTAAACTCAAGTTATAATTTTTAACAGCCGCCACCTCATCGGGATTTTCAATGTGTGGTAATGCCTTATAGACCCCCATGTGTACAGCGTTAATAAATATTTGTATTGTCGCAATTTGTCCGGGTAGTTCATATTTCTTATCTACTGTCCGCGCACATGTAAAAATCGGAAAATTGTGAATATCATATTTATAAAACTCCAAATCTGCGGTTATTTGACCCTCTACCGTTGAATCACGAATAGTACAATAATCTATATCACTAAAATTGCTTTCTGCTATCGATGCTACTGATCGGCAGAAAGGTATTTCTAAATAACATATACCAAGTGAAAAGGATATCTTTTTTCCAGTAGTATCTACACCTACAAAAATTCTACTCACTTCCTTTTGCTCAGAAGAAACATCCCAAGAATACGTATCAGTATTCCATATATCTATAGTTCTATCTTCTAATAGATATGATTGAAAACTTGTTGATAACCAGCTTGGCCAAACAGGTCCAGCAGCTAATAAATTTCCTGAACTGTTGGAAAGTTCTCTTATCCCTGCCCAACGTACTATTTCATCGTTAGAAAAATGTTCAATAAACAGGTAATCATAGGAGAATTCCAGTGTTGTATTAACTTCCCAAACACTCGATGCAGCATAAATCCAGTTATAGGTTGTTTTGAATGTCTTTGTAAATGTTGATATTGTATTCCCATTATTTTCCAAGTCAGCCTTAACAGTAATTGATCCTTCCGGCCAGATGTTTGGAACCATATACTCCGGGTACAGTCGAAATGGAAATTGATGATACAAACTGCCATTTCCAACAAACACTCCATCTACGTAAAACTTGCATTCAGTTCCTTCAGGTATTGCAGTTGGATTATTTACGACAGCAATGAAACCATATTTAGTTGCACCTGTAATTTGGTTGTCATAAATAAAGGCTTCTGACCAAATATCTGTAATGTAATTAGCAGAAACAGTTAGTTCCACATTAACAATAATTTCTGAATTTGGTGTATTGATATCACTTATTACGATTTCAGCATTGTGCTCACCAGCCGTTATATCCACATCACTTAAAGAAGCAATGATACTTGCAAAATTACCTTGACCGGATGTTTGACTGAGGTTTATCCATTCAGCAGCGCAACTTGCGGACCAATTCAAAGTCCCCGATCCAATATTGGCAATTGATATCTCTGTTGAAGGTAAATCACCAATTCCCTTTAGGTATTCCCAAGAAATATTCATTGGTGCTACTAATAATTTAGGGTATCCGACACAATGAGTTGGGTCTATTCTAGAACAAACCCCTTTTTCTAAACTTTCACAACCAGGTTCCAATATTTCAAAATGAAGATGTGGACCATCAGATGTACCAGTCTTACCATCAGTATTACCAGACTTTGCCACCTCTTTTCCGCGTATAACTGTATCACCTTTTTTTAAATTAGGCTTACTTTGCAAATGACCATATACAGTTTTTACAAATGAGCCACTGGGTAATTCATGTCTAACCGCCATCCAGTAGCCAAATCCCGGAGCCTCCGTTTCGCTTACATAATCGACCTTTCCATCAGCGGGTGCAATAACTGAAATTCCTTCTATTCCATCTGTTCTATAATCAACGCCCAAATGATACCTACTGCATTCCTCCTTGTCCGGACAGAATTCTCCACCTTGAGATATTTCTAGCGTTTTATTCTCAAGCTGACTTAAGTCTAATGGTGGACCAAACGGTAAAGGGCAATCGTATTCCTGATTTAAAAAAATGGGGATTTGTATATCTGGTACAGTTGCACACAATAATATTGTTTCATAATTTCCATCTGATCTACGAACATTCGTAAATAAAGTACGCGGTATTATCACAGATAATATATTATTTGTAGAATTAAAATCTGATACGAATCGCTGAAAGCAATCAATAGGTGCTAATCCTCCATCCTGATATAATTGTATAAACCCAGCTAAAGTATAACCCTGCTGAATGGTCTGTTTAAACTCATTTGGTACGGATATGTTAATAGATACATCTATATCAGGCATTATCAGTCCAGTATTAATAACAATTTCATAAGGTAAATATGAATCAATATCGTAGAGAATTGAGGGAATACTAAAGGTTTCATCCTCTTCATCAACCCGGTCAACGTAGAGATTTACTTGAATACTATTACTAAAGGTACCAGACAGAAACTCTACTTCAGCAATATTCTCAAGAATAACAATACCACCATCAGGCGTAATCTCGTCTTCTATTGACGGACCAAATATAGAAATTTCTAAAGCAGAACCAGGAACACCTTCAAGTAAAACACTAATAGTATTTTCTTTTTGAAGTGTTATCGGTTTGTTAATCTCTGTTACTGTCTGATTAAATTCCTCTCTGCCTACAACTATCTGATTATTTATCTTGATTATTCCACTGCTTACTCTGCTTGATATTTCTCCTCCTATTTTGATAACAAGATCATACTCCCATTCAGCGTTTGGAACCTCAAGACTCTTTGACACTTCTTGCGGTACACCAGTGTTCCGTTCGAAAACTTCTGGACCCCAAATAACAGGCTGAGCATTCACTGAACTGATTAAGAAAATCGAAATGATGAAAACTTGGACAACAATTAATTTTCTGATCATATTCCTCTCCCGCATTCTTTGACAAGTTAATTAGATGTATAGTTAATAAATAATAAAAGCAGACATTATTGTCAATATATAATTGTTATCATGGTAAATATTCTGAAAATTTATGATAGCAGAATTTAATGACTAATTGAGCTAAACTTGAAATAGGTTTAATTATATGCATACCGTGTTCAAGGTCATACAAATATCGTAATCAAAAGAGAATCAATAAGATACAGCGATGTTGAGAATTTATTGAAATCAAGGATTATCAAACCATAATACCGTCAACCCATAATTAAAAAAGCCCCTTTCACAAGGGGCTTTTGATTTTGTGCACCCATCTTCGAGCCGCGCTCAATCGACCCTTCGAACAGCCAGCTCAGGCCGGGTGTCCCTGCAACACACATCAGGAACTCCTTACCGCTGCTACCTTCCGGTCCTGACGGGGTTCGAAGGCTGACGTTGTACAGGACCCAACCCTCAACACCGCTTATCCGTCGCAACCGAACGGCCACCGCACCCTCGGATGGGAATTCAACCCCGGTATAGCGGATTCCGGGTTACAGGGCACCGCTAGCTCCCCGTCTAGCACTTGACTTTAGAGGTCCGTACACAAAATTTAAATGGAGCAGATCGGGATCGAACCGACGACCTCCACGTTGCGAACGTGGCGCTCTCCCAACTGAGCTACTGCCCCAGGCAGGCACTAAGTGCCTTTTTATCTTCAACCCGGCACCCTTGCGAGAGTCGGGTCATCTTTTAAAATTACAGACATATAGAATAATAAATTCTTTGCGGAAGGCAAACGGATTTTTCATCCTTTTTCAAGTGACATTAAGACAATAAATTAGCGAAATCACTAACAGCCGAAATCAATTCATGAACATCACGCCGATCCGGGCCTGGATAATCGGTCCGAAAGTGATATCATACTCGTTATTGAAACAATACGGCGAACCCCAGACGCCTACCTCCGCCGTCCAGACATATTTCTGCCGGCCGAAAAACACGACCTCGAACCCCGCCTTCAAGGTCAGATATTGCGTGTGCTCCAGTTGCACGATGTCGTTAAATCCACCCAGGTCAGCGAACCCAACGGCGATATTCGGCTTGTAGGCGACTTTTTTCTTGTGCTTGTAGATAACCGGTTTGAACGCCAGACTGAGATTTAGCATAGCTTCCCGCTCCTCAAATATCTGGGCGTCGTGGAGGTCGAATATTACCCCGACGTACATCCAGTTGTTGGCGGCGATATCGAAACCGGCCCCGCAGGATAAGCCGATATTGGACTCGAAGCTCTCGCCGTCGAAACGGACCGTCCCGCCGTTAATAATTCCGCCCATGACGAAAAAATGACTGCGGTGCTGTCGATAAGTATTGGTTATGAGATTGGCTGCCGCCGCGTTCGACCCGAGCGCGAGCAGGCAAAAAAGCACCATCCCTTTTATAGTATTATATTTCATGGCCCGTTTATCTTTCCAGCGTACTTCAATATAAGCCGGTTGTCCTTAAAGTCATCATAAAATCACTGTTTAATTGACGTATAAAAGACTGAAGCGGTTAAAAATAACTTGAAAAAGGCTAAAAATATGATTTCCCAAGCCCTGCCAAATGCTATATATTTATAGACTATGAGTTATCTGGTTTTCGCCCGCAAATATCGCCCGCAGTCATTTGAAGATGTTGTGGCGCAAGAACATGTAACCCGGACTCTGCGTAACGCCATCCGCAACCACCGTACCGGCTCGGGTTATCTGTTCTGCGGTCCCCGGGGTACGGGCAAAACCACGGTGGCCCGGCTGTTCGCCAAGGCGCTCAATTGCGTCAATGGCCCCACCGATACCCCCTGCAACGAATGCCCGGCCTGCAAAGAAATAACCGCTGGGACATCGCTCGACGTCCTCGAAATCGACGCCGCCTCGAACACCGGCGTGGACGATATCCGCACTCTGCGCGAAAACGTCCGCTACCTGCCCACCAGCGGTAAGAAACGAATTTACATCATCGACGAAGTGCACCGGCTGTCGGGTTCGGCGTTTGACGCCCTGCTAAAAACGCTCGAGGAACCTCCGACGCATGTCGTGTTCATCTTCGCCACGACCGAGCCGCTCAAGGTTCCGGACACGATACTCTCGCGCACCCAGCGGTTTGATTTTCGGCGGGTGTCGGTTGATGACCTGGCGGGGCATTTGAGAAAAATCGCCGAGGCTGAGAAACTCGAAATCGAAGAATCCGCGCTCATATTGCTGGCGCGCAAAGCCGATGGTTCGGTGCGCGACTCGCTGTCGCTTTTAGACCAGATTACGGCTTTCGCCGGTGACAAGATTACCATGAAAGAAGTCGTCAACTCACTGGGTCTGGTGGACCGGCAGTTTTTGTTTGACTATGTCGCCGCCGTCGCCGCCAGCGACCGGCTGAAAGTTCTGCGCCTGACAAAAAGCCTTTTTGACAGCGGGGTCGATATCAACGATTTCATCCAGGAACTGCTGGAACATTTCCGGGTGCTTCTGGTGCTGTCCTCCGGATCCGACACGGCCGACCTGCTCAATCTCAGCAGTGCGGAAATCGAGGAATACAAAACCCAGCTCGATTTTTTCAAGGCGGGCGACCTCCTGCAACTGATGAAAATCGCGTCCGACATCAACTACGACCTCAAGAACGGGCTCGATGAACGGCTGGTGCTTGAAATCGCCGGCGTCAAGATGGCCGAGCTGGAGTCCACGGTCAAATTCGGCGAGATTCTCGATTATCTCCGGCAGCAAAACAAAAGCGGCGCGGGTCACGGCGGAACCCAGATCCCGCCCGGAGAGGGCGCTCCACCCGGTTTTTTTAACCATGCCGACCGGACCGCCTCTGTTGCTTCCGCGCCCGAGACCCCGGTCGAGCCCCCGCCTCCCGTTTACACCCGGTTGGTGAACCAGCCGCAGCTGGAAAAGGACTGGGACGATTTTTTAGGAAAACTCCGGCGCGTCAAACCGATGCTGGCCTCGCAGTTAAAAATGGCGGAAATCCGTTCGGTCAAGGACAACCGAATTCAGCTCGTCTTTTATTCCTCCGGGGAGGCCTCGCTGCAACTGGTGAAGAAGGAAGACAATTTAAACTTGATTTTGCAGAATTTGAAAGAACATTATAAAGCCAATTTAAGTATAATTTTTGATATCGACCCGAAGAAGGAAAATCCCAAAATCGTCGAGGAAAAGAACCAACAAAAACAGAACCACATCGATAAAGACAAACTGATGGAGAATTCCCCGCATTTAAAAATGTTACTGGATAAAGTCGATGGCGAGATTATCGGTATCAAAAAAGCGGAATAATTTAAACTTTTTCAGGAGTTTTGAAAATGAGTAAAGGCGGCTTAGGCAATATGATGAAGCAGGTGCAGCAGATGCAGGCCAAGATGGAGGCCATGCAGGCCGAACTCGAGAAACAGACAGTCGAGGGCACCGCCGGCGGCGGTATGGTGAAAGTTGTCGCCAACGGCAAGAGCGATATCGTCTCGATTACAATCGACCCGGAAGTGGTGGACAAGGACGATATCGAGATGCTTCAGGATTTAATCGTGGCGGCCGTCAATCAAGCCCGCGAAAAAGCCCAGGAACTTCAATCGGAACAGCTCTCCGGTCTGACGGGCGGTTTGAAAATCCCGGGTCTGAATCTGCCTTTCTAAAGCGAAATAATTTAAGGCGCACCCATGTTTAACTCCGCTGGTTCAGTCGAACGGCTTATCAATCAACTGGCCCGCCTGCCGGGAATCGGCCGTAAGACCGCCGCCCGGCTGGCTTTCCATATTCTCAAGTCCACCCGCGAGGAAGCTTTCGAGCTGGCCGACACCATTCGCGAGGTCAAGGAAAAGGTCGGGTTCTGTTCGATCTGCTACAATATCTCCGAGAGCGACCCCTGCCGGATTTGCCGGGACCCCAACCGCAACCGCCATACGATCTGTGTCGTCGAGGACGCCTCGGACGCTGCGGCGTTCGACAGGGTCGAGGGATTCAATGTCCTGTTTCACGTGCTCGGGGGGCGGCTCTCCCCCCTTGACGGCATCGGACCCGACGATTTGAAAATCAAGGAGCTGCTGGCGCGGCTCGACGACAACGTCACGGAAATAATTATCGCCACCAACCCCAATGTCGAGGGCGAAGCGACTGCGACCTATCTTTCCCGATTGCTCAAACCACTGGGCGTAAAGGTTACGCGCATCGCCCGTGGCTTGCCGGTCGGCTCCGACCTGGAATACGCCGACTCGGTCACGCTTTCGAAATCGCTGGAAGGACGACAGGAAATTTAAAACATCATGGAGAAAAAAGAAAACACCTTCGGTTTCTATGCCCTGATAATCGTTCTTGCCCTGTTCATCCTGGGACGGACGTTCGGACGCTTTCTGTTCGTTAACAACTGGTCGTTCAATCAATGGCAGTTTCTGCCGCCGTGGTACCCGGTGGTCTGGGCGTTGATGTTCGGCCTGGTGCTGTTCGTCTTCGTAAAATACTTCGAGAAACTCGGCGTTTTCTTTTCACGCCGTCTGAACATCGTTATCGGTCTGGTCGTTCTTTTTGCGCTGACGTTCGTGCTGCGGTTTGATTCGTTCGTTTACGGCGGAGGGAATCTCAAAGTCGCTCTTTTGACTGAACCCGGCAAAATCGTTTATAACTGGTACGACCCGGGCACTAATCTAATTCTCTCCGGTCTCTACCATTTCTATCAGATGTTTCCGCTCGACGAGATCGAGCACTACCAGAATTTCACCGCCGCGGTCTGGGCCTGGCGAACCCTGACGTATGCCGGCACTCTTTTATCTCTTGTCGGGGCCGTTCTTCTGACTCGTGAAATCATTTCCGACACTGCGCGCCGTCTCTACCTGTTTGTCCTCTTCTTTTTCGGCGGGCAAACCATGCTATATCTGGGTTTTATCGGATACGAGCCGGTAATTGTGACGGGCACCGTCTGGTTTTGCCTGCTGGCTTACAAAATCTGTAAAAATTTCAGCATAAGTAACCTGCTTTTATTATGGCTGGTCACGCTTGCTTCGGTTTTTATGCACTTTACCGCTCTTTACCTGATTCCGGCGCTGTTTTATGTCACGCTGACCGCGCCGTTTAAAAAGGAAACCAAACCTTACCTGGCCATGACGCTGGCGGTAATATCAGCGGTGGTGTTAATATTCGTTACTTATCTGACGTTCGACAACTCTTTTCCCGCCATGCGCCATCTGTTTTTCCTCGATGGTCATCGTCCCCGACTGGATTACGGTCTCCTTTCCGGGAAGCATATCGGCGACATGATTCAGTTGTTTTTCCTGGCGGTTCCTCTGGCGGCAGTTGTTAAAATCGCCGGGTTGACCCGAAGAGGTTGGGTGAAAAATAATCCGGCGGCCATGACTGCCTGGATCATGGCCACCTGCAGTTCACTGGTTGTTGTTATTATCTATCCGGTCGCCGGCATCGCTTTCGACATCCCCCGCTACCTGGCTTACCTGACGCCGTTCTCTTTTGTAGCCGTGTTATTCGCAAGCAAACTCAAGGATAAAACCGGTAGCGGTAAAAACTGGCTGGCGGTAACCGCCGCCGCGGCTTTGATGTTTCCTTTTTCTTACCTGCCGGTCTATATTAAAATTGACCCGGCCAAGCAATATCTTCAGGATTATCTGGAGAAAAACGAAAGTTTTTACCGCGAGGGAATAATCGCTTTCCGCGACGCCCTGTTCTACCGCCGGGAATTTACCGCCGCTGACTGGTGGGAATGGCAGCTGCCCGTCAAGTCTCTCGAGTACCTGAACCTTAAAGGCTGCCGGGATCTGGTAACAAGAAACCGTAATGTCGAGGCTCTCAACGAACTTTACGCCGAAATCGCCCGCAATCCCTTCTGGAGCGACCCGAGAGAAATGGTGGTGGCGGTGCAGATGAAGTTGGGGCGATACGACCTGGCCAAATCGCAGTTGGACACCTGTCTGATGTTAGGCCCCTACAAAAAAAATAACCTGACCAATCTCTATATTTATTATCGCGACACCCGCAATCTGTCCCGGGCGCTCGAGGTCGCCCAACACCTGTGCGACCTTTATCCCGATGACTCCGAGGTAAAAACCGACCTGATGATTATCAACTACCGGCTCGGCAATTTTACCACCGCCGATTCGCTGGCTGGCCAGCTGATCGTTCAGAACGGGGAGCTGGCTTTCCCCTGGCTGATAAAAGGTTTTATTCTCGAGGATAACGGACAAACGGACGAGGCTCTCGAATTTTATAAAAAATTCGTGAAACTGGGTCCCGACGAGGTTGAGACGCCCGAAATTCAAGCCAAGATTGACAGCCTGGAAGCAACCTCCCCCAAACAAAAATAAATTTACCGACGATATTCCAGTCGCGATAAACCGTCGAGCGCCGCGACTTTGTAAGCCTCGGCGAGGGTGGGATAATTAAAGACGGTGTTGATGAAATATTCAAGGCGTCCGCCCAGCGACATCACCGTCTGGCCGATATGCACCAGTTCGGTGGCTCTTTCCCCGATAATATGCACGCCCAGAAGTCTTCCGGAGCGAGGATCGAAAATCAGTTTCAGCATGCCGTCATGGTCGTTGATAATCTGTCCCCGGGCGAGTTCGAAATAACGGGCGACACCGACCTCGTAATCCTGTCCCGCCGCCGCCAGGGATTCCTCGGTTTCCCCCACGATCGATACCTCGGGAATGGTATAAATGCCGAACGGCAAAAGCGTGTTTAAACAGGTGATGTCGTCTTTTTTGAAGGCGTGAATGGCGGCGATTCGCCCCTGGTCCATGGACACCGACGCCAGCGAGGGAAAGCCGATAACGTCGCCGACCGCGTAAATATTGGGCACCCGGGTACGATAATGGTCATCGACTAAAATCAGACCGCGGTCATCGGTGGCGATTCCCAGCTTATCCAGGCCGAGCATTTCGGTATTGCCGCAGCGGCCGGCGGCATAGAGCAGGCGGTCGGACCTTATCTTGCGGCCGTTGATGGTGGTGGTGACAACCTGACTGTTCTCAATATCGATCTGACGAATGGAATCGCCCAATACCAGCGTTACACCGTACTTGCGCATCAGGTAGGTCAAGGCTTCGGCGATTTCATGGTCGAGAAACGAAAGCAGTTTTTTCCGATGGTCGAGGATAGTGACCTTGATTCCCAGATGGGAAAAAATCGAGGCATACTCGCAGCCGATCACGCCGCCGCCGATGATTGTCAGGGTCCGCGGAATGATATCCAGGTCCAGAATCGATTCAGCGTCGTACACGAAATGATGGTCGAAATCGATATTGTCCGGATGAAACGAACGGGTTCCGGTCGAGAGGATAATGACTTCGGCTTTCAAAAACATTTCCTCGCCGCTGTTTTTCGTCACCCGGACCGTATTTTTATCGACCAGAGAACCGGTGCCGTGGATGACTTCCACCCGGTAGCGGGCCATGTTCTGCTGAATGACGTCCAGTTCCTGCTGAATCACCTGTCCCTTTCGGTACATCAACTCCCGCACCGTCAAATCGGGTTTGACACCGCCCATCATGCCGTAAACCGAACGCTGGCGCAACCCGGAGATATAGACTACCGTTTCCCGAAGAGTTTTGGAGGGAATAGTGCCGGTATGAATACAAACGCCTCCCTGAACCGAGCTGCGTTCGATGATGGCAGTGGTTTTGTGCAATTTCGAAGCCTCAATTGAAGCTTTCTCTCCGGCCGGCCCGGAGCCGACTACGACCAAATCAAATTCCTTTACCGACATGTTCCTTTGCCGCCGTTTTCATGATTAATCATCCACCGTTTCCCGGTTGGTCTCCTGCGGTTCCTGCAGCCGGTCCAGCTGGGTCTGCATCCGGACGGACTCGGACCGAACCTTCTCGAAATTTAGCGACAGTGCCCGCAGAGAACCTTCCATTCGCTCGAGCAATTTACGAATTCCGCCCAGCGTTTCCTTGAGGTCATTGATGCGGTTAAGCAGGCGGCGGCTCCCGGCCAGGCCGTTTTCGTTAAGCCCCAGAGCGGCATAGAGAGATGAAACCGACGCCAGAAAAGCGTAAAGGTGTCCCGGCGAGCTGGGAACGATTTTTCGGGACAGAGCGTACTCCAACCCGTTTTCGTCTTTTTGTGAGATAAACTGGTAATACACGCCTTCAGAGGGAATAAACATCACTGCGAAATCCAGGGTTTTTTCATCGGGTCTCAGATATTTCTGGCTGATATCGTCTATATGCTTTTTCAACGACCGGGTGAATTCTTTGCGGGCGTTTTCATTATCAGGCGTTTCGAGTACCCGCTCATAAGACTCGAGCGGAAACTTGGCGTCGACCGGTAGCAGCCGGTCTCCGATTTTGATAATCGCGTCCACCCGTTGACCACCGGCAAATTTGTACTGGGTTTCATACAAACCGGCCGGGAGAATTTCCCGAAGCAGGTTTTCCAATAGCATTTCCCCCAGTCCGCCGCGTACTTTCGGTGGGCGTAAAAGCTGAGAGAGAGACTGGATATTTTTACCGATAGACTCGATATTTTTGGTCTGGACCGCCAGTTGTCCCAGTTTGTTCTCGATTTCCCCGATAAAAGCCATCCGCTCGTCGAGGTTGCGGTTGCCCTCGGCCAGCCGTTCATTTAAAAGGCGGTTGGCGTTGTCGAGCGAATCGCGCAGGGTCAGGAGGGATTCGGTCTGATTATTGATAAGTTCCGCCTTTAAAAGCTGCAGAACCGATTCAAAGTTTTTATCGTCAGGCAGACGCTTCGTGCGATGAAGACTGACCAGCAGCCAGACAGTCAGGCTCAGGCTGGCCGCCAGCAATATCAGGATAATGACAGTCAGTAAGTCCATGCCCTCACCTTTCTACAAAGGGAGGTATTCAAATTTGGTGAAATCCGGGAGTTTTTCACCGATAATCGCTTTTTTGAACCTGATGGTAATGGTGTTGTCGGCTTCGTTATAATAACCTTCGAGCGGAGTAATACCCCAGATAAATTTCGCCACCAGCTCACTGGTGCCGTAATCGTAATACCCGGCTTCGTTCCGGTCAAAACGAACCCCGAAACGGTAGCCGTTGAACGGCAGACTGTCGAGTGAATACTGTTCCTCGAACAGGGGTGAATGCTGTCCCGCCAGCCGTTGGTCGTAACCAAAAAACAGCGAACCCCGCAGGGGTTTGTCATGCGGACTGGTAAATTCAAAAGCCAGCCAGGTTTTATCTTCGGTTACCTTAAACCCACTTCCTTCGAGCACCACTTTTCCTGAGGTTACTTTCCCCGGACTGGCAGCGCCCTCGCCGGAAACCGCATGGTCGAGATACTTATTGAAATCGGCAATCAGGTCGGTCCATTGCTCGTGTCCGGTGGCGGACATGATCTTCGCCTGGATATCGGTCACGCTCAGACTGTCCAGTTCCCGGTATTTACCCGACAGCGTCAGATAGAGTTCAAACATTTTATCCTGTCCCAGACGGTCTATCAGAAAAGCCGTGAATATTTCGGCTACCGGGTAGGAAATATCGGCCCCGGAGTAATTATGGAACCCCCGGTAGGTGAGAATGGAGTCAATGTCAATAAATCCCTCGCGGTAGATATAAATCCCGAGGTCAAAGAGAGCGGAAGGTTTCTTCCCCCAGCGTCCGCCGTAATATACGGCCATGCCTTCCTGGATAATCGGCAGGGTGAAAAGAGGCAGTCGCCGAAGCCGGTAATTTATCAAAAAATGAAGCAGTTCATGAAAATGAGGGAAATTGGCGGAAATGATGTCGTTTGAAGGCAAATCGAACATTCCCTTGGTGGTCTGCCCGGTGATTTCCTTCACGGTCTCGTCGGAGTCACAATAGTAATATTCAATTTTTTTGTCGGCGATAACCGCGACGTCAGCCGAGGAGATATTCAGGGTTTTGGCGGTGTTCTCGACAAACCGGTCCGCCTCTTCGAGCAGGACGTCGTTGAGATACTTGCCTATATCGGGATGGTAATGAATACGGAAATAACGCGATTCCCTGACCGGCCAGGTCCGTCCGAAATAATCCTGCGGGTAAATCAGCCAGTAATAGTCGCCGGATTCCTTGACGTAATAAGTATATTCGACCAGGTCGGCACCGACCATCTTCGAGAATTCCAGCGAGGCATAGGCTCCGTGGTCCAGAGATTCATAACTGCGAACCGGCTGATATAAAAACCGGCGCATCAGCTCCAGATTCTGTACGATGGGCGAGGAACAGTCGATTTTGAGGGGGATATCAAGATACTCAATCGAAAATCTCGATGAGCGCTCCTGGTTTTCCTCGGTCCACATCATCAAGGCGGTTTCCAGATTACTCGATTCCAGCATATCGAAATACTCGGATAAAACCGGCAAGGGGTCGGCAGCACGAACGGCCCGGTTCATAACAATAACCAGCAAGGCCGCGGTCAGAAAATAAATAATATTCTTGCTATTCACGTATGGTAACTCCTATCTCTGCGGAATGCCTTAAGTTACATATTTTTACCGCGCTTGTCCATAACCGACCAAAAAAAAACCCGCCGGAGCGGGTTTTTTTATCAATAAATCTCTAAAAAGTGAAACCAATCGAAAATTTCTGGGTCGATTCCAGGCGGCCAAAATCCTGCCAGGCGTAATCGATAAACATCCTGGTGTCCTGGCCAACCGCGGTTATCAGACCGCCGCCGAAAGAAAACGTTTCTTCGTCGTAGTTTATCTTGTAACCGCCGCGGAGGAAGTACTTTTCGTCATAAGCGAACTGGGCGCCCAGAGAACCCTGCTGCTCGTTGTCGTTGGGATGTTTCAAATCGGCCGCCAGCGTGACGATCGAGTTATACCCGAATTCGAGGTCATAAGCCATACCCAGTCGGAAAGTCATCGGCAGGTCATAGGCTGTTGTTTTCAGCTCCGAACCGGTAATATAATCATTGCCGGTATTATCGGCCTCGTTATCGTCTTCGGGCGGGTCATAGCGAACTTCCAGGTCGGAGCCGCTGAAAGACATCTCCGGCCCGAGATTGGAGATGCTCATGCCCAGGCGAAGACTGCGGAAACCGGTATATAACACGGTCCCGAAATCGACGGCCATGCCTTTGGCCCGTTCGTTGTCGATTTTTTCCTCGACATATTTAATCGTCGTCCCGAAAGCGAAGCGGGCGTTCAATTGCCGGGCGAAAGACAAACCGATAGCGTAGGAAGACGCCGAATAATATTCGCCGGTGCCGTCCTGCTGTTCGAAAGTGGTGATTTCCTGGTCATCCATCGACAGTACGGTCGCGGAGACCCCGAAAACCCCGATATCCTCGAAATACTTGGCTGCGCATATATAATTGAGGTCGATATCCAGCAGCCAGTTCACGTTGGTGAAACCGATAGCGAAATTCTCGATTTCCGCCAATCCGGCCGGGTTCCAGTACATGGCATATACATCATTGGCCGTAGCCGCCGTAGCCTCGCCCATACCCTGGTATTTCGAACCGACTCCGATTTTAAGAAACTGAGCGCCTGCCGAACCGGCTTTAGTCAATTCGGCGGAGGCGGTACCGGCCAAACCCAGTACAAACAAAAGAATAATAATCTTTTTCACAACTCGCCTCCTTTACTTTATTACGGCAAAGCGCCCGAGTCGCTCGCCATAAGGGGAATCGATGTGATATATGTAAATACCGGACGCAATCTGAATCGACTCACTGGTCAACAGATCCCAGTAGGCAGCGCCGGTGCCATCATTATGGTCAATGGTTTTTACCAGATCCCCGGAAAGGGTGTAAATCCTGATGGTACACTTGTCCGGTACGTCCTGGAATTTGAGAACCGACTCACCTTCGTTCGTTTCCGCGCGGGCGTCATAGCGGGCGTAATACGGATTCGGCACCACCTTGATGTTATTCAAGGCGTTCTTGGCCGCCGCCGGGTTCACACCGTCAACAGCGAAGGTAAAAACGTCCTCCGGCCCGTTCATCGGAGCGCCTTCGATCGTGAAAACGTCGTTGGTCGCCGGTTCGTAAACCGAAGGGTCGAAACCGAACAACCAGCCGTAATAATACGGGAAAGCCAGGTCGGTCAGGTCCTGACCCTCGCTATAAGGATAATCGACAATGCACAGGAGGTCGAAATAATCCGGATCGAGCGGGTCGTAAACGCCGTCGGCATACCAGTCAAACACCGCCAGCGAAACCCGCTGATTGGTGCTAAGGTTCCAAACCTCGAACGGAATCTCACAGGGCGGATCGGACGGGTACCAGTATTCATAAATCGACGGAGCCAGGGTCGTTTGTCCGGTATAGCGAATTTCGTACGTCGCCCGGTAAGGAGCGTCGCTGAAAATATTGGCCGGGTTACCGGTTATGGCCTCGACCCCCGGACCATAGAAAGCGCCCATGGCTAGACTGGTGTCAGCCGTGCCGAACGAAGACTGGTAGGCGTCGGCGGGAGAGCGTTCACCGTTGGTGACCAGCACCCGAAGTCCCTGGACCAGTTCGCACATGTCCGGGTCGGTCGGGTATTCGGTTTCTCCTTTAATGAGGGTGTCGCCGGTGGTGACATTAATCAGATGCCAGTAGGTATCATAGGCGTCGTCTTCGAACACCACCTGGAACTGATTACCCTGAAGCGAATCGAAATTGAAGATAATCGGCGTGACGGTTCCCTCGGAAGGGGTCCCCAGGCCGGTGTATTCGTGAGTCACCGTGGCGGCGGCGTCATAATAACCCGCCGGGTTGTTGACCGGTTTCAGGGCGATGACGTTTTTGGCCACCCCGGCCACTCCGAACCCGTTTTGCAGAGGGTCAAGATTGGCGGCGGAATCGCCTTTGTCATACGCAACCAGACAGTACCAGTACTCCATGTCGTTGTAAAGATTGTCATCGACATAGGAATGAGGAGTCGGGTCGTCCGGATCCATAACCGGATACTTGGCGAGCGGTTCATAATCAATTTCAATACAGCAGTTGTCGTTGTCGCTATCAACCTTGCCCCAAGTACGCCCCTGATTATCACTGCGGTACAGTTTATAACCGGCGAAATCGCGCTCCTGAAGGCGCGGGTCGATGCTGGTTCGGGAAGTATCGTCCCAATACAGATAAACCCTGCCGTCGGCCGCGCGGCCCGAAAGGGTCGGCGTCAGCGGCGGTTCCGGACCGATAAAATGTCCGTCGTAAAGCTGCTGGGCGCGCTCGGCGTTTTCCAAAAACTCCTCGGTATCCTGACCGGCGATGATCGCGAATACCACTCTAACCGTTTTACCGGCGGTGAGGTCGATACCGCGCGTACATTGAATATAGTACTGGTCGGTCGGCGGCAGCGAGGTATTAAACTCGGTGCTGTTAATCAGGTCGAACCGGCCGGGATCGGTGCTCGGCACGGCAGACCAGTCTCCGGTCCGGAAGGCGGTCATGCCGATATTGTCCGGAGTTTCCAGATATTTGGTCCCCATGATACCGGTCTCGTCGTTCCAGCCCGGGTCGATCCCGAGGGAATCGTAGGTCCAGGCCAAATTCCGGGTGGAGTCAAAAGCCACCATATCGTTGAGTCGGCCGTTTTCCCCGGTGCCGTCAGGCCCGCCAACGTCGAGATCGACATAAAGCCCAAAAGCGAAGTCATGGTAATCGACATCGGAGGTGTTCTTTATTTCCATGATTACGAACATGAAATCTTCGTTATAGCAGTAGTTCCACTGGTAAATGGTATGGGTCATTTCCAGTCCCAGAAGCGGGGTGCCGCCGGCCGCGTCGTTGAAACGATAGTGCGAAACCTGCAGCGAAACCGGACCGCCGGGATAATATTCATCGCTGGCAGGGTCATAATTCTTGGCGTAAACCCAATCGGTGGAATCACTGTCCCATTGCCGCCAGCCGTGAGCGGGATTGCCGATCCCGAAACCGACCGTATCGCTCAAGTCGTATTCATAATAACGGGTCGTGTCCGTGGACAGGAGAATCTTGTTTTCACTGGCTCCGGAAACGATCGACGGGATGCCCTGGAATTCGTCCCAGGTGTTGGCCACCAGCGTATCCCCCTCGGGGGTCACGGCGCCCATCCAGTACATGAGTTCGCCGATATAGTTATGTCCGGAATTGCGCGGCCATTCGCCCGACGGCAGGTTGTAAGCCCAATAGCCGCCGATATAACCGTGGTTGTCGACGGTGGTCACGATATTGCCCATATTATGAGTAATCTGGTCAATCGTAACCGGCGCCGGCGAAAGCGCCAGCCCGTCGTTGGTCTCCCGCTCCAGGATTGGTTGGTTCTCAATCGGTTTTGCCATTAATGGTACGGTAAGTACCAGCAACAACAGAGCGATTAAGAATCCATATAAACCTTTTTTAAATTTATTTTTCATCTTTATCACTCCGGTTAGAAGTTGTATTCCAACCCGGTTCTTATCGTCCGGGGAGTTGAATAGTTCTGAGGATCGTGGTCGTACAGATAATCGAGATTGTCGAGCAGCGTCTGGTCCAGAGTCAAACCGGCCGAAACGCTGTTGTTGTCGTCATCCGGTTCGCCCGTTTCGGAATAAACATCGATGACGTTGAGACGATTGAAAAGGTTGTCAACCTCGACAAAAATCGTCAGATAATTATCGCTGCGCGAGCTGAAGAAGAAGTCTTTGTTGACGCGCATATCGACCGTATAATTGGCTGGCAGCCGGGCGCCGTTGCGCTCGCCCAGCCGGTTGCCGTTGACGTCGGTCTTGGTGTAAGGCAGTCCGGAACCGTAATAACCGACCAAATTGACGCCCCAGGCGCCGGGCATTTTCAGGCCGAGGAATTTGCCCGACCAATCCCGCGGAGCCCGGAAATCAATTTCACCGGTCAGGGTATGGCGCTGGTCGAAATCAAGCGGATATTCGGTCACCGGCGGCAGGGTATCGGTGGCGGAAGGGCTCAGATAGGTGTAATAAGCCTCGTAGGCATCGGAGCCGTTACCCGTCGCCTGCATATAGCTGTAGGAAACCGAGGCGCTGATCAAACCGTCGCCGCGCAACTTGTCAATCGCGACATCGAAACCGCGCACCGAACCGTAATCCTCATTGATAAACTGATACGACTGACTCAAACCGGAGCCGCTGATGGTCGAAAGGTTGCGCAGCGTCACCAGGTCTTCCATATCTTTATAATAAGCGGTGATATCAAGACGGATATTGTCGCCGATCATGTGGTCCAGACCCAGCTCGTAAGTGCTGGCCCGTTCCAAACCCAGGTCGGGATTGCCGACAATCGGCAGACCGGACGTCAGGTCGCCCTGCATATTGGTATATAAATAGGTATAATTGGGCACCTGGTAATAAATGCCGTAGTTGAAATGCATGACCGATTTTTCCGTAATCGGGAAAGATATCCCGAAACGCGGCGAGAAGTTCGATTTTGAATCCGCCTTCTTGAAGACCGCAACCGTATCAGCCGGAGTCGTGTTGTAAGAAACATCGGAATTACGATAATCGAAACGTAAACCGAGATTGAGAACATAATCTTCATATTCCAGTTTGTCCTGGAAATAAACCGAGGCATAGGTCGGTTTGCTGGAATATTTTTCCCCGTAAGGCTGATCGTTATAAAACTGTTTGTCATCCCAGAAAATATCATATTTCCGGAATTCGAAACCGGCTTTCAATTCATTAGCCTTGTTAAGCTGGTTGACTACATTGACATTGAAAGAGTTGTATTTGGATTCGCGATAATGATACCGGGGGATAAAATCGTCGCCGGTAATGAACCCGGTCATCCAGTATTCGTCATCATATTGCGTCGTATTACCATAGTTATTGTCATCGATTGTCCCGTTATAAACCCCGTCCTCGTCCTCGCTGTAGCCCGGCCAGTCTTTCCAGTAAACATCCATCAGTGAAGCCGGAGCCAGTTTGTACTTGGTAAAGAACTGATTGAAACTAACCTTGGCGATAGTCCGTTCGCTGAACGAATAATTACCGGCAATACCAAGAAGGTAAGCATTACTCCGGAATTTCGGCAGGCCGTCGAGGTTGAAATCGTAGGAGCGGTTGTTACCGTCGCGGTGTTCGTACAGGGCGCCGTCGGAATCGTAATAAGAGAAATTGGTTTTAAGTTTCAGATTCTGCGTCGGCTGCATCGACAGCTTGGCGATACCATTGTAAAACACCGACCAGTTATGCGGCAGGTAGGTGTCATTGTGCCAGTACTCACCGGCGGTAAAGAACGTGTACCGTTTCGACTTAACCATCGGCACTGGTCCGGAGAGGTTGAAACTGATGGAGCGGTTGTCGATCTGCGTGAGGTCGCCCCAGGTTCCGGAATTGACGTCATAGGGATGGGAATAACCTTCGAACATCCGGACCTTGCCCTGATAATCCGAGCCGCCCTCACGGGTCACGGCGTTCACCACGCCGGAGAGAGCCTCACCGTATTCGGCGGTGAAACCACCCGAGGTAAGGGTCAGCTCTTCGAGAGCATGCGGCATAATCCGCAGACCGGCGTTGTTGGTGAATGGATCCTGAACGACATACCCGTCGTAATAATAAGCCACCTGGTTAGCGCGACCGCCACGGATATGCAGAGCGTCATCACGGTCGACGACAACTCCGGGATAGTTGGTCAGAACCGATTGCACCGAAACCACGTTGGGCATGTTTTTCAGCCGTTCCGACGTGAAGATTATTTTCGATTCAGTCAGGTCTTTTTGAATGGCGGGATTGCTGGCCACCACGACCACTTCCCGTTTCAATTCAATAGCGACCTGCTGCAAAGAAAAGTCAACCGGGGTAGTGAGGTCGAGCAGAACTCGCACACCTTCCTTGCTGATTATTTCGTAACCGATATGGCTGACAACCACGGCGTATTTCCCGACCGGGACCCCGATCATGAAATATTCGCCATCCTCGTCGGTGGTTGTCACCAGGTTCGCACCCTCAATTTTTACTGTCGCTCCCACCACGGGCTCACCCGTGTTGGCGTCTTCGACCACTCCAGATATTTTACCTGTCACACCCGCCATGGCAGATATTGACAGCATAAAAAAACTAAGGACCAATGGAGCGGCGAATTTGATAAGAAGCCGCTTATCCAAGGTAAATCCTCCAATATGGTATATGTTTTTCTTCAAAATCACAAAAAACTACGATTAAACCTGACATTTCATATATCGGTCACGGGGTCGAAACCTTAAGGGTCATAATTGACAGAAGAATAAGAAATAAGGGGGCATTTATTTCAGGCTCAATTATCAAGTTTTTCAGAATTTTCCCGATATTTGATTAGTAAGTTTAAAAAAGGCTTGTATTCCGTTTTATTGAAAAACATGACAACTTTTTGAGCCACAGCTAATTAAAGAAGGTTGGATAACTACATCAGCATGGCCGACTTCAAGGATAAGTTTATAAGATGGTTACTCATTACCATCCTTTGCCTGCTTTGTGTGGCGGAAACTAAAGCTCAGACAGTCGTTTTTCTGGCGAGCGACAGCCTGACTTATACCCGTCGTACGATTAACGGGGCAAAACGCCAGATAATACAGCAATACGAAAAAACCGTATTTCATGAATATTATTTGAACTCCAACAACCCGGACGAAAATCTGGCCCGGGTGGACTCCATTAATAAAAACAATCCTGCCCTGATTTTTACGGTGGGCAGTTCCGCAACCGCATTCGCCAAGAAGCATTTCGAACGGTACCCGATCGTTTTTTCATCGGTTATGTACCCGGTCATGTCGGGATTCGTGGAATCATTTAACCGTCCCGGCGGCAACATCACCGGCGCTTCCTTGAATATTCAGGCCGATGTTCAGTTTCATTATTTCAAAAAAATTATTCCCGATTTAAAAAAAATCGGGGTTCTTTATACCAGCAATACCGCCGCCTTGATCCCCCCGGCCAAAGTTATCGCCAATTCCATGGGTCTGGAGTTGGTCGCCCTGGAAATAAACACTGAAAAGGAATTGCCCAAAGCGTTAGATTCTCTGGCCAAGACGGTCGACGGTCTCTGGTCGGTAGCCGACCCCAATCTTTTTAATCCCCAGTCGACTAAGTATATTCTGCTGAATTCCCTGCGTAAAGGCATTCCCTTTATGGGTTTCTCGCGCCATGTAGTCGAATCCGGCGCCCTGTTCGCCATTGATTTCGATTACAAAGCCATCGGCCGCCAGGCTGGCGACATCGCCAACCGGGTTATCGCCGGGGAAAAACCTGCGGAAATAAGCGTCACCAGCCCCGATGTACGCTGGTTCCATTACAATGAAAAAACCGCTGGCCATTTGAATATCACCATTCCCGAAGAACTGGCAGCCGTGGCCAAGGAGGTCTATCGATGAGTCTCTTTGGTAAAATCATTAAGTTCAACCTGCGGGTCAAATTCATCATTCCCATTTCGGCCATGCTGGTGGTCTCTCTTTTGGTTATCAGCGGCTACCTGATTAACCGCCAGTCGGTCAGCATCCAGCGCGAGCTGGAAACGAGTGGCGAGACTATTTTAAAAATGCTGGCCGTCAATGCCGAAAGCGGCGTGCTCTTCGAGTCCAAATACGAACTCGATGAACTGTTGAGCATTCTCTCGCAGTTTGAATCGGTAGAATACGCCATCATTACCAATAAGGAAGGCGTCGTCCTCGCCTCCACCGGGGAAACGAACCTTGACAACCAACAATGGAAAATCGTCGAGTACAAGGGCATGCTCGGAAAAGACGAATCGCACCAGTATGCCAAATATATTTCCAAAATTACGGATGAGGAAATCCTGAACCTTCGGGCACCCATCACCACTAAAAAAGAGATTCTCAACCGGGAGAATCTGGGCATCACCAGCGGAATAAATTATTCCCTGGCCAAGGATTTCATTTCCGAGGAAATCGGACAGATTGAACTGGGCATGTCGCTCGAAAAAGTCAACCGGTCAATTGCGGTCGCGCGTACCGCCGCCTCCCTGTTGACCGTGCTGGTTCTCATCGTCACCATCATCATGCTGACCTTCATCATCAGCGCCATCACCAAGCCGGTCACCGAACTGGTGAAAGCCACCGACCAGATCAGCAAAGGGGATTACAGCCAGAAGGTGGAAATCCAGCAGAAGGACGAAATCGGCCAGCTGGCGGAAACATTCAATAAAATGATCAAATCTCTGAAACAGTCCCGGGACGAAATCGAGCAATACAACCGCACCCTCGAGGAAAAAATATTCGAACGGACCCAGCAGCTCGAGGATGCTCAGGCACAGCTGATACAATCCGAGAAAATGAGTGCTCTGGGGCAGCTGGCCGCCGGCGTGGCGCACGAGCTCAACAATCCGCTCGGCGGTATCCTGGGCTACGCTCAGTTTACTCTCGAAAAGCTTAAAAAGAACATCCCGGAGAAAACGACTGAGAAGGAAATCAACAGCTATATCCGTTATCTGACCGATATCGAATGCCAGTCCCGCCGGTGCAAAACCATCGTCCAGAACCTCCTGCGTTTCTCCCGGGCCTCGAAAAATATCGATTTTGAAGACGTCAATATCAATAAAACGATAGAAGAAACCATTACCTTTGTCGAACACCAGCTCCATCTGAACCAGATTGAGCTGGAGGTACTCTTGTCCCCCGACCTGCCGATCATTCAGGGCAATGTCGGCCAGCTTCAGCAGGTCTTTACCAACCTGATCATAAACGGAATGCATGCCTCAAAATCGGGTTCCAAGATTCAGATAACCAGTCGCTACAGCCCGGCCCTGGGCGAATTCGGCGGCGCGGTGGAAATTCTCTTTATAGACAATGGTACCGGCATCAAGGAAGAAAACCTTAAAAAGATTTTCGAGCCGTTTTTCACGACCAAGGAAGTCGGCAAGGGAACCGGCCTGGGGTTGTCCGTAAGTTACGGAATCATAAAGGCTCACGAGGGCGAAATCCTTGTGTCCTCGACTCCCGGGGTAGGCACGACTTTCACCATCATATTACCGGTACAGAAACCGACTCGGAAGTCCGATAAAATAGAAGAAGAAGAAAAAATTGAAGAGAAATAGGTAATCCGGCACCTATGGAAGCACTTAGGCAGAAATCAATATTAATCGTCGAGGACGACGAAAATATCAGGGATTTCCTGGTTGAAGTACTCGACGGTTATTCATTGAGCATCGCCTGCGACGGCGATGAAGCGATTGACAACATCAGAGACAACCGCTTCGACCTGGTCATTACGGATCTGCGGATGCCGACCATACCGGGTGAGGAAGTTGTTAAATACATTAACGAAAACAAGCCGGAGACAAAAGTGATTGTAATTTCAGGATACTCCAGTCTGTACGCCGTCAGTCAAACGGTCAACAATGGAGCCAGCGCTTTTCTTTCCAAGCCTTTTAGTATCAAAGAGCTGTTGCAAACGGTCTCCAAAATCCTGGGGAGTTGAGATAATTATGGCTAGAATACTTATTATTGACGACTCGAAAGTGATGCGCGACCTCCTCTGCGACTTTCTGACTGACGAGGGCTTCGAGGTCGAAGCTACCGGTGACAGCCGGGAAGGAATTCACAAGGGGATTTACGAACCATTCGATATCTGTATCTGTGACATTCATCTGCCCGATAAGAACGGTTACGAAATTTTTACGGAGATATCTTCTCAAAAACCGGATATCCAATTTATCCTGACCGATTCCCTTCCGGATCACCTCTCTGAAAGGGCTAAAAAAGCCGGTGCATATTACCATCTTAAAAAGCCTTTCGAACTGGAACAGCTAAGAGAGATAATCGGAAAAATCCTAAACACCATTAAGACATCATGACTGAAAATCAGGACACCGTAAAAATTATCGTGGTCGATGACGAGGAAATCGTCCTCTCCCTTATCTGCGATACGCTCGAAGATGAGGAGTACTATATCAAAACGGCATCCAACGGCGAGGACGCCCTGGCCCTTATCGAAATGGAACCGTTCGATTTAATTATCTCCGATATCAGAATGCCCGGGATTGACGGGATCGAGTTGATTAAACGCACCCGTGAAATCCTGCCCGAAATCGGCGTTATCTTCATGACCGGTTACGCCAATCTGAATTCCGCCAAAAACGCCATCAAACAGGGCGCATTCGACTATATCATGAAGCCTTTTGAAATCTCCGAAATCAGAAAGGCCGTCAAGGACGCCATCAGAATAAAGAAGGAAGCCGAGGAAAAAAGCTCCGACCATCAGCTCAGCTCCCTGTCGGATTTGAACCAGATGCTGCACCAGGCGGACGACCACAGTTCGCTCACCGCCTCCTTTTTGAAATTCGCGCTCGTTCATCAGCATACCGATTACGGCGCTATCCTGTACTGGCACCAGGAAGAAGACAAATACTGTTTGGTGACAATCGAGGGTGACGCGACCAGACACGAGGAACATCCCAAACAGCCGCTGTACGACACTCTGAAAAAAATCGACCCGAACGAAAACAACAAACCGTTGATTATTACCAGTTACGAGGAAAACCCGATATACCTGAAGAATCCCAACCCGGAAATAATCCCCTATATCAACCCGACCTGGATGAACCAAAACAGTCAGATGGTCATCGTTCCGGTCAATCGGGCCGATGGTTTCAAGGCGCTGATTATGCTCGGATTCGACAATGACACCGTCAAAATCAAGGAAGCGGATTTTAAATTCCTGTCCATCTCCGGTATCTGGCTCGGAATAACGCTCGAGAACCTCTCCCTGCTGAAAGAAACCCAGAAAGCCTACACCCGTCTGAAAGAGTTGCAGGACGAGACGATTCAACTGGAGAAGATGGCCACCAAGGGTGAGATTTCCGCCGAGATCGGCCATGAGCTGAACAATTTCCTGGGCGTAATTGCCGGCAATTTGTCCCTGCTGGATTTCCATATCAAGAAAAAACACGGCGAAGAATTCAACAAATACACCACCACCATGACGGAAACTATCGAAAAAATCAAGACCTTTACCAAGGGACTGATGGACCTGCGGCCGATTTCAACCCAGAAAGACACTATCTATTTCGACAAACTGATCACCGAAGTTATCGACTACCTCAAACCCCAGAAACGGTTCCGCGAGGTCAGGATTACGGTGGACCGACTCGATAACAATCTGCCCTTCGAAGCCGACAACACTCAGATCATGCAACTTTTGTACAATATGTTCAACAACGCCGCCGATGCCACGGCGGGTCGGGAAAGAAGGGATATTAACGTCTCGGTGGAAAGCCGTCCCGAACAGCGCCGGTTCGTATTCAAAATCAGCGATACCGGGGTGGGGTTCCCGCCGGAATTGTTGAAAAAAGCCTTCAACGAAAAATTCACGACCAAGAAAAACGGTCACGGGTTCGGTCTGGTGGTCTGCAAACGAATTATCGAATATCACGGCGGGGAACTGCATATCGATTCCACGCCCGAGGTTGGCAGCACTATCCAGATTACGTTCCCGATTTCGGAAAAGCAGCCGGAAACCATCGAGGATCCGGTCTGAGGATCAACAAAGAGTAATTTCTTGCCAAAAAAAAGTCCGCTGCGGCGGACTTTTTTTATGCTAAAATTTGCGGCTGCCCCGCTGGGTGATTTCCTCTCCGCGGGCGCACAACGGACATTTTGAGGGTTCCCAGCTGTCGGCCGAAACCGTCGCCAGCGGATAAAACGGATATTCGAATTTAACCGCTCCACCCGACCGGTCCAGAAGTTCCCCGATCGCGACAATGTCCGCGCCATAGGCTTTAACCAGCTCGATTACCTCGCGAATCGAGCGGCCGGTCGTCAGAACATCATCGACAATAATAACTTTCTGGCCTTTTTCCAGGGAGAACCCGCGTTTGAACACCCGTCCGGTCTCCCCCGCCTCGGCGTAAATCGATTCAATACCCAGATAACGGGCAACTTCGTAGGCAATTATAATCCCCCCGGTGGTCGGACCGACCACCGTTACCGCATCCAGGTTCCTGAAATTTTCGGCCATCGCCTCACAGATTCTGGTACAGATTGCCGGATTTTTTAACAACGTAAATTTTTCGTAATAAACATCGGAATGGCGTCCCGAAGTCAGTTTGAAGTGACCGGTTAGTAATGCTCCGGAATCCTTGAACAGCTGCAGAATTTCTTCCTGATTCATTTATCCTCCTCGAATATGACAACGGCCACGGCGTTGTTCCTGGAATGACTGATACTCACCAGTGTTCTCGCGCCGTTAAGACGGGCGACGATATCAGCGGTGAACTTGATAAAGGGATTTCCAGCCGGGTCGTTGATAATCTGTATGGCGTCCAACGGCGGCCGTTCCTCGAGATATGCGCTCAGCGCCTTGATGCAGGCTTCCTTGGCGGCGAAGCGCCCGGCCAGGAAACTGTCCTTGTCACGTCGTAGCTCGTAAGTTTTTATTTCCTCGGGACCGAGGATGCGGCGCACAAAACGTTCCCCGAATTTTTCCAAATCCGCTTTAATCCGGGAAATTTCCGTTATATCCACGCCCAGTGATTTGACCATATCTGTCAATATCCCTTATTTACGGGTTTTACGGAACATATTAAATTTTCGACATTTAGGCAAATGCAGAATATTTTTATTGCTTTATCCGTTTAATTTTTCGTATTTGTTATCAGACGAAACAAATTTAAGGAGAGAGAACTATTTGAAATTCTCTAACACTCCACTAATGAAGGTCGTCTCTTGATCGCTGCGTGAACGCCGTGACCCGGCGCTTCGGCCCGGTAGCGAAACTAAACGCGATAAGTGGCTGTAAAAACCCTTTACCGTGCAAATTTGGGAGTCGTTTCAAATCTTATCTCTCTCCGCTTAAATTACCCGCCGATACGAGAGCATATGTATCGGCGGTTTTGTTTTCCTTTAAAATCAAAGCTGATTACCAGCCGCTTTTATGACCTTGCCCCGGGCCAGGGAAGCAAAAATCCCCCCGAAACACAACACCGCGAAAACGATAAAGGCAATTTTCATGCTGTTCACGAACGCCCCGAAATTTTCCGGTTCAATCTCCGCCTGTCCCAGAAGCAACGCCAGAATCAGCATCACGATGCCCATCGACACCATCATCCCGATTTGCCGCATGGCGCTGACCATCGCCCCGGCCACGCCGAAATAACGCCGCTCGACGGCGCTCATAATGGCGTTGGTGTTGGGTGAGGAAAACAGGGCGAACCCGACTCCAAGCAATATTAGAACACCGAGAATGTATGTCATCGAAGTTCCGAAATCGAGAAAGAACAGCATCACCAGCCCGATGAAAGTCAGAGCCATGCCGGTCGAAGCTACCGTTCGGGGCTCGATACGGTCTGAAAACCGACCGGCCAGCGGTGATAGCACCGCCTGAATAATCGGCTGCACAATCAGCACCAACCCGGCTTCCTGGGGGTTAAGAGCTTTTATTTTCTGGAGATAAATACTGAGCATGAAAGTCACCGCGAAGGTAGCGGCGTAATTGACCAGAGCGGCCAGATTGGAAAAAGCGAACACGGCGTTGTGGCGGAAAAGGTCGAGATTGACTACCGGGTTATCGATGCGCGACTCATAGCGGACGAATATATAAATTCCGAGAAGACCCAGCACCACCAGCCCCGCCGCCGCCAGCGACGGCAGGGTCGAAAAGCCGTACATGGTCGCCAGCAGAGCCGCTCCGAGAATGACCGAGCCGGCGAAATCAAACCTGGTCTCCCGATCCTCAGCCCAGTCTCCTTTGAGCATGAACACCGCCACTGTTAAAAGCAGCAACCCCAACGGAAGATTCAACCAGAAAATATAGCGCCAGCCGAGATGCTGGGTGATTATGCCGCCGATAAACGGACCGGTCGAAAGACCCATGTAAACCGCCGCGACCGCGATGCCCAGCACTTTCCCCCTCTCGCCGGGAGGATAAACGGATATCAAAATCGGCATACTGGTGGCCAGAATCATCGACGACCCGAAACCCTGAATCACCCGGCTGAAAATAAGCATCGTCCCGGACACCGACAGGGCAATCAAAACCGAGGAGATAATAAAGAAAAACTGACCCCATATGAAAATACGTTTCCGGCCGTAAATATCGCCGAGCCGTCCAAAGGCGATGATAAAGGTTGCGGCCGCCAGCAAAAAAGCGGTGTTGACCCAGCCCATCAGGACCGCCCCCATGGAAAATTCTGCGGCTATGGACGGCAGGGCGACGTTAACCGACGACCCCATGAACGGACCGAGGAAAGAACTGAAAGTGGCAACTATTAGCGCCCCTTGTTTGGTATGTCGCGTTGTCTCTTCTGGCATAAGCAATATCTAAATTACTTGTAAAATAGGGCAAT
>JBMOKZ010000001.1:0-6104 GCA_049324195.1 Candidatus Zixiibacteriota bacterium | reverse complement strand
AAAAATTTTAATCATTCAAGACAGCTACCGCCAGATGCCCCATAATTCATGCC
This sequence comes from Candidatus Zixiibacteriota bacterium, assembly GCA_049324195.1. GTDB lineage: Bacteria > Zixibacteria > MSB-5A5 > GN15 > FEB-12 > JAFGNW01. The sequence continues at coordinate 6,051 of JBMOKZ010000001.1, read as the reverse complement.
AATAAATTCAACATCGACCCCGTGAGGAACCACCAATTCACAAAAGGACTCGCATGGCAATCGCTGAATATTCCGCAAAATAAAACTATACCTGTTTTATAAGTTTTATGTCTTGACAGCCCCGAGGATTTTCAATATACTTATTATACACAGCTCGTGAAGGAAACCAAACGAAATATCTAATACCGGCATCGTTAGTTAGGGATATTACCAATATATTTTACGAAGCATAGTTTGACATTCCGGCGTTATCCGAAGAAAATTTAAATCAATGGGTAAATTAATTCTTACCTGACGGAGGGCATCCATGAAACGAGTGCGACTGGTTTTATTGGCGTTTATCACTGTGTCTGCGGTAGTCGCCATCGGTTATTTCTCTGCGGTCAAAGTCGCCGCATATATCAATCATCAAAAGACAGCTGAAAGAGAAAAAATAAATGAGGAGAAAAAGGAAGCCTTAACGCAGGGAATCCTCAATAAAATGGGTTCAATCGCCGTCGGGGACACCCTTCCTGACCACGTTTTTGAAGACCTTTATCGCACTCCGGTCAGATTATCGGATATTGTAAGGGAAAAAACAAATCTTTGTTTTTTCGCACCTGAATGCGATTATTGCAACGATGAAATGGAGACAATCAAACTAAACGCTCCGACACCCGAGGAGCAGGAATATTTCATCATGATTTCCCCGGGGAATCCTCGCCTTATCGAGGAAATACCCGATCTGGCAGGACTTACCTGCCCGATTCTTTACGACCACCGAGCTGAATACAACAACCGGCTGAATATTTTTACTTATCCTTTCAATATTGTAATCAATGAGGATCTGATAGTAACGGATCTGATTTTGGAACCCTTGAGCAGGGAAGATATAATCGACATTATCGAAGGAAACCGATAAACCGGATTTAATCCGGTTCTTGAGCACAGAGAGCTCGTTAAAAAAACATAGCCATAGAAAATCAGTTTCTACTGTTCTTTGTCGGGGATTACTAACCTTAAACAATCGAAGGAGGAGAATATGAAACGTTATCTTCTTTTCGGTCTGACTTTGATTTTGATTTTTTCCTTCACTTTTGCCCTTTCACTTCAAGTCCTGGCTTTTGATAACAACCTGAACGATGAACCGACAGATCCGGACCAACCTATCACCGGATACATCTGCTGCACTTACACTAACTGGTGCGGAGGTGTCGGTTACGGTAGTTGGGTCCCGGTTCTAATGTATGGCCCTGATGGCAAACCTTATTGGGGTCAGGAATGCAGATATTTAACACCGGGGCAGCCGTATTATAACTTTAAATGCAGGTACGAACCAGCACCGTCCTGTAACTGCGAATAAAAGAAACCGATAAAACCCCCGATAAAGGCAATAGACAAGGCAGAGTTTAAAAACTCTGCCTTGTCTATTCAGTAATACTTCATCCCTGATTTAATTATTCGAACGGGTCTTCTTTGATGGCCGCCTTGATGGCCTGTTCGTAATCGACCTCGGCGTCCTTGCGTTTGACCACCATGAAATAACATTCAGTGCCGACCGAAATGAAATATAGTCGGTCGCGGTCGATTTCGTACACACCTTTCTCGCGGGTTTTCCCTACCCCGGGCAGGCGCGAAAACAGTTTCATCAGCTCCTGCATATTTTTGAATATCGGGGCGAACATCTGCTGAAACTGTTTGGAACCTTTCTCGGTCTTGAAATTGCCGTCGTTGTCGACCGTAAATATTTTTTTGACACCGGGGATGTTCGCCAGCCGTTCCCGCAAGGGAGGGCGATTGTGGCTCTTTACGGCCTCATGACCAAACCTCATCGGATTGTAAAATTCGCTTTGAATGATATCCAGAACATCGGCATGCTGTTTCTGCATGGTGATTTCCATCCGGTTCTGTTCCTCGACCGAACCGATTGGCCGCTCGAGATCCCTCCGGATTTTGTGCACCACCTGACCATCCCTGATAATGGTCGTGGTTATCTGCGGTGTCGGCCGGCCCGAATACTCGGTCTGAATCTGAAGAGCCAGACCTTCCTTCTCGATTTTCGAGGTCCTGCCGGCCGGTATATAGTTACTGGACATACTCTTCTAACTCGGTTTGATTCTCTATCGTATATATATCGGCAACATCAGCAGGTTGAATAACCGCAGGAAGGACAGGAAAAACAGCCGGCGTCGAAAGTCATCGCCCCGCCGCATTCCGGGCAGATTTCCGAGGGCTGTGATGCTTTCCCGTCAATTTCCGTCAGTCCCGCTCCGAAATGCTTTTCCAGCACCTGGGCGATGGCGTCCGGAATCGAGGAAACTTTGCCGCCCTCGCCGAAAACCTGGTTGGAACCGCCTATCCCCCGCAACTGCCGGATAACCTGCTCAACCGGAACATGAGAGCGTAAAACCAGCGAAATCAACCGGCATATAGCCTCGGTATCGGCCATGGTCGTATAACCGGACTTCCCGATATGAGCGAAAACCTCGAACGGTTTGCCCTCGCGGGTATTGACGGTAATATACAGGTTGCCGTACCCGGTTCGTATTTTCTCGGTGAAGCCCGGCAGAAGGTTCGGTCGTTTTTCGACCTGTTCCGGCTGCGGTTTGGTTTCGCGGTCTTCCCTGACCGTCGCCAGCACCTGGTTAGGGCGGGAATTATCCCTGTAAATGGTCACCCCTTTACAGCCGGCATCATAAGCCAGAGTGTACGCCGAGCGGACATCATCCACCGTTGCCGTCTCGGGCAGGTTGATGGTTTTCGAAACCGACGAATCGCAGTTCTTCTGAAACACGGCCTGCATCCGAACATGGTCCTCGAGTTTGATATCAGCCGCCGTCAGAAAGATTGCTTTGACACAGTCTGGGATATCTCTGAAATTTTTCAGCGTCCGGCAGGACGCTATTTTATCGAGCAATTCCGGCGAATAAAAATTGTGCTCCCGCGCCGCCCGCTCGAACAGCGGGTTGACCTCAGTCAGACGGGTGCCGTCCATGACGTTCCGTTCGAAAGCAATGGAATAGTACGGCTCAATACCCGATGAACAGCCGGCAATAATCGAAATTGTCCCGGTCGGGGCGATCGTTGTCACCGTTGCGTTGCGCATGGCGATACCCTGCTGGCGATACACGGAACCTTCCCAGTTGGGGAATTTCCCCCGCGTCTTGGCCAGCTCCGAGGAATGGTTCTTCGCCTCGGTCTGGACGAATTCCATGATTTTTTCTCCGAGCGCGAAAGCTTCGTCGCTGTTGTACGGCAAACCGAGCTTGACCAGCATATCCGCCCAGCCCATTACCCCCAGGCCAATCCGCCGGTTCTTTTTGGTCTGGCTTTCGATTTCCGGGATGGGGTATTTGTTCATGTCGATGACGTTGTCGAGAAAATGCACAGCCCGCCTTATAACCACGGCCAACCGCTCCCAGTCAACCCCCCGAGCGGCATCGGTAAGAGCATAATCATCCGGCAGCGGAGTTTTGACGAACGCCCCAAGATTGAGCGAACCGAGATTACAAGAATCGTACGGCGGCAGGGGCTGTTCGCCGCAGGGGTTGGTGGCGTCGATGGTTTCCGAGGGTGCGGTCGGGTTGGCGGCGTTCATCCGGTCTATAAAGACCACCCCTGGCTCGCCCGTTTGCCAAGCGTGCTCGACAATATTATCGAATACTTCGCGGGCGTTGAGATAAACCTCGTGACCGTCAACAACGTGAGTCTTCTCCGTATGCGGATTATAAAGCGGATAAAAGGCGCCGTTCTTGACAGCGGTCATGAAGGCGTCGGTAATCGCCACCGAAATATTGAAATTGGTAATTTCGCCGGGGTCGTCCTTGCAGGCGATAAATTCGAGAATGTCCGGATGGTCCACCCGCAAAATCCCCATGTTGGCGCCACGGCGGGTACCGCCCTGCTTGACAGCCTCGGTCGAGGAATTGAAAACTTTCAAAAACGAAACCGGCCCCGAGGCTACGCCCGAGGTCGAGGCCACGACCGAGTTTTTGGGACGCAGTGAGGAAAACGAGAAACCCGTCCCGCCGCCGGACTTGTGAATCAAAGCGGCGTTTTTGTTGGCCTCGAAAATCTCTTCCATCGAGTCACCCACCGGGAGGACAAAACAGGCCGAAAGCTGTCCCAGCGGCCGTCCGGCATTCATTAAAGTCGGCGAGTTGGGCATGAATTCGAGTCCAGCCATGATTTCGAAAAAACTCTCGGCGGTTTTGTCGATTCGCTCGTTGTCAGCGCCGTAGTTCCGGTCGGCCTCGGCGATGAATTTCGCCACCCGGATAAAGAGTTCCCGGGGAGTTTCAATCGGCCGGCCCTCGGCGTCTTTTATGAGATAGCGCCGTTTTAGTACGGCGAGCGAATTTTCACTTATTTTAATATCCGTATTTTTCCACATGAAATATCTGTCCTGATAATAAAATTGTCGGTTAATAATCTTATATGTATTATAACAAATTTCCAGGCGGAAGGTATCACATATTTGTACTCGCTATAACCCGTTGAATTACTTAATGCTTACATCACATTTTTATGTCGTATTGGCCATAGTACCTGACTGCAAAAACGGAGCGGGGTATCTTGATTGGTGAGTAAAGGAGGGTATTAAACGCTTTGAAATTAAATCGGAATTTATTGTAGTCTACTTGGGGCTTGACTATTCTTAAAAACGCGCCGTCAGGTATCCCTTCCTGACAGCGCAGGGGAACACTTCCTTCCGCTAGGTTCGATTAAACCGCTCAATCAGCCCGTTATGATTCGGTTTGCCGGGTTGTATATAGCGGATAGCAATATCTCTTATCCGGCAGAAGTTTGACTCACAGGTTTTAACTACTCGATTTTAAGCATAAAAATTCCGCCATTTGCATCCGAATTATTAATTATCGGGCAATTTTATCTAACGGTATTATTATGAAAAAAATCATTGTTGTCACCGGGACAATTATCGGAAGCTGGCTCGACTGGTGGATAGGTTATCATGTCGGGATTATGACTGCGTTTTTACTCAGCATGGTCGGGACGGGAGCCGGGCTGTATTTCTGCCGCCGTATCACCGAGAGTTTTTAATAAAAGTCTATTTCAATAGATCGAAACCATTACGGTTTCGACACTTAATACTTTGCCTACAAATAAAATGGTCGAAATCACAAGGGTTTCGACCCAAAAAGGCAGGATCACGGGGATCCTGCCCTTGTATTTGTTGTCATCCAAAGCTGAGCCGAGGGATGATACTCTCTCATTCAATTCCAATCACGCGCAATAAATCCGGACTTTCTCCCGGTCGCTGTCGATATCGATCGAACTCTCCGTCAGCGCCTGGATCAGCCCATCGATCTGGTCCGGTTTCAAATCGTGCAAATCGAAATTGAATCCTTTCTCCGCCAGACGGGTATGTATCTCCCCTTTCACTTTATCCGGCATCATCGATCCCAGTTTCAGCCCCGCCTTAAGCAGGATGATGGGAATTTTGATATCGACATTCTCGTGCCGGTGATGACTCCCCGGTTCGGCGTTCACCTTTACGTGCAGGAATTTCGGTTTCCCGTTGCTTTTAGCTTCGGGTTCGACCGGGGGCGCGGAATCGACTCTGACTTCGCCCAGGGCGTTAATCAACCGCTCCGCCTCGTCGGCCGTGATTTTTCCGTCGGCCAGCATCTGAAGGATCTGTTTTCTCTGTTCACTCATTTTCTTTTTCCTTTCCCAATAATTTTATCGCTTGTTCAACATTTATTTCTCCGCTCTCAAGTCGGTCCAAAATCCCGGAACGGTCCGGCTCGGATTCAACTGTCACGAAATCAAGCTGCTCGGCGATTCGATTGAGCCGGCTTTTGATGGTCGGATAGCTGACATCGAAATATTTCTCCATCTGTTTGATGGAACCGTGGCTTTTGACAAACACCGCCACAAAAACCTGATCTTCGGTCTTCAGCCTGGCCAGCGGCGGCAATTCGAAATAACCTTCGACGGCCAAATCCTCGCTGTCAATTCTCACCCGTTCCACCGTCACCGGTTTACTGCCGGTAATTCTGGTTAAATATGACCAATCTTTTTTCATTTTATCTCCATATTATATCTTTT